>NZ_SJPF01000003.1:0-350233 GCF_007859755.1 Blastopirellula retiformator | reverse complement strand
ACGGAGCCGACGGTGGCGCGGACGCTCTACGCCCGCTACGTTGGTGGGTAGAGAAACTAGCCCGCAGCGCCAGCGAGGCAATGCGTTCGCAAGCGCATAGGGACCATCGAAGCGCCAACAACGCCTGTCTCTTGCTCTTTGCCAGGTTCTCAACTCAACTCTCAGGATTTTGCACAACGCATTCTCTCGCTGGCGCAGCGGGCTAGTATCGGAAAAAATTCCCGACGCCCGGAAAACTCTCTGCCCGCAAGCGTCGTCTCCCTCTTTAGGCAGCTTCCTGCGCACCGGGCGCCGCAAGCTCCCTAGTCTGCAACTCGCGGGAGACGAAACGATGCGCGTCCTCACCTTTTGCCTGGCAGCTATCGTCGGTTTGATCGGCGCTGGCGTCGCGATTTCTTACTCCCTGGCTCCCGCCGAAGCGGCGGCCGAGTTCGCCAATCCGCTGATCGACTACGACGGGTTCGCCCAAGAGGCGGAGGTGGTGCGCACGATTCGCGAACCGCGGCGCGTGTCGGAAGCGGAATTTATTGAGATGGCGAAAGATCCGCAGACGATCGTCCTCGATTGCCGCAGCCGGGCGATGTACAAGCTGCTGCATGTCAAAGGGGCGGTCAACCTGACCTTTCCCGACATCACCGAGGAAGCGCTCGCCAAAGTGATCCCGACCAAAGAGACTCGGGTGCTGATCTATTGCAACAACAACTTCCAGAATGCCCCGATCGCGTTCGCCCCGAAAAGTAAGCTCGCCTCGCTCAACATCCACACCTTCATTGTGCTGCACAACTACGGCTACACGAACGTGTATGAACTAAAGCCGCTACTCGATCGCGAGACGACGAAAATTGCGTTTGAAGGGACGGAGGTTGACGCATTGAAATAGTAGCCCGAAGCGCGAGCGAGGGACATGCGGAAGGAAGAAAAGCGGAGAGCCGAAAGCGATCGTAGGGTCCGCTGTGCGGACCACCGGCAGCGCTAACCACATGGCCATCTTAATCGAGCAGTTCTTTGGTCCGCACAGCGGACCCTACGTTGAACGTCTCTGTCCTACCTGACGCAGCGAAAACCGGTAAAGTTGTTGGGCGAACGCGGCGCGGCATGCGAGCGGTACCAGACCATCGCTTCGCTGACGCCCTCTTGTTCTTGCGAAAGCCAACTACCGCCGCGGATGACGCGTTCTTCTCCTTCGCCGGGTCCAACCGGATCGGCGAGATCGGCCAGCTGATAGGCGTCTTCGGCGTAGTAGTCGCTGCACCATTCGGCGGCGTTGCCGATCATGTCGTGCAGTCCGTAGCCGTTGGGGACGAACTTGCCGACCGGCGCCAGGTCGCCATAGCCATCGCTGGCCGCATCGGCGAACGGGAAGCGTCCTTGCCAGACGTTACCCACTTTTCCGTCGGCGTCTTGCGCCGGATAGTCGCCGTCGATCTTTCCGCCCCGGGCAGCAAACTCCCACTCGGCTTCGGTCGGCAGACGTTTGCCGGCCCATTCGGCGTACGCCCGCGCGTCGTACCACGAGACCTGCAACACCGGAAAGTTCTCGCGACCGATGATCGTGCTGTCGGGACCGGTTGGATGTCGCCACTCGGCCCCATCGACAATCGACGACTCGCCCGTCTTGGCGTCAAAGACCCATGATCGCCCGCGTCGTTCGGCGTCGGTCAAATACCGGGTCGCTTCGACAAACTTGGCGAACTGCGCGTTGGTCACCTCGTGCTGGTCGACACGTAGCGGCGAGATGGTGATCTTCACGACCGGCTGCATATCGACAGGGCCGCTGGCGTTACCGAGCAAGAACTGCCCGCCGGGGATGGCGATCATGCCGTCGGCGTCCGCGAGATCGATTTCACCCGGTTCAACAATCGGTTCTGGCTGCGAACCGGTCAGGCCGGCGACGCTTAGCTTGGGGAAGTTGCCATCGGGCGGAAAGAAGTAGAAGCCCGCGCCCAGGCTCAAGATCACCAGACCAACGATCGGCAGCAGGTAAGAGCGCGTCGGCTTGGTCGGCGGATTGCCTGCCGCCAGGCTTCGCATGTACTGCAGACGGTCGGTTTGTTTCGTCACGACGGCCTCCTTGCCGCGATTGCGTTGGCTTCGCCTAGCTATGCTTTTGCTTCATCCGCCGGCTGTACGCTTCCAGCTTCTTCTTTTCGGCGGCGGTGATGCTATCCATCCCCTGTTCGCGAATCTTGTCCAGAATCCGCTCCGCTTCGTCGTTCGAGTCGCCGTACGGATCGTCGTCGGGGGGCGAATGGACCTTCAGGTTGGGCTTCCGTTTCATCGACTTGCGCAGTCGATCAGGCAAGTCGCCAAAGGTGAGGTAGCTGAAATTCCAACCGCCGTAGAAGTAAGCCAGGCCAAGCGCCGCGCCGGCCAGGTGAACGGTAAACGCCACGTTGCTTTGCCCCGGCGCGAAAGCGCCCATGACGTTAAAGCCGATCATGATCACTCCCAACACCCAAGCCGGAACCGGGAAGAGGAAGTTGATATAGATCGTGACGCGGGGGAAGTTGCAGATAAACAGGATCAACACCGTCGTCACGGCGCCCGATGCGCCGACAACCGTCCCCGGCGAACCGGTCGCAAGCGCGATGGCGGACCAGAAGACGCCTCCCAGGACGATGCTTAGCAAGTAGATCCGGAGAAACTCGGCGCCGCCGTAGCGATCTTCGATCTGGCGGCCGAACATCCACAACACGAACATGTTGCCGATGATGTGCCAGATATCGGTCGGGCTATGAATAAAGCCGTACGTCACAAACTGCCACCACATCCAGGGTTGCAGCAACGTTTGCGTATGCACCGCCCCCCAGCCGCCGACATAGCCGACGTCGGGCTCGAAGATTCCGGCCAGTTTGCCTTTGAAAACCAGCCAGTCGACGAAAAAGACGATCACGTTGATGATCACCAACGTGTTGACGACCGAGCGCCCGCCCGAACGGAAAGAGAGCGAGCGCGGTTCGTCCTGATAATACTCGCGGTCGTAAATTCCCATAGTCCGTAACGTGCTTCTGCCACTGGAGGTCGCGCCGCCGGAACAATCGTTACCATCGGCGGCGCCATCATCATCTTAGGCGCGAGATCGCTCTAAGTGCAGTCCAGTTTAGCACGTTCGTAAGAATGGGGCGCAAAGCGTCAGTCTCCGACGCCCAACGTGACCGGAACGTCCACTTTCTTTCCCTCGCGTAAAACGCTCAGATTGACGACTTCCCCAGGATTTTTCCGCTCGATCGCGGTCAACAGGTCATCGGCCGAACGAATCGCGGCGCCATCGACTGCGGTAATTACGTCCGCTTTGCTCCGATCGACGCGCGTCTCTTCGTAGACATACGGTCCCCGCCGCACCTGCTGGCGAACCAGTTGAAATCCCTGCAGGCCAGCTTTCTCGGCCGGCCCCCCTTGAACGAGTGATGCGATGCCGAGCCCATCGTCGGTCAGATAGACCCGCGAAACGCCTAAATCAGGTCGCGTGATTTTTCCTTCGGCGATCAATTGCGGGGCGACGCGGCGAATCGTGGCGACCGGAATCGCGAATCCCACCCCGGTGTTTTGCCCGGTCCGACTGGCGATCGCCGTGTTCATGCCGATCAACCAGCCGTTGCTATCAAACAGCGGCCCGCCAGAATTTCCCCGGTTCAGCGCCGCGTCGATCTGGATGATCGCTTTCATGGTCCGCCCGCTGCGGGAAGGAAGCATCCGATTCAAGCTCGAAATAATCCCAATCGTCATCGTCCGTTCCAGACCAAACGGATTGCCGATGGCGAACGCCTTTTGGCCGACGCGCAGATTCGAGGAATCGCCCAGCTCGACCGGAACCAGCAAATCGGCCGGCGCGTCAATCTTCAGCACGGCGATGTCATTGACCGGATCTTGCCCCACCAGTTCGGCCGGGTAGCTCTCGGCATTGAACAGCGTGACGTCGATCTCATTCGCCCCTTCGATCACATGGTAATTGGTCAGGATATGCCCCTGCTTGTCGAGCACCGAACCTGATCCAGAGCCTTCTGACGGGGTCTCGGTCATCATCAAGCCAAACACCGTGTCGCGCTGGACGCTGCGGGTCATGATGTGGCAGACGCTGCGGTTCCCTTTGTCGTAGACGTAGATGTTGCGCTGCTCATCGGGGGTCAGCCCGAGATCGCTGCTAGCAGTCGGCCGCAAATGTTGCATCGGCCGGGCGTCGCTGACCCGCGGATTGCTATCCGGCGATCGCCACTGTCCCGACATCGGCGGATTGGTCGCTGGCGATGTCGCTAGCGGCGTCATCGGTTGTTGAGCGAACAGCAGCGAGCCGCACACGGCCCACACAGAAAATACCAGCACGCCTGGAATGAGCGAGCCGGCGGAAAAACAAGTTTTCGGCATAGCTGACTCCCACTTGGGCGGAAGATTATGGGGAAAATCGGATCGGTTTGCGCACGATAAATCTTACGCGATCACGCCGTTATCGGTTCAAATTTTTGGATCGAGCGTCCGCTATCATTGCAGGTGAGCGACTTGTCCCTGGCCGCGCAGCTCCTCGTTTGTTCGAAAATCGCTACGCCTTAGGCATCTGGTCGACGCGGCGATGGTTGGCGGCAATTTCGTCGATCGCCTTGGTCGACAGTCCCGCTTGGGCGCCAAACTCTTTCCAATTCCCGATCGCCTCATCGACGGAGTAAAGCAGCTCCCGCAATCGCTTTCCCCGAAACAAGCGAAAACGCGCCGCCGTGGCCTCAAAGTCGGCGATCGTAAACTCCTTGCGTTTTCCCTGGAGCGTCATCTGATGCTGACTCGTCCAGGGACCGTCAGGGTTGTAGCTGTATGTCACGTCAAACGCTGGCGACAACCGCCACTGTCCGCCTTTGTCCATCAAGAATGCAATGTTCTTGGTATGGTCATCCTGGTTGCGGGCCAGAATATTGAAAACGGACCGGCGAAAGAGTTGCTCTCTTTCCGCTCGACCGACGCCGAGGCGTTCGGCAATTTCAATCGCCTGTTCATAGCTGTGCGCTCCCGCCTGGTTGAAGTCAAAATGCCCGAGCGCACATAGCGACTGCATGAAGACTTTCTCACCATCGTCGGTACGGTCGAACCGTTTGGTCATGAAATGGTTGCGTCCATTCTCGCAAAAGATTCGACATGGGCTCATCTCAATCCCCGCGGCGACCGCCATCTGGTAATACGCGAACTCAATCAGGCCGTACCCGCGCGGATCTTCCAGCTCTTTGTCTCGGTTCCCAGCGACGCCGTCGAACTTGAGCAGCCAATAACCAAACCCTGACGGGGCCTCAACTTGTCCGGAGCGGACTTCGCCGGTCGCTTCATTCCAAGCGATTACCGCCTTCGCGCGAGCGCCGCCGGCCGATGTGCCGACCCGGAGGATTTCCTGCATCGCAGCGACGTCCCCTTTCGCTTCCCCGCTAAACCGCGACTGGAGACTTTCCTTTTGCGCCAGTGCATCCGCGGCCAGCTTGACCAGCTGCGCTACGTCAATCGCCTCCGACTTGTCCGGTCGCTGGCGCAGGGCCGGTTCAAACTCCAGCGCCCCCATGCTGCGTCTTCCCATGTAGCAAAGTCGTTCGACCGGAGAAAAGCTCTCGCTGCTTCGCCCCGAGCGCTGCAACCACGCGTCAATCAACAGGTTCCCGAACTTGTCCGGCAAGGCGTCTGCCAGCATTCCGGGCAAACCATAGAAGGTTTCCGCAGCCAGGTTCGGAAAGCTGTGAATCGCAGGCCCCAGGGGCATCATGAACGGAGCGAGCTCGATCCCACTTTCCTGAAATGCCGGCATATATTCAAACGTCGCGACGTCACGATCGGCATTCCACGCCACAGCGCCAATCTCACTCCCCCACAGGCGAACCGTCGCGACGTCTATCGGCATCGACTACTCTCCCCAGGTCCAGCTGCCAAAATCTTGGCCCTTCTTCTTCGACTGCGATGCGCGCCGCCGCTCGCGTCCCTGCATTCGAGCCAACTGAACCGGGCTAAGCGTTTGCTCGGGCAAGAGATTTTCGAGTTGCGACAGCAGGCCCAAGCCGCGCAGGATCGCAACCATGGTCGCCAGTGTGGTGACCTCCCCCTCTTCCGCCTTCTGCAAGGTGCGACGAGCGATGCCCGCCTCCGCGGCCAGGTGTGCCTGGGTCAGGTTACGGTTCAGGCGTTCTCGACGCAGCCGATCCCCTAGCTCGCGAAGGATCTCGTCGTCACTTTTGGTGGTAGACGTCATAACATGCTCGTTTTTGCGCTTTAGACCTCACTATCCAGCATAATGCGCAATAACGAACGCGAAATACAAAAAGCGCACGACAATGCGCAAAAGACGAGAATATTAACCCAGAGCGCACTTAAATGCGCTTTGCAGCGAAATTGGATCTAGCTCAACAGCTTACGCCAGACGATCTTTCGCCCGATGCAACGTCAGCGCCATCAAGGCCGAATGGGTTCCCAGTTGCGAGACTTCTGGGTCGTCATCGGTCGGCGTCAGCATTTGGTAAGAGCCGTCGGCCTGCATCATCCAGGCCTGGCGACGATCCTTCAGGCAGATGTCGAGGATCTCCCACAGTCGCTCTTTCAGCGGACGCGCCTCGATCGGGACGATCGCTTCGACCCGTTTCGAGAGATTCCGCGACATCCAGTCGGCCGAGCCGATGTAGTACTCGCCGTCGAGCGGCGTTTCGGCGCCGTTGGCGAAGTAGTAGATCCGCGAATGCTCCAGGAACCGGCCGACGATCGAACGGAGCCGGACGTTGTCGGTCACCCCTTCGACTCCGGGGCGCAAACAGGCGAACCCGCGGACGATCAACTCGACATGCACGCCGGCCTGCGACGCTTCGACAATCGCGCGACACAACTCCGGATCTTCCATCGCGTTGAACTTGGCGACGATCAGGGCGGGTAAGCCTTGTTGATGATTGTCGATTTCGCGCTGCACCATTTGCAGGAACTTCTCCCGCATGTTGATCGGCGCGACCAACAACTTGTCGAACGACGGCGAGCGCGAGCGCCCGGTCAGCATGTGGAACAGGTTCACCACGTCATTGCAGATCACCGGATCGCAGGTGAACAGGCCGATGTCGGTATAGACGCGGGCCGTTTTGACGTGGTAGTTGCCGGTGCCGATGTGGGCGTAACAGCGCAGGCCGTCCGCTTCTTTTCTTACGACCAGCGCGATCTTGGTATGCGTCTTTAAGCCGAGCACACCATAGACGACATGGGCGCCGATCTTCTCCAGTTCCTTGGCCCAGTGCAGATTCCGCTCTTCGTCAAACCGGGCCTTCAGCTCGATCAGACAGGCGACCTGCTTGCCTGACTCGGCCGCTTGAATCAATGAACGGACGAACGGCGTGTCGTCGCCGACCCGATACACCGTCATCTTGATGGCGACCACTTTCGGATCGCGGGCCGCACGGCGAATGAAGTTTTCGACCGTTGCGTCAAAGCTGTCGTATGGGTGATGCACCAGCAGATCGCCCGCCTTGATGACCGAGAAAATATCGGCCTCGTCGTCGAGCAACGCGTTCGGGATCACCGGATTCCACGGCTCGTCGCGCAGACCCTTAATATCAAGACTGGCGATCGGCATCAGGCCCGAATAGTCAAGCTCCGACGGCAGTTCGTAGACGTCATCTTCGGTCAGCTCAAACTGCCGCATCAGCAGCCCGCGAACCCACGGGTTCGGGTTGTTTTCAATCTCCAAGCGGACGACCGGCTGGAACTTACGCTGTCGCAATTCTTCGGCGACGACGGTGCGGAGGCTCTCCATATCATCATCATCGTCGAGTTCGACTTCGGCGTTCCGCGTAATCCGAAACGCCGTCGAGTCGACGATCATCATGCCGGGAAAGAGGGTCTCGGCGTTGTGGTGAATCAGATCCTTCAAGCCGAGATAGAACCACTTCGACTTGTCCTCGTCTTCCAGCGCGATCCACTGCGGCAGGATGTTCGGCACTTTGACCCGCGCGAACAGATTCTCTTCCGAATCAGGCACCCGCAACACGAAGCCGAGCGAGATCGACAGGTTCGACATGTAGGGGAAGGGATGCCCCGGATCGAGCGCCAGCGGTGTGAGCGCCGGGTAGACGTTGCGGGTAAAGAACTCGTGCGCCCGCTCGCGCTGCGCTTCGGTCAAGTCTTCCCACTGCAACAGGTGAATGCCGTTCCCGGCCAGCTGCGGCAAGATCGCGTTGTCGTACGCTTCGCCTTGCTGGGCGTACATTTCATCGACCGCCTGCCGCAGCGCCTGCAGGTGAAGTTCGGTCGCCGGAGCGCCGATCGAATGCGATAGTTCGGCCCGCTTGCGCGTTCGCAATAGGGCGAGCCGTTTCATGAAGAACTCGTCCAAGTTCGACGTGAAGATCGCCAGAAACTTGACCCGCTCCAACAGCGGCGTCCGATCGTCGAGCGCTTGCTGCAACACGCGGCGATTGAATTCGAGCCAGCTCAAATCTCGGTCGAACCAGGCGTCGCGCCAAGTCTTTGGTTCATCAGCGACAGGAACTTCCGGTCGATCGAGCATCGTAACTCTCAGTAGTGGCGGAATAGGGATTGTGGGATTCCTCGTTGAATCCTACACGTTCTAGGGGGAACAGCAACAGCGGTTCTCTCGCGAACTCACCCCGAAATGCTCCTAATTTACCGGTTCGATTGGTCTTGGGAATTTGGGGGACTAGCTGCTAAAACCGCAACATATCACCAACTCCATTTTCCCCCGAGAGAGCGAGATGCACACCGCTGGCGGCGCCCTGTTTCTAGATCGCGACGGCACCATCAATGTCGAACGCGAATATCTCTCAGACCCGGGACAGCTGGAACTGCTGCCGGGCGCCGCCGCCGCCATCGCCGCCGCCAACCAGGCCAAGGTGCCGGTGATCGTCGTCACCAACCAATCTGGCGTCGCCCGAGGGATGTTTCCCGAGTCTCGGATCGCCGAGGTGCATGATCGCCTGGATCAGTTGTTGGCCGAGCAAGAGGCGTCGATCGACGCCTACTACTACTGCCCGCACCATCCGAAATCGGCCAGCGCCCAATATCGGCACAACTGCGAGTGCCGCAAGCCGCGGGCCGGAATGCTGTTCGCCGCGGCGGCTGAGTTTGGCATGGATCTTCGCGAAAGCGTGATGATCGGCGATAAGGCGTCTGATCTGGGACTGGGCCCGCTGGCCGAATGCCAGACGATGCTGGTCCGCACCGGCTATGGCCGAGAGACCGAAAGTCAGCTTCCCGCCGCCGTTCCCTCGCTGGTCGGCCGCTTTGACTCGCTGTTGCCGGCAGTCCAGTTTTGGCTGCAAGCTCGGGCCCAGCGCCAAATCATCGCCGCCTAGCTGCCTATTGGAAAATGCCATCGTGGCATCTTCCAACCTCGCCAGGCTCAGAGCGTAGCTCTTCGCGGCTCGCAAAATAACGACTTACGTCGCTATTTTGGGATCGCATCCCTGCGATCACGCAGTCCGTCGAGAAAATCAACGGACTGCTAGCTGGTCAATCCGGCCCAGGTATCTATACCGTAAGGGGAATTGCCTCCCCTTTACTGGCAATCCTGGCTGTGTCCGCTGGTCGTTCGTCGATCATCCGGGATGACCGCAGCACTTCCTCGTTATGCGCGCCCGGTCGAACGCACCCGGGCGGAGACAGCTTTTGTGACTCGAGAGTATCGAATCTCCCCGACTGCGGAAGTGGTTTGGGGTCGAACCTAGCTCGTGTGTGCCGGAATTCTCGCCTTAACTCATCCTCAGAGTCGAAAGGGGGGAGCCGATCGCAACTTTTCGCATAGCGGCACGAAGGTTGCCTGAAGGATGGATGGAAAAATAGTTGAGGAGAGCAATCAAGCTAACCAATCGCCAGCGACTCCTGCCGGGGCGCGGCACAACCGCTGAGGGAGACGGGCCATGGTCGATTCACCAAACCCCTTAGAGTCGTCAGACTCGGACAAGGACGAAAATCTATTTTCCGCCGCCGAAGAGGCGGAGGGTCCCGCACCTGCGGATCTTGCGCAGCCGCAATTCCCCATCGTCGGTTTAGGAGCATCGGCGGGGGGATTGGAATCGCTGGAATACTTCTTCACCAACATGCCGCTCGACTCGGGCATGGCGTTTATCGTCGTGCAGCATCTCTCTCCCGATTTCAAGAGCGTGATGGACGAACTGCTGGCGCGGCAGACCCAGATTCCGATCCACCGGGTCACCCACGGCATCGAGGTCGAACCGAACTCGATCTACCTGATTCCGCCGAAGAAAGAAATGATCATCGCCAACGGCAAATTGCTGCTGAGCGATAAAGAGCCGAACTCGGGACTCAACCTGCCGATCGACATCTTCTTTCGCTCGCTGGCGCAAGATTGCGGTCCGCGCTCCATTGGAGTCATTCTCTCGGGCACCGGTAGCGATGGTTCGCGCGGTATTCGCGACATTCACGAAGCGGGAGGACTGGTCGTCGCCCAGGATGGTTCATCCGCAAAATTTGACGGCATGCCCAAGAGCGCCGTCGAGACCGGTGACGTCGATCTGGTGCTGCCGCCCGATCGGATCCCAGCGGCGATTGTTTCCTACGTGCAGCGGCATGGCGTCATCGACCCCGATTTCGACGCCGCGAACAACCCGGCGCTGTTGGAAGGTTTTGACGCGATCTTCCAATTGCTGCGGACCAACTACGACATCAACTTTTCGTTCTATAAACGGACAACCGTCGCCCGGCGCGTGCAGCGTCGCTTGGTAATGAACCAGATCACCGATCTGGACGAATACGTCGAACGCCTGCGCAACGACTCCGGCGAATTGAATCGACTTTACAAAGACTTGTTAATCGGCGTCACCAAGTTTTTCCGCGATGGCGATGCGTTTGAACGCCTGAAGAGCGAAGTCTTGCCGCCGCTGATCGATAAAGTGTCGACCGACGGAGAGCTGCGCGTCTGGGTCGCCGGCTGCGCGACCGGCGAAGAAGCGTACTCGCTGGCGATCTTGATCCAAGAGATCGCCGACCAGCGGAATCGCCCGCTGAACGTGAAGATCTTCGCCACCGACGTTCACCGCACGTCGCTCGAATTCGCCAGCGCCGGCGTCTATACCGAGTCGTCCGTTTCGGAAGTTCCATCAAGTCGGCTCGAGCGATTCTTTACCCGCGTCAAGAATGGCTTCCGCGTCTCGCAAGACTTGCGACAGATGATCGTGTTTGCGCCGCACAACGTGATCAAAGACGCGCCCTTCACCAAGATCGACCTGATCACCTGCCGCAATATGCTGATCTATTTAGAGCCGCTGGCGCAGAAAAAGGCGGTCTCTCTGTTTCATTTCGCCCTCAATACCGGCGGCGTCATGATGATGGGGCCGAGCGAAACCCCAGGCGAACTGGCGGAAGAGTTCACCGCGATCGACGAGCGCTGGAAGGTCTTTCGCAAACGGCGCGACAAACGTCTACCGCCCGATATGCGTCTGCCGCTATCGGCCGGGTATCGCCGTCCGCCGGGAGCTACCAACTTTAGCGCCCCCACGCTTGCGCCGCCTGACGGTCCGCTCCTGCGGGCCTACGACGACTTGCTGAAAGACTACGCGCCGGCGAGTCTGCTGGTGAACGATCATCGCGAATTGGTTCAGTCGTTTGGCGGCGGATCGGAGTACATGAAGCTGCGCGACGGGCGGCCGTCGCGTGACTTCCTCGACCTGCTGTTGCCCGACCTGCGGATCCCGGTGTCGACCGCCATGCAACAAGCGGCCAAAAAGCAGGCGCCTGTCCGATTTCGCGCGCTGCAGATCGAGGAAGGCGAGCAGCGGCGATTGGTGAACCTGACGGTCAAGCCGCTGCAAGATCGCCAGTCGGGCGGCGAGTTCTACCTGCTGAAGTTCGAACCAGTCGAGTCGGTAAGCGGAGGCGGCGACGAAGAGCCGGACGACTCGGTAGGACTCGATGAGGCGTCGCGCGATCAAATTGCAGCCCTTGAAGGCGAACTGAGTTACGCCAAAGAGAACCTGCAGGCAACCGTCGAAGAGATGGAGACGAGCAACGAAGAGTTGCAAGCGACGAACGAAGAGTTGGTCGCCTCGAACGAGGAATTGCAGAGCACCAACGAAGAGTTGCACAGCGTCAACGAAGAGCTTTACACGGTCAACGCCGAGTATCAAAAGAAGATTGCCGAATTGTCGGAAATAACGGCCGACCTCGACAGTTTGCTGCACAGCACCGAACTGGGCGTCATCTTCCTCGACCGCGATCTTTGCATCCGAAAATTTACGCCCACGATCGGAGACGTCTTTCACCTGGTGCCGGCCGACGTCGGCCGCCGGATCGACAGCTTTTCGCACAGCATTCGCTACTCCCACTTGATTGAAGATTTGCGGAGCGTTCTCGACACCGGCGAGATGATCGAACAAGAGGTGAAGTCCGGACAATCGCAGACTTCGCTGATGCGGATCTTGCCCTACCGGCCAAAATCGGTGATTGAGGGGGTCATCTTGACCTTGATCGACGTCAGCCGATTAAAGCGGATCGAAGCCGAGTCGCGCGACATGTCGAAGGTGTTTACCGACGCCGCCGATCCGATCATTATCGAAGACCTGGAAGGCCGCGTTACCGACCTCAACGCCGAAGCGGAACGAGTCTATCGTTTCCAACGAAGCGAACTGCTGGGCAAGAGTTTTGAGCTGCTAGTTCCGGAAGAAGAACGTGCCCGCGCCCGTGAACTGCGCCAGCGCTGTTTGCGCGAAGGAGGGCTGCGCAACGCCGAAACCGTCAAGCAAAACCGGAATGGCGACGCCTTTCCGGTACTTCTGACTCTCTCGATCTTGACCGACGAAGAGGGACAACCGCGGGCGATCGCCAGCACCGCAAAGGACATTACCGACCGCGTGCGGGCCGAAAAATCGGCGCAAATCGCCGCCAACAATCGCGACCAATTTTTGGCGATGCTCTCGCACGAACTGCGTAATCCGCTTGGCGCTACGCTGACCGCGACTTATGTGCTCGATCTGGAACCGAATCTCTCGCCAAACGTTCGCGAGGTGTGCGACGTCATCCAACGGCAAACGTTGCAAGCGGCGCGACTGCTCGACGACCTGCTTGACGTGGCGCGTGTGACGCGCGGCAAGATTGAAATCCGTCCTCAAATCGTCGAACTTCGCACCCTGACCGACGACGTCGTCCAAGCGGTCGATCCGCTGATTCAAGCCAGGCGGCACAACCTGATCATCGACGTCCCGGATACGCCGGTACTGGTGAAAGGGGATCCGACGCGGCTGCTGCAGATTCAGGAAAACCTGCTGGCCAACGCCGCCCGGTATACGCCGCCGGAAGGCGAACTTCGTTTTTCGCTGTCGGTGGAAGATGGCGAAGCGGTCAATCGCATCCAGGACAACGGTAGCGGAATTCCGCCACACATGCTGGAGCGCATCTTTGAGTTGTTCGTCCAATCGGACGACACGCTCGACCGCACCGACGGCGGCATGGGACTTGGCCTGACCTTAGTAAAAACCTTGACCGAACTGCACGGCGGCCGCGTTACCGCCAATAGCGATGGACCGGGACAGGGGAGTGAGTTCGTCGTGCGCCTGCCGCTGCTATCCGATGACGCGGCGCCGACGACCAACGGTAACGGCAAACCCACGTCAGCTCATCGGCGCCGCCGGATTGTGCTGGTCGAAGACAATCAGGATTGCCGCGAGATGCTCGAAGCGATGCTGCGTCTGGATGGACATGAAGTCCGCACGGCGAAAGATGGGCGCCAGGGACTCGACCTCATTTTGCATCAACGCCCCGACGTGGCGATCGTCGATATTGGACTTCCGCAGCTGACCGGCTACCAAGTTGCCCGCGGCGTGCGGAAGGAACTCGGTAGCTCGATCTACTTGATCGCGCTGACCGGGTATGGCCGCAACGAAGATCGCCAGGCGGTCTACGACGCCGGGTTCGATAAGCACCTGGTCAAACCGCTGAAACCGGCGGAAATGACGCGGGCGCTCAACGAGATGTCCGACTAATCCAGCTCTTGCGGATCGTTCACAGTGAGCCGGGAGAGGGGCGAAATTTGCGTTGCTTGGCCTGGCGGGGAATAATGGTCCTCACGTACCTACCCGCCTTTTCCTTCGCCACACCTGAGCCGCCCATGCGATACGCCTTTTGCGTCCTGGTTCTGGCTGTTTGCGCAGCCTCCTCCGCCCAAGCCGCCGAACGTCCGAACTTCGTCTTCTTCCTGGTCGACGATCTCGGCTGGGCCGATCTTGGTTGTTACGGCAGCACGTTCCACGAAACGCCCAACATCGACAAACTCGCCGGCGGAGGGATGCGATTCACCCAGGGGTACGCCGCTTGTCCCGTTTGCTCGCCAACGCGGGCCAGCATCATGACCGGTCGCCATCCGGTGCGGGTCGACATCACCGACTGGATACCCGGCGCCCGCAATAACAAGGGACGGTTTAAGCATGTCAACGATCGTGATGATCTCGCCTTGGAAGAAACGACGATCGCCGAAACGCTGCGTGAGAACAACTACCAAACCTTCTTCGCCGGCAAATGGCATCTCGGCAATGAAGGGAACTGGCCGACCGAGCAGGGCTTCGACATCAATATCGGTGGACATCACAAAGGATCTCCTCCCGGCGGCTACTACTCGCCTTGGAACAACCCGGTTCTCAAGTCGAAGGGGGACGGCGAATACCTGACCGAACGTTTGACCGAAGAGTCGATCCACTTCCTGGAGACGCGCGACCAGGCGAAGCCGTTTCTGCTGTACCTGGCGTATTACAACGTTCACACTCCGATCCAGCCTTACAAGAAGCGGGTCGATCACTACCAGGAAAAAGCGAAGCAGTTTGAAGGCAAGACGCCATTCCAGGCCGAGGGCGCCGCGAGGTCGCGCATGCGGCAAGACAATCCGGAATACGCCTCGATGGTCGCCGCCGTCGATGATAGCGTCGGCGCAATTCTCGACGCGCTCGATCGATTGAGCCTAGCCGACGACACGGTCGTCATTTTCTTCTCCGACAATGGCGGCCTCTGCACGGTTGGCGGCATGGGACCGACTTGCAACTTGCCGCTTCGAAGCGGCAAAGGTTGGCTCTACGAGGGAGGCGTTCGCGAACCGATGATCATTCGCGCCCCCGGCGTCACCAAGCCGGGCAGCGTCTGCGACACGCCGGTCGTCAGCATGGACTTCTTCCCGACGATGCTGGCCCTGGCCGACTTGCCGGCTCAGCCGCAGTTGCACGTCGACGGCGAAAGCCTGGTTCCGCTGCTAGAAGGCGAATCGCCGACCGAACAGCGCACCTTCTATTGGCACTACCCGCACTACCATGGCTCGAAATGGACGCCGGGCGCTTCGATCCGCGACGGCGACTGGAAGCTGATCGAGTTTTACGAAGATGACCGGGTCGAACTGTTCAACCTGAAACAAGATCCCGGCGAACATCACGATCTGAGCACGTCGAACCCCGAGAAAACGACACAGCTTCGGCAGAAGCTGAAAGCCTGGCAAACCAAGCTGAAGGCGAAAATGCCGGAAGAAGTTGCCGGTTTTAAGAAAGATTAACCGGTTCACACGCCATCTACCTGGGATGAACTTATCTTTCTGGTGACCAATCGGGGCGAATTTCGCCCCGGTTTAAATCTTGGTGAACGGGGAAAACCATGAATCACTTACGTCTCTTCCTCCTGAGTATCGTTGTTCTGACTTCGGCCAACATGCTGCCTGCCGGCGATTGGCCGCATTGGCGGGGGCCCAATGATCTCGGCGCCGCCGAGCCGGGACAAAGCCCACCAGCCGAGTTCAGCGACACGCAAAATGTGCTCTGGAAAACGCCCGTCCCAGGTCGCGGGCACTCTTCCCCCACCATCATTGGCGACAAGGTGTTTCTAACGACTGCCGACGTCGCCGCGCAAACGCAATCGGTGCTCTGCTTCGATCGCCAGACCGGCAAACCGGTTTGGAGCACCATCGTCAATACCGGCGGTTTGCCGCGTGAGATCCACTCCCACAACACGCACGCCACGCCGACGGTCGCCTGCGACGCCCAGCAACTGTTCGTCGTTTTCAACAATCATGAATCGGCACAACTGGCGGCCCTCGACCTCAATGGCAAGATCCTTTGGAAGAAGCAGGGGCCTTTTTCGCCGGAGCAATACAAGTTTGGCTACGGCCCCTCGCCGCTCCTCTACGACGACCTGGTGATCGTGGCGGCCGAATACGAAAAGGGGTACATCGTCGCGTTGAACAAGAAGAATGGGGACGTGGCCTGGAAGATTGATCGCCCGCAGATCAGCTTCTCTTCTCCCGTGGTCGCCAATATCGCCGGTCGCGATCAAATGCTCATCAGCGGTCTCGGCAAGGTCTGCAGCTTTGACCCCAAGAGCGGCAAACAACTGTGGGCGGTCGACGGTCCGGCGATCGCCACCTGCGGCACGTTGGTCTGGCAGGGCGATACGGTATTCGCCAGCGGCGGCTATCCCGAGAAAGAGACGATGGCGGTCAAAGCGGATGGTTCCGGCAAAGTCCTGTGGCGGCAAGGCGTTCGCTGCTACGAACAATCGCTGGTCGCCGCCGATGGCTATGTCTACGCGGTCAGCGACGACGGCATCGGCTATTGCTGGAACGCCGAGACTGGCGAAGAGATGTGGAAAAAGCGCCTAGGCGGGTCGGTAAGTTCCTCTCCGACGCTGGTCGGCGACTTGATCTACCTGTTCAACGAACGGGGAAAGTGCTTCGTCTTCAAGACGAACCCCGAAAAGTTCGAACTGGTCGCCGAAAACCAACTTGGCGACGAAGCGTACGCGTCGCCATCGTTCTGCGATGGCAAGATGTTCATGCGAACCGCCGACTCGACCGATGGAACCCGCAGAGAGACGCTCTACTGCATCGGCGAATAAGCAAGACACTAGCCCGCCGCGCAAGCGAGGAAATGCGGTTGCGCTCCGGGCTAGTAAAGACCTTACGACTCCGGCTTGATTTCGACTTCGACCGGCTTCAGGCTGACGCCGCCGGAGGAGCGTAGTTCCAGCTCGTACGTTTTGCCTTCGATCATCTTGATGTTCGGCGCTTCGCCATGGGCGGTGCGGACCCCTTTCGACTTGGCCGCTTCGGGATCGTTGGCCAGCTTCCAGAAGTCTTTCCAGAGTTGGTTCTCGAACTCGGTCACCTCGGGGTTTTGCGCGTAGACGGCCGGGCGATCGCCGATCGTATCGATGTCCGGCACTTCGCTCGCCTTTTGGTCTTCGCCAAAGATCTTGCGGAAGAGGAAGATCGACGTGTTGCGGAAGGGGTCGGCTTCTTCGACATATTTGTCGTCGAATTTCACGACCCAATACTCGATGTAAGCGACGTCCCCTTTAATCTCAAACTCGCGGGGCAGGCCGATCGGTTTGCCTTGCTTGTCGATTTCGAGGAACCGCACCTTCGAGACCTTTTCGCCGCTTTCCGGATCAACCAGCTGGTCGACGACGTGAAATTGGCCAATCCGTTGATCGACCTTCAGCAGCTTCAGGCGAACGCCCAGCTGCTCGATTTCGGCCTGTTTATGCGAGATCTCTTCTTCCAGCGCCGAGACCTTCTGCAGCGCGATTTCTTTCTCGTGATAGATGTTGTAGCCGAAAAAGGAGGCGATACCCAAAACGGTCGCTACCAACACCGCGAGCACCGTGCGGAGCGTGCTGTTAATCGTCGAGATCGTTTCCATCGTCTTGGCCATCAGCACATCTTCCCCGTTGCTTGATTTCTTGCGGTCGCCTACCGGAATTGTACACCACGCCGCACGGCCGCGAAGCGCAAAAGAAGAGGGTCCAAGTTGGCCCCTCTCCTGAAACCCTGAGTAGTGCAGGCAATTTTACGGGCGTTGCGGATCTTGCGAGAAGATCTGGAAGCTGTACGGGGCAAGCGCCACCGTATCGGAATAATCGTGGCCGTCATACGGCTCGGGATCGGGCTCGTTGTCGACGGCGTCGTTGTCGCCGGCGTCGTGGAAACCGCCGGGGCCGGTTTCGTCGTGCCGGTTAAACGTGCCGACATGCATCTCGTAAATCACGAGCTGGTTATACGTCGGCAGTTCGAAGGCGTCTCCTTCCCATTCGAAGCGATCGGGCTCGTAAATGATGCCATCGCCGACCGAGTTGGTCACTTTACGAGCGTAGGGATCAATTCGCGACAGCTCTTGCTCTCCGTTGCGAATCATAAAGCGATAACGCTGACCTGGTTTGGCGCCTTGAATATCGGCGTACCAATAACCATGCTCTTCTCGCGTCATCAAGTGGGTTTCGGCGTTCCAATCGTTGAACTCGCCGATAACGGCGACAGAATCGGCATTGGGCGCCCAAACGCGAAATGCCGTGCCATGCTCGTAGGGAATCGCTCCCATGCCGAGATGATGTTTCACCTGATCGAGCGATTGCTCTGTCGTCGTCGCCATCTTTGCTTATCTCCGCGAACCGATCCTAGAAGTGACAAACCAGTCCCCAGCGTTTCCGTCTGACGGAATCCGCCAACCAACAGGCTGACAATAAACAAGATCACGAACACAACCGCGGCGATCAAAGCGATAACGAAAAACGTGATAGCCCAACCCAACATGACTGTCTCCTTTGGTATAGATGGAATTGTTCGTGATAACTTCGCGAACAATTCCCAGGTTACGCAAGCAGCGTTCCAAACGACGTAAGTCGTTAAATAGCAATACCTTTTCCAGATCGAACAGCGAAAATTTGATCGTGTGGCCGCCTGACCGGCAGCAAGTCAGCCGCGCCAACGGCGATTGCCCGCATATTAAAGTAGAGTGGTTCGTACACCACCTGCATTTCCGATCCACAACCGCCGATGGAAACTGATTCCGCTACCCAGCCAGAACGCCCGGCCATCGTCCAGCTCGACCATGTCGGCCGCGTCTTCACCATGGGCGAGGTGAAGGTCGAAGTGCTGCGCGACTTCTGCCTCGACATCTACGAAGGGGAGTTCCTGGCGGTCGTCGGCCCTAGCGGTAGCGGCAAGTCGACCATCCTGAACCTGGTCGGCGGGCTCGATCAGCCCACATCCGGCCAGATCCTCTTTCGGGGCGAAGATCTCACCTCGGCGACCAATCGCCGTTTAACGTCGTATCGCCGCGATCATGTCGGGTTCGTCTTTCAGTTCTACAACCTGGCGCCCAACCTGACCGCCCGCGAAAACGTGCTGACCGCCACCGAGATCGTCCGCGATCCGGCCGACGTCGACGAGGTGCTGGAGATGGTCGGGTTGACCGAGCGGGCCGATCACTTTCCGGCTCAACTCTCCGGCGGAGAACAACAACGGGTCGCCATCGCCCGGGCAGTCGCCAAAAACCCCAGCTTGCTTCTCTGCGACGAGCCGACCGGGGCGCTCGACTATGCGACCGGCATCAAGGCGCTCCGGCTGTTGGTCGACGTCAATCGGCGGATGGGGACCACCATCGTCTTGATCACGCACAACAGCGCCATCGCCGAGACCGCCAATCGCGTCGTTCACCTCCGCAGCGGGCAAATCAGCGAGATGGTCGTCAACGAGCATCCCATCGCGCCCGAAGAGGTGACCTGGTGAGTATGCTTGATCGCAAACTTGCCCGGGACCTGCTGCAATCGCGGGGTCTGCTGTTAGCGATCGTCAGCATCATGACGCTGGGCATCGGCCTGTTCGTCGGCATGCAGTCGACCTACCACAGTCTCAGCGAAGCGAAACAACGCTATTACGCCAACTGCCGGGTCGCCGACTTTTGGGTCGACCTGAAGAAGCTGCCGCTGGCCGAAGTTGACGCCGTCCGCCGGATGGAAGGAATTCGGCAGTTGCAGCCGCGGATCCAGTTCGCCGCGACGGTCGATCTCGACAATCGCGTCAAACCGCTCAACGGCCTGGTGATCGCCATGCCCGAGCGGCGGCAACCGGTCTTGAACGACGTCATGATGGTCCGGGGAAGCTATTTCACCGGGCGGCGTGAGAACGAAGTGGTGATCAACGACAAGTTCGCCGCCGCCAATCGAATCTCGCCCGGCGACTGGATCCATCTGCTGATGAACGACCGCCGCCAAGAGTTTTTTGTTGTCGGCACGGCGATCAGCGCCGAGTTCACCTATCTGCTGGGCCCGGGCGCATTAACGCCCGACCCCGAGAACTTCGGCGTCTTTTACGTCCCCCAGCGATTCGCCGAAGACGCCTACGACTTTTCCGGCGCCGCCAATCAGTTGGTGGGCGCTGTCGCGCCGGAGACCAATCTCGATCGCCTGCTGGACGATATCGAACTGGAGCTTGATCCGTACGGCGTTTTCTCGGCGACGCCGCTGAAAGACTACACCTCGAACTACTATATCTCGAACGAGATCGAACAGCTGGCGACCTTCGCGACGTTCTTGCCCTCGGTGTTTCTCGCGGTCGCCGCGCTGGTGCTGAACGTCTTAATGACGCGACTTGCCCGGCAACAGCGGGTTGTCGTCGGCACGTTTAAGGCGATCGGCTACAGCGACTGGACGTTGTTCCTCCACTTTTTGAAGTATGGCGCCGCGGTCGGCATTGCTGGGGCGATTGGCGGATCGGCGCTCGGGATGTTGCTGACGCAAGGAATGACGGCGCAGTACCAAACGCTGTTTCAGTTTCCCGATCTGCGGGCCGAGTTTTTCCTCGGTACGCATTTGACCGGCCTGGCGGTCAGCTTGGTTTGCTCGATCCTCGGTTCGCTGTACGGCGCCCGCTCGATGCTGATTTTGAAACCGGTAGAAGCGATGCGGAGCGAACCGCCGAAACACTCCGGCCGCATCTGGCTCGAGCATTTCCCCTGGATCTGGAACCAGCTTTCGTCGCCCTGGCGGGCCGCCTTGCGCGGCATGATGCGCAATCGCGTCCGAACCGGCGTGGCGATCTTCGCGTCGATGACCGGCGCTTCGATCCTGGTCGCCGGATTGATGATGTACGAAGCGACCGACTATTTCATCCGCGTTCAATTTGAAGAGATCATTCGCAGCGACGTCGATCTCTCGTTCAAAGAGGTGGTCGATCAAGCGGCGATCAACGAACTGCGACGGTTGCCCGGAGCCGATCTGGCCGAGCCGACGTTTAATGTCGCCTGTACGCTGGAGAACGGCGTTCATAAGAAACGGAGCGGAGTGCTGGGGATCATCCCTAGCGCAAGTCTGACGTCTCCCCGCAATCAAGCCGGCGAGCCGATCAAAGTGCCGGAAGTTGGTCTGACGCTCGATCGCCAATTGGCCGAGATCCTCGACGTCGGTCGCGGCGACTTGCTGGTCTTGCGGCCCGTGCAGGGAGATCAAACGCCCAAGACCGTTCCGGTCGCCCAGATCTGCGACGGGATGTTCGGACTCAGCTGCTATGCCGACATCCACTATCTCAATCAGCTTCGGGGCGAAGAGTTCGCCGCCAGCGGCGCTCAATTGAAAGTCAATCCAGCCCCCGGCAAGATCGATCAGCTTTATCGAGAACTGAAGCGAATGCCGGCGATCGAATCGGTGAACGCTCGGATCGATATGATTCGGAACATGCGAGACACGTTCGTTCAGGCGCAGCTGGTCATGATCTTCTCGATCGTCCTGTTCGCCGGCATTATTTTTTTCGGCAGCGTCCTGAACGCCACGCTGATTAACCTGTCAGAGCGAGAGCGCGAGGCGGCGACCTTGGGGGCGATCGGGTACACGCGATGGGAGATCGGCGCCATGTTCTTGCGCGAAAGCATGCTGGCCAACGTGATCGGCACGCTGCTCGGTTTTCCACTCGGCTATCAGCTGGTCGTGCTCATGACCTATACGATTGATAAAGACCTGGTTCGATTTCCGGTGGTGACGGCGACCTGGATCTATGTCGCAGGCTGCGTCGCCTCGGTCTCGTTCGCGTTGCTGGCCCATGCGGTGGTGCAGCGGCGGATCAACACCATGAATCTGCTTGACGCGCTTCAAGTGAAGGAATAGCCATGACGAAGAAACGGGCCGGCGAAAGCTGGCTGAACAAATGGACGATTCTGGCGGCCGTCGTCGTCGCGCTGGTTGGCGGCTGGCTCGCCTTTGGCCAAGCGTCCGGCGTGCCGGTCGAAACGGTTCGCCCGACGCAAGGCCCGATCGCGCAGTACGTCGACGAGCAGGGGAAGACGCGCCTGCCGCGGACCTACGAGATCACCATGCCGCTGGCCGGGCGGATCGAGGCGATCACGCTCGAGCCGGGCGATCCGGTGCGGAAAGGAGAGACAGTCGCCCGACTGGTGCAAAGCGACTTGCGCAATGACCTGGACGAAGCGGAAGCGGCGGTAGAGCGGCTGACCGCTTCGATCGCCGAAAACGCCGACACGACGGTCGAAGCTACCAGCAAAACCCAGGCGTCGCACTTCGTCGAGTCGATGAAGTCGACCGTCGAAGCGGCCAAGTCGCGGATGGTCGCCGGTCAGTCGCGCGTCGACTACGCCAACACCTTCCTCGGTCGGGTCGAACAACTGATTCCCTCGCGGGCCAAGACCGAAGTCGAACTCGATCAGGCGCAGCTCCGTAAAGTGGAAGCCGATACCGACTACCAGCAAGACGTGTTGATCTACCAGGCGATGAAGTCAATCGACTCCGCCACGATGCTCTTGCCGACGTTGGTACAGCAGTACATCGACCGTAAAGACCTGACGATCGCCGTCCTCAAGCAGGAAAAGGCGGAGGCCGAAGCGCGGCTGCGGCAGGCGAAGACCAACGTCGAGCGGAGCACGATGACCAGTCCGATCGACGGCGTCATCCTGGAGCGATCGATCGTCAACGAACAGCAACTTCCCGCCGGCGCCGCGCTGCTGACGATTGGCGACCTGCAGCAACTGGAAGTCGAAGCCGATCTGCTCAGTCAAAACGCCGTCAATTTGAAGGCTGGCTCGCGGGCCCTGATCTACGGCGCCGCCGTCGGCCGCACGCCGGAAGATGGCCTGGAAGGCGTGATCGAGCGAATCCGCCCCGCCGGGTTTACCAAACGCAGTTCGCTCGGCGTCGATCAGCAGCGGGTCCGCGTCATCATTCGTCTGCGTGACGGCGAACTCGAGAAGGTCGCCGCCGAGCGCACGCTGGGTGTCGACTATCGCGTCCAGGTCCGCGCGATCGAGGAAGAAAAAAATAGTGCGTTGACGATTCCCCGCGCTTGTCTGTTTCGCGCCGCCGACGGCAGTTGGCAAGTGATGGCGGTACGCGACGGCGTCGCCCGGTTGGTCCAGGTCGAAGTTGGCCTGATCAATGATCGCCTGGCCGAAATCACCGCCAACCTGGCGGCAGACGACTTCGTGATCCTGGCGCCGGAGTCGAGCCTGCACGATGGCGACCCGGTACGGGGGATCAGCGGGAAATAACACCACGCTGAAGCAGGGCCAAGAAAAGAAAAAGCCCCCACAAACGGGGCAGAGTCTGTGAGGGCCTCTCGGTCGCAAGCGACCAAGGATACGTAGCGATGACTAACTGCCTGTTGAAAAATCAACGGACTGCTAAGTGAGTCAGCGGCTGTTTCGTAATCAATCGATGTTTTATAAAGTTTATTGCATATGACTTGCAAGCGAAAAATTAGCGAGTCGGCTGGAATCGTCGCGGGAAAGTCAACCGATAATCTTAGGTGAGGCCGCTCGACGCGTGAATCACATTCCGAGAAGATACGACGCGTCGACTCTATCCGCCTTCACCTCGTTCTGTCGTTCTCCATTATCGACTCCGTCGCACCGGAAAAAATAGTATGCCGCTCACCGTCGAACCAGTCGTAACGCGACGCCAGCAGAAGCAATTCATGCAACTCGCATGGGACCTCTATCGAGGGGACCCCAACTGGGTGCCGCCGCTGCGGCAGACGCAAAAGGAAATGCTGAACTTCGATCCCGACCCGTTTTATGAACACAACGAGATCCAATGCTTCTTGGCGCTGCGGGATGGCAAACCGGTTGGACGCGTCGCGGCGATCATCAATAACGGGCACATCGAGCGTTACAAAGAGCGACGCGGCTTCTTCGGCTTTTTCGAATCGGTCAACGAGCAGGAAGTCGCAAACGCCTTGTTTGACGCCGCTCGCGCGTGGCTCAAAGAGCATGACATTCTGCTGGTTCGCGGACCGACCAACCCTTCGCTGAACCACGAGTGCGGACTGCTGATCGACGGCTTCGATTCGATGCCGACCTTCATGATGACCTACAACCATCCGTACTACCCCGACCTGATCGAAGGGTACGGCTTCCGCAAGACGGAGGACTTGTTCGCCTTCTGGGGTGATCTCAGCATGCTGGAGACGCTCGACCCCAAGCTGAAGTTCGTCGTCGACGAAGCCAAGCGACGTTTCAATCCGGTGTTGCGGCCGATCGACCGGAAGAACTTCAAGCAAGAGATCCGGATGTTCCTCGACATCTACAACAAGTCGCTGGTGGCGACTTGGGGCTTCGTGCCGATGTCGAGCGCCGAGATCGATCATATGGCGGCCGGTTTGAAACACCTGCTGGTGCCGGAGCTGACGACCGTCTGCGAGATTGAAGGGCGACCGGTCGGCGCCGTCTTCGGCCTGCTCGACTACAACCCGATCATCAAGAAAATCGACGGCCGCCTCTTCCCGTTCGGCTTCTTGCGTCTGCTGTGGGGCAAGAAAAGCTTGAAGCGGGTTCGCTTGATCAGCACCAACGTCTTGCCCGAGTTTCAGCGATGGGGCATTGGCCTGGTGCTCTTGGAACGCCTGATTCCGGATGGTCTGAAATGGGGCATGGAAGAAGCCGAATTCTCGTGGGTGCTGGAAAGCAATCATCTTTCGCGAGCCACGCTGGAGCGCGGCAACGCGAAGAAGGTGAAGTCGTATCGGATCTACGATTACGCCCCGACCGAACCGGTCCAAGAAGAAAAGAAATAGGTCGCTCGGCGTCGTCGTCGATTGAACTCAAAATAGAGAAAGGGGATGCATTTGAGTCCCCTTTCTTCGTTTGCGCAAGTCTGAC
The DNA here is from genome assembly GCF_007859755.1 of Blastopirellula retiformator. Classification (NCBI taxonomy): domain Bacteria; kingdom Pseudomonadati; phylum Planctomycetota; class Planctomycetia; order Pirellulales; family Pirellulaceae; genus Blastopirellula; species Blastopirellula retiformator. The sequence goes on along the minus strand of NZ_SJPF01000003.1, from coordinate 325,367 downwards.
TCCATTCCGGCCAGCGCGATGCTCCGACGATCAGAGCGACCGATTCGCTAGCGTTGATCGAAGAATGTTTCTGCGCGCAAACCCCCGCAAGACTTGAGGTTTTCCGGACAGTTTCGCAATTTCCCCGAGTGTGGCGCGCACCTTGCCTCTAGAGCGGTTTTCCTCCATCTGTATCGTTCTGGCTGGTTGCGGCCGCGCTGGTCGGCGTTGACCTGCATCGACGTCGGCGAGTTAATCGAACAAGCCTCCTAACAGTCCTTTGATTTTCTCAACGGGCTGCTAACGCCCGTCGCGTAACGTCGGGCAAAGTATCCCTCCGCGGAGCCGGCACATGTTTCGACATGTGCCGGCTTTGTGCGTTTTGTCGGCCGTCGCGATAGCAGTGACGGCGCCGGAAATTGCCGGTAAAACTCCGCTGCGGCCCCGGTTGACAGGTCCGCGGGAGGCCGGCATAATTCGTGATTCCTGCAGGAGATGCAGCCCTTTTAAGGGCAACTTCTGTTCAGGAGGGAGAAATCCCAGCGGAGAGGCTTGCAGGGCGGTTGATTCATCGTCCTGATGGCGTATAATCCGTTGTTTCCGCTGATTGAGGCGGGTCGTTTGTGCGGGTGTAGCTCAGTTGGTAGAGCACAACGTTGCCAACGTTGTTGTCGAGGGTTCGAATCCCTTCACCCGCTCTTTTTCAAATTCGCTCGGCGATTTCCGGGCTCAGGACTCTAAGCAGCCGCAGCGGAAGCGTTTCGATCATCGCTTCTCTTGGATAGGAACCTTGTCCGGCGCTCGGCGATCCGCAATTCTCAGCGTCGCAAGCCGCTGTCGCTTCGAGCGGGTCTTCTTCGTACAACCAAATACCCTACCTCAGTAATTGGCAAGCATTCAGATGACGTCACCGGATGAAACCACGGCGGTCGAAGCCGAGCAAACCGAAGAGCCGAAAAAACTGTCGCTGGAAGTGAAGGTCGAAAGCCCCAGCTCCTGCCAACGTCACGTGACGGTGACCGTCGCCAACGACGACGTCGAACGCTACTTCGACAAGGCGTTTGACGACATGGCCCCGACGGCGGCCGTTCCCGGTTTCCGCCCGGGTCACGCTCCGCGTAAGCTGGTCGAAAAGCGTTTCCGCAAGGAAGTCGCTAACCAGGTCAAGGGTTCGTTGCTCATGGACAGCATGGCCCAGGCCAGCGACGAGCAAAACTTCTCGGCGATCAGCGAACCCGACTTCAAGTTCGACGCCGTCGAACTGCCCGAAGACGGCAGCCCGCTGACCTTCGAATTCGACATCGAAGTTCGTCCCGAGTTCGATCTTCCCAAGTGGAAAGGTCTGGACCTGGACAAGCCGATCAAGTCGTTCGAGAAGGAAGACATCGACAAGCATCTGGCCAAGGTGCTGGAGCGATACAGCGAAGTCGCCCCGGTCGAAGGCCCGGCTCAAGCCGACGATTACCTGACGCTGAACATCGTCAGCAAGCTGGACGGCAAAGAAATCGCCAGCGCCGAAGAAGTCAGCGTTCGCCTGCGTGACACGCTCAGCTTCCAAGACGCCAACTGGGAAGGCTTCGGCGAAGCCCTCACCGGCGCCAAGGCAGGCGACAAGAAGACCGGCAAGGCGACCGTCAGCGACGAAGTCGACAACGAAGAGCTGAAGGGCAAAGAACTCGATCTCGAGGTCGAAGTCCTGGAAGTCAAGCGTTTGGAACTTCCCGAGATGGACGCCGAGTTCCTGAAGAAGATCGGCAACTTCGATAGCGAAGGAGATCTTCGCGACGTCGTCAAAGCCGACATGGAACGCCAGTTCAGCCTGCATCAGGAAAAGTCGCTGCGTGGCGCGATCACCGAGCAGCTGACCAAGGACGCCGAGTGGGATCTGCCGCCGGCGCTGCTTCGTCGTCAGGCGAACCGCGAAGTCGAACGCGCCATCCTCGAACTTCGTTCGTACGGCTTCGACGACGAAATGATCCGCGGTTACGAAAACACGCTTCGCCAGAACAGCCTGCAGTCGACCGAAAAGGCCCTGAAGGAACACTTCATTCTGGAACGGATCGCCGAAGAGGAATCGGTCGAAGACGCTCCGGCCGATTACGAACGGGAGATCATGCAGATTGCCGCTCAGCGTAATCAGTCGCCCCGTAGCGTTCGCGCTTACCTTGAGAAGCAAGGCCTGATGGACACGCTTCGCAACCAGATCATCGAACGCAAAGTGATCGAACTGATCTCGGGCGAAGCGAAGTTCACGGAAGTGCCGGCCGACGCCGACGCTCCGGCCAGCGTCGCTCCGGTCGAATTCGCCATCTCCGGCGCCCCGGCCGAAGGCGGAATTCCGGACGCTCAAGAGGAAGAAGGCGAAGACGCGTAAGCGTTCCTGCTTTCTACGAAACAAAAAAAGCCGCCGACATCACTGTCGGCGGCTTTTTCATTTCTTGCCTGGGCCGCTTGCTTATAACTGGGTCACCGCCACGATCGCTAGCGTCAGTACCGCGACGCCGACGCCTGCGTAACCGAAGATCGTCAACCAGTTCCGCATCCGATCGCGACGCCGGGCGTCTTCGGTCCAGCTGACGTAATTCTGGGCACCAAACACCAGCGTCATCACGCCCGGCAGAAACCCTTGCTCGGTCAGCGGATCGCTGCCGGTCGCCGCCAGGTACCAGCCTGACGGGATCCAGTCGCCGTGATGCTCTGGGTAGAGCCCGCGGGTCAAGATCCGCAAGATCGCATCGCTGCGCCGATCGAGCGAACTGACGAATTGGTACAGCATGCGGTTGCTCTCGATCTCGCGGCGCTGATCGCCATGGAACGAATCGCGTTGGGCGAAAATGCGGTAGGCGAGCGCTGACGCCAGCGAGCGATTCACCCACTGCACGCCGCGGCGCAAAATCTCTTTGATATTGCTGAAGTCGGCCGCCGGGATGTTCGGCAATTCGGCCCCAAACCGACGACGGCGATGCTCTTCGGGAAAACGACGCAGAAGTTCGTCGCAACCGCCGATCTGCTCGGCGTCGCAGAAGATCGCGGTCACCGGCCCAGCCACTTCGCTCGCCTGGCGAACTTGTTGTAGGTCATGCTGCATCAAGACGGCCGTTTGCTGCGCTACCGCCAGGTTTTCGGTTGCATCGCCGGGGACCAGCACGATCACGCCGTTGTGCGTGCAATAGGGCGCCCGGGCATGGCGAATCAGGTCAATGACATAATCCAGCCGATCGAGCGCTTCGTCGACCTCTTCTTTGGAGATCTCAACGGTCGCCTTCACTTCGGGTCGCTGCGCGATCCGAACTTTGGCGGCCGCCGAAGGCTCGGCAAAGGCGAGCGCCAGGTTCGACTCCGCCTCGTCGAGCGTCGATTCGGCCGAAGCGGCGGTCGATTCCACCTTTTGCTTCTTGGTCGGCATCACGGCGACGTCGCGCGGCTCGGCGTTCAGAAAGTCGGCGTAAACCGGAGCATTGGCAGGCTCGCCGCCGGTCGCGATCACTTCCATCGGACTCGCTTCTTCCGCCGCTCGCGCCATTTCCTGCAAGCGCGTCGCCTGCAGTCCGAGCAGCGAGGCGCCGCGGAACGAAACGAAGACGCCTCGTTCGTCAGCCCAAACGCGCAAAGGTGCGTCGGCGCCGCGGGGAGTTGGCGGTTGCGTCAGCGACAGCCCGGCCGAGCCGCAGAAGTTGGCGTCGCCGGCAGCCGTTTGTCCGAGCACCAGAAACAGCGGTTCATTTTCGAGCGACACGCTGTTGCGCATCAATTGTTCGGTCGCTTCGGTCCAGGCCTGATCCAGATCGGGGTAGGGGGAGACGCTGACTCGCTGGCGAATCAGCCGCATCATCCACCAGACCTGCCAACCAAGCGCATAGCCCAGCAAGAACAACAGCGGCAGCCAGGTCGAGCGAACGAAGGCCGAGGGAAAGCGGACCGATTTTTCGAGTTCCAGGTAATCGTTCAAGAACCAGAGCCCGATCAGGATGCCGACAATCGCCAACCCGTGCACCAGCCAAAGCAACAGCCGGGCCGTTCCTCGAGCGCGAGCCGTCGCGGCGACCGGAGCAGTGATCAGGTTGCCCAGACTCGCCAGGCCCTTCCACATCGAACTCAAAATCTTCATCAACATCGCGTACGTTCCGAAATAACAGGGTTAGCGGCCAAACCAGTCGACGACGACGAAGGTCAGAAAGGGAGCGGCGATCAAGCCGACGACGCAAGCGGCGGCGATCATCGTCTGCATGCGACGTTCGCCTCGCAGCGGCCGCGCTTCGCACGACGGCGGCAGTTCCGCTTCCAGCGATACCTGCAGGTCGTCGACGTCGCCCACCGCGACGCGCGCCCGCGAGATCCATGAGTTCAGCTTCTCTGGCTGCGATCGCATCTCGCCCCGAAAACCGAGCGCGACGCACAAGTAATAGACTTCCAGCGGATCGTTGTCGCCGCGCCGCAGGGCTAATTCCGCTTCGTGCCAGAATCGCCAGGCGCGATCGTTGGCGCCAAACAGGTGCATTTCGATTTTTCGCTCATTCCAGGCGGCGGTCGACTGAGGGCAGTCGGTGAAGATCTCGTCGAGCCAGCAGGAGAGGGCGTATTGATAGTTGAGAGGCTGCTCGTCGCGGCGAACGCTAGAAACGGCGACGATTGAATCTCGTTGCAACAAGTCGAGCAAGACCGCCTGTTCGTATTCGACATCGACCTTCTGCTGCGACTCGAGTCGACGGTGCAGATCGAGACCGTAGTCGACTACGGCACGTACGTCTTCTGCCAGGGGAGATTGCATGGCGTGCGTCTCGTCTAGGTGGGTAAGGGGTTGGGGGCGGCGTGTCCGGCGATGGGAACGACCATTCCATATGTCCGTTACAAGCGGCGGAGCCGGTTTCGGCGACGGCATCCGCCGTTTGCAACGGGGCGCGAGCGTTGCTGCGACTCGCTGCGACGCACAAGGCGTCGCGACAAACTCGCAAGCGGAACGCTACGGCTGCGGTGGGTCTGTATCGTCGGTCAAGCGCGGGCGACAGATCGGCGAGATCGCGGGTGCGCTGCTTTGGGGTAGGTTCGTAGGAATATAGGTCGTAGTAACCGCCACGTCCGGTACGAGAAAAAATTTCGCGATTTTTGCCCTCCGCGTAATTCTGACCTAGCTTTTCCGGAATCCGATCGACGACCCGCTAAGGGGCCTGCGATCGACGCCCCCACACGAAGTCGCTTTCTTACGGCGACTCCTTCCTCACCAATAACAACCTCCAGCGAACATGGCCGAAGTAGACGTAGCCGAACTGATTTCGCCCGTCTCCGATGATCGTCCTGCCGGCGATCCGGACGCCTATTCGCACCGTCTGCACGACCAATTTCGGGAACTGCGTCGCGAAGAAGACGCCGACGACTATGACGACGTCACCCGGCCCGAAGTCCTCAAGCAGGCCGATTGGGCCGGTATTGTCGATCTTGCCCGTAATTCGCTTCTGCACGACAGCAAAGATCTGCGCGTCGTTGGCCACCTAATCGAAGGTCTGGCTCGCACCGAAGGGATCGACGGCATCGCCGCTGGTCTCGACCTGCTGAAAAACCTGATCGATCAACGCTGGGATTCGCTGAACCCGCCGCTCGATAACGGCTCCGAAGCGCGGCTCGCTCCGCTGGCCAACCTATTGGATGACGAAGATCGCGGCGTGCTGTTCCCGCGCACCGTTCGCCGCGTGCCGCTGCTATCCAACAGCCAGGGCCAACTGACCGCCTACGACTGGCTGCAGTGGCAGCAATCGAAAAATCAAGAAGACCAGGCTCGCCTGTCGCGCATTATAACCGCCGCCACTCGCGACGAAGTCGAGCACGCCAACACCCAAGCGCAGCGTTCGCACGAAGCGGCCCGCGAGATCGCCAAGCTGCTTGACGAGAAACTGGGCTGCGATGCGACGGCCCTGCTTAATCTGCAGCGGGCGCTGGAAGAGTGCCAACGTCTGTTGGGCGCCGAACTGGCGAAGCGGCCCGCCGCCCCACAAAACGAACAACCGACGAACGAAGCGCCGACCTCGGCCGCTTCGCCGACGGGCAATTTTGGTTCTGGCGGGGACGTGGGCGACATCGTCGTTCGCCGCCAGGAACTGTACCGGCAACTTTCGGCGGCCGCCGATCTGCTGGAGCGAATCGAACCGAACAGCCCGGCGCCCTTTTTGGTGCGTCGTGCGGTTCAACTGGGCCAGCTGCCGTTCCCGCAACTGATGCAAGCCATCGTTCGCGAACAGGCGGTGTTGGATGAGCTGCAAAGACAAATTGGCGGTTCGCAGACGTCTGCGACCGCGAGTTGAACCTCCCGTTATCGTTTCGACGGCGACTAGACGCACCGCAGCAAGAGAGGCGGCTGCGATCGCAAAGCGCCAAACACCTTTAAGGAACCTGACTAATGAGCGAAAGCCTGCAACACAAGCTTGATCGCGTGCGTCCTCCGCGCGTGCAAATTACGTATGACGTCGAAACTGGCGGCGCCATGGAAGTGAAAGAACTTCCGCTGGTCGTTGGCGTGATGGCCGATCTTTCGGGTCAGCCGAAAGAAAATTTGCCCGGCATCAAGCAACGCAAGTTCGTCCCGATCGATCGCGACAACTTCAACAGCGTCCTGGAAAAGAGTGGCGCTCGCGTCGCCATGCAGGTTCCGAATGTACTGGAAGACGACAACACGAACCTCAGCATCGAGCTGAACATCAAGGACATGACCGACTTCGAGCCGACCAACGTCGCTCGCCAGGTTCCGGTTCTGGCCAACCTGCTCGAAATGCGCGATCGCCTGAAGCAACTGCTCAGCAAGATGGAAGGCAACGACGCCCTGTGCGGCCTGCTGGACAACACCCTGAGCGACGACTCGGCTCGCGATGAAGTCACCAAAGACCTGGGCGTCGAAGCTCCGACCGCCTAGTTCCCGCTTCGCAACCACACGCAACACAAGCAACGCACATAAGAGGAGATTTCGAGAATGGCTGCTGAAAACGAAACCAACGCCGGCGGAGCGGCGACCATGGAGCTGACGCTCCTGGACCAGATCCTGGAAAACACCCGTCCGCTTGACGACGCGGAAATGGAGTTGAACAAGTCGTACATCGAAGAATTCGTCCGCCAGGCCGCGACCGACCAAAACAAGGTCTCGAAGGACGCCGCGACGAAGATCAACTTCTGGATCGCGGAGCTGGACAAGAAGATCTCGGATCAGCTCAACGAAGTGATGCACCACGAGAAGTTCCAGACGCTGGAAAGCACCTGGCGCGGTCTGCACTACCTGGTCCACGAATCGGAAACCGGCACGTCGCTGAAGATTCGCGTCATGAACGCGACCAAGCACGACCTGCTGAAGGACCTGGAAACCGCCGTCGAATTCGACCAGAGCGCGATCTTCAAGAAGATCTACGAAGAAGAATATGGCCAACTCGGCGGTCAGCCTTACGGTCTGTTGATCGGCGACTTCGAGTTCTCGCGTCGTCCGGAAGACATCAACCTGCTGAAGCTGATGTCGAACGTCGCCGCTGCGGCTCACGCTCCGCTGATCTCGGCCGCTTCGCCGTCGCTGTTCAACCTCGACAGCTTCTCGGACCTGCCGAACCCGCGCGACCTGGCCAAGATCTTCGAAGGCGCGACCCACACCTCGTGGCGTTCGTTCCGCGACAGCGAAGATTCGCGTTACGTCGCTCTGACCCTGCCGCACGTCCTGGGACGTCTGCCGTATGGCGAAGAGTTCAAGAAGGTTGAAGAGTTCAACTTTGAAGAAGCGGTCGACGGCAAGGACTACACCAAGTACTTGTGGATGAACGCCGCTTGGGCCTATGGCGCTCGCATCACCGACGCGTTCGCCAAGTACGGCTGGTTCGCCAAGGTTCGCGGCGTCGAAGGCGGCGGTAAGGTCGAAAACCTGCCGGTTCACACCTTCCCGACCGACGACGGCGACGTCGCCATGAAGTGCCCGACCGAAATCGCGATCAGCGATCGTCGCGAGTTCGAGCTGTCCAACCTCGGCTTCCTGCCGCTGTTGCACGCCAAGAACACCGACTACGCCGTCTTCATGGGCGCCCAAAGCTGCCAGAAGCCGAAGGTCTACTTCGACGACGACGCCAACGCCAACGCCGAACTGTCGGCCCGCATCAACTTCCTGTTGTGCGTGTCGCGCTTCGCCCATTACCTGAAGGTCATGGCCCGCGACAAGATCGGCTCGAACCTGGAAGTCGCCGAAGCCGAACGTTGGCTCAACAACTGGATCAGCAACTACGTTTGCGATCCCGCCACCGCCGGCGACGAAACCAAAGCCAAGTGCCCGCTGGCCGACGCTCGCGTCGAAGTCCGCGAAGTCAAAGGCAAGCCGGGTTGGTACGAAGCGGTCGCTTGGTTGCGTCCGCACTTCCAGCTCGAAACGCTCGAAGCCTCGATGCGTTTGGTCGCCGAAGTGCCGAAGCAAGGCTAGTTGAAACTCACGCGGATCGCGCCGCCTAGGGGGGCGCGATCTTCTTTCCCTTTCAATCAACAAACCCAAACATAACCAACGGAGCCAATATCATGGCAGTCGATTACTTCTTGAAAGTTTCTGATATCGATGGCGAATCGGAAGACTCGGTGCACGCCAAAGAAATCGAAATCTCGGAATTCAACTGGAGCGCCACGCAAACCGGCACCTTCGCGCAAGGCGCTGGCGGCGGCGCCGGTAAGGTCAAAATGAACGACTTCGAATTCATGACCCGCACCGGCAAGGCCTCGCCGAAACTGATGCTGGCCTGCGCCAAGGGGGATCACATTCCGGAAGTCACCCTCACCTGCCGTAAGGCGGGCGGCGGTCAGCAAGAGTTCTACACGATCACGATGAAGGACGTCCTGGTCGCTCACTATCAAACCGCTAGCCATCGCAACAACGGCACGAGCGAAGAAAGCGCTGGTTACGACGACGGTCTGCCGCGCGACTTCGTGAAGTTGAACTTCGCCAAGATCGAATGCGAATATCGTCCGCAGAAGGACGACGGCAGCATGGACAACCCGGTCAAAGCCGGTTACGACCTGAAGGCCAACAAGCCTGTCTAAGCGATTCGCCTCGCTAGACGCCAACCACCAAAATCAGGCGGATCGCCGCCGCGACCGCCTGATTTTCCTTTTTTTTCCCTGCTCGCCTCGACCGCCGTCCGCTTCTTGACCCGCCGCTGGACGCACCCAACTGCTCCACTCCCCAATCGGAGCCGTGGCCATGCCGAGACCGAATCTCACTCCTGATTTGACGCCGTCGATTTACGATCGATTGGTCGACGCCTGTTTCGAAATGGAGCCTGACAGCCGCTCGATGAGCACGCGCGGCTTCGTGCTGGGCATCTGTCGCGATCTAGAAGACCTGCTGAACACCTCCGCGTCTCGTCCCGCAGACGAAGTCGACGCCGCCGCGGTTCGCGATTCGGTCTACTGCTACGGGGTTCCCGAACTCACGCTGCACGACGGCGCCACGCGAGCCGACATGCTGGCCCTCGCCGCCGATATCGAAAACGCCATTCGCAAGTTCGAGCCGCGACTCGACACCGTGCACGTCAAACTCGACGTGACGCAGCGCAACATGTGGAACCGCATTTCGTTTGTCATCGAAGCAACGTCCCAGGCGTTGCCCAACGCGCGCATTAGCGTCGAAGCGGCCCTCAATCCCACCAACCGTCGCATTGAAGTGACGCCGAACGAAGCATCATGAACGACACGTTATTCCCCTACTACGAACGAGAGCTGCTACTCGCTCGCCAGCAGTCGCAGAACTTCGCCCGCAAGCATCCCGCCGCCGCCGGGCGTTTGCTGCTGGAAGCGAACCGCAGCCGCGATCCGCACGTGGAACGCTTGATCGAGTCGTTCGCCCTGATCGCCGGACGCATCCAAAAGAAGCTGGATGACGATTTTCCGGAAGTGACCGACGCGCTGCTCGAGGTCCTCTATCCGCATTACCTGGCGCCGATTCCGTCGTTGGCCACCGTCCAGTTTCAACCCGATCCGACTAACCCGCAAGTGATGGGCACCAAGATCGCCCGTGGTAGTCAATTGCGCACGCAGCGCGTCGGCGACGGCCCTTGCTTCTTCCGCACTTGCTATGACTCCACGATCTGGCCGATCGAAGTCGCCCATGTCGAGACCCACACGCCGCCGTGGGACACATCGATCGCCGTCCGTCGCGACGCCATGGCCGCCATCCGCCTTCGCTTGCGCTGCCAGGCAGACGCCACCTTCGCCAAGCTGCCGATGGACTCGCTTCGCTTTCATCTGCACGGCGGCGACCAGGTCACCGCTGTCCTGTACGAATATCTGCTGAATCACTGCAATCGCGTCTCGCTCGTCGCCCCCGGCGACAAGCCGAACGCGCCGTGCGTCAATCTTGATCCGCACAAGGTGATCCAGCCGGTCGGCTTCCAGCCCGACGAGGCGTTAATGCCGTCGGCGCCGCAAGGCCAGGCCGGATATCAATTGCTGACCGACCTGTTCGCCTATCCCGAGAAGTTCCTCTACTTCGACCTCCACGGTCTCCGCCGGGCCGCCGGCATCGGCTGCCAACAAGAGGTCGACGTTTGGTTCTTCTTTGATCGGGTCGAACCGCTGATCCATGGCGGGATTCATACCGACACGTTCCAGCTTGGCTGCGTTCCGGTGATCAACCTGTTTGACAAGATCTGCGAACCAGTTTCGCTCGATCATCGCAAGAGCGAGTATCGAGTAACGCCTGACGTGCAGCGTCCCAGCGAAGTCGAGATCCATTCGATCCGTAAAGTGAACGCACAGACGGCGACCGGCGACGTCGAGTTCCGCCCGTTTTACGCGGTCGGTCACGCCAGCAGTTGGAACCCCGCTTCGCCTGACGAGGCGTACTGGCATCTCTCGCGGCGTCCTTCGTCGCAACCGGGCGATGACGGAGAAGACGCGTTCCTGCAGTTGGTCGATCTCAACTTTGATCCCTGCCGGCCTTCCGACGCCGTCGCCACGGTGCATGCCGTCTGTTCCAATCGCGACTTGCCGACCAAGCTGTATCACCAATGGGGGACGGCCGAGTTTCAGTTGCAAATCCCGGCCCCGATCAAGGGAACGCGCTGCCTGCGACAACCGACTCCGCCGTTGCGTCCGCCGGTCGACAACGGCAATCGCTGGCGGTTGGTCTCGCACCTGTCGCTCAATCATCTGTCGCTAACCGACATCCATGGGATCGACAGCCTCCGCGAGATTCTGCGGCTGTACGATTTTTCGACCGACGGCAACGGACACGAACGGGCGATCCGCAATCGCCAGATGATCGAAGGGGTGCAAGTCCTAACGTGCGACCGGACCGTCGCCCGGATCGGCAGTTCGTTGAAAGGAGGCTTCTGCCGCGGCCTGGAGATCCGACTAGAGTTAGACGACCAAAAGTACCACGGCATTGGGGCGTACCTGTTCGCGTCGGTGCTGGAACGCTTCTTCGGGCTGTACGTCAACATCAACTCGTTCACGCAGTTGGTCGCCGTCACGCAGCAGCGCGGCGTCCTGAAACGGTTTGAACCGCGAGCCGGGGAGGCGATGCTGTTATGATCACCGCCACCCAACCGCCAGAGCTGCGAGCGCCGGAAGGTTCGGTCCTCGAGCGGCTGTACGAAGAGCCGCAAACGTTCGACTTCTTCCAAGCGGTCCGTTTGCTGGAGCACAACAATCGTGCGCTGCGTCAAGAAGAACGCTGCCCCAGCGTTCGCTTCCGCGCGCACAATTCGTCGGCGTTCCCCGCCAGCGAGATCTTTGACCTCGTCGCATCGCCGGATCATCCGCAAGCGACCGAGATGACGGTCACGTTTCTCGGCCTGACCGGACCAACCGGCGTGCTGCCGCATCACTACACCGAGATGCTGCTGCGTTTGCACCGCGAACTGCGGGGCGACCACAAGTTTGCGATCCGCGATTGGTTCGACCTGTTCAACGATCGCCTGACGCGGCTTTTCTATCGCGTCTGGGAAAAGAACCGTTTTTGGGTTCCCTATTCCCGCCGCGAATACGAACAACAATCGCCCGACGCGTTCACACAAGGATTGCTCAGTCTCGGCGGCTTCGGCCTGCCGACGCTCCGCGATCGCTTGCAGCGGCCCGACGACTGCGCTGGGGTCAGCGACTTGGCGCTGCTCCGCTATAGCGGGCTCTTCGCTCAGCAGCGCCGCTCGGCCGAGAACCTACGGCGGATGCTGGTCGACTACTTCCAAATTCCGATCGAGGTCAAACCGCTGCAAGGGCAGTGGCTGTCGCTCGACCAAAGTCAGCAAACCAAGATCGGCCGCCGCCGCCACAACCAACAGTTGGGCCAGACTGCGGTCTTGGGACGCCGCGTCTGGGAACTACAGCACAAGTTTCGCTTGCGACTGGGCCCGCTTTCGCTCGACCAGTTCAACGAGTTCCTACCGGCGCCGCCGCGGCTTGACGCCGCTTCGCACCGCAAGGCGAACGCGATCTGCGGGCAAGGGCAGTGGTCGCTCGGTCAGTTGACGCGGGTCTTTGTCGGCCCGTCGCTCGACTTCGACATTCAGCTGGTCCTGAAGAAAGAAGAAGTCCCCAGGACGCAACTCTCCGGCGATCCCGCCAAGGCGTCGCGACTCGGCTGGAACTCGTGGATCGGCGCCAAACCGGCGACGGCCGATCGCGACGACGCCTGTTTCGTGATCGACAACTAGCAACGCCTGATCGGCAGGCGTTGCTAGTTGTCGATATGCGCATCGTTCGGCGACGGTCGCCATTTTCGGGCCATGTGGGTTCGCAAGTCTGCGTCGAGGCGACGTTTTATCGAGATAGCCAACCTCGCCTTTCCCTTGCGGACGCTTGCCATAGCGTCGCTTCACGTATCGCGACTCCACCCATTTTGGCGGATTTCCGCTGCGCCATTAGCGGCAGACCGCACTGACATTTGCAAACGTCAACCTAACTTTTCTGAGGCCCATCATGCGGCACTAGAGCGTTTTTCTGATCGATGTAGCGTTTCTGGCGTTAGTGAGGCAAGCTGGTCAAGGCGACCGAAGCAGGCGAATCCTCAAGATTCGTCGATGCAGGTCAACGCCGACCAGCGCGGCCGCAACCAGCAACAACGCTAAAGATTGAAGAAAAACGCTCCAGATAAGTTACTTGAGCCATCCCTTGAGGTGTTTCGTAAGGAGATTTCCATGAGTATTGGCAAGAAGATCCTCCTCCTTAGTCTAGCGGGACCGATCGCCTGCGCTGTGGTCATTATCGTAATCGTGGCGGTCAACGGGAGGGCTCTCGACAAGACCGTGCTTGAGCAAGCCGAGCAGATGGCCTACACGCAATGCGAATCGGTCTCGAGCAACGTGCGGATCATTCTCGACGCCCAGAACACGCTGACCAAGCAGCAGTTGAACTCGACCATTCAGTTCAGCGAAGAGCTGTTCAACGAGCGCGGCAAGCTTGTCGTTCAAGACGAACGCCTGAATTGGAAATGCCGCAATCAATACACCGGCGAGATCACCGACCTGCAGTTGCCCGGCGTCGCGATCGGCGACGCGCCGCTTGGTCAGGTGGATGACCTCGATCAACAGGTCGCCTTTGTCGATGACGTCACCAAGTGGTCAGGCGGCACCTGCACGATCTTTCAGAAGATGAACGACCAGGGAGACATGCTGCGCGTCGCGACCAGCGTCGAAGGCTCGGACGGCAAGCGGGCGATCGGCTCTTACATTCCGGCCGTCAATCCCAACGGCGAGCCCAACCCCGTCGTCGACAAGCTGCTGCACGGCGAACCTTACTACGGCCGCGCGTTCGTCGTCAATCGTTGGTATTCGACCGCCTATCATCCGGTGACCGACGATTCCGGCGAATTGATCGGCGCTCTTTACGTCGGTCTGCTGCAAGAGGACGCGGCCGACCTGCCGAAGCGTCTAGAGAGCCAGAACCTGGGCGACAGCGGCTACGTGTTCGTCGTGCAAGGGTCCGGCAAAGACAAAGGAACCTATCTCGTCTCCAAGAATGGCGCTCGCAATGGCGAGAACATCCTCGACACGATCGACGCGCAAGGGAAGCCCTGCATTCGCGAGATGATCGACAAGGCGCAGGCCGCCGACGACGGCGAGATCGTCTCGCACGAGTACTACTGGAAGAACGAGGGGGATCAGGAAGCCCGCGAAAAGCTGGCGATGCTGTTCTACTACGAGCCGTGGGACTGGGTCGTCGGCATCAGCATCTACAAAGACGACTATCGCGATTCGGCGCTCAGCACTCGTAACGCCCTCAACTGGATGGCGTTTTACGTGATCGCCGGCGCGTTGGCGGTGGTGGCGGTCATCTCGATCTTGGCGGTGTTCGGCTCGCGACTGCTGGTTAAACCGATAAAAACGATGACCGATTCGCTCCGCGATATCGCCCAGGGAGAGGGAGATCTGACCAAGCGGCTAGAGATCGCTTCCCATGACGAAATCGGCGAGTTGGCCAATTGGTTCAACGTCTTCATGGACAAACTGCAGACGATCATCAGCCAGGTCGCCAACTGCTCTTCGTCGTTGTCGAAGACCTCCGGCGACATGCTCGGCACCGCCGAGGATCTCTCCAGCGGAGCCGAAGAAGCGAAGGGACGCAGCACCAGCGTGGCGGCCGCTTCGGAAGAAATGGCGACCACGATGACCGAGATGTCCTCTTCGCTGCAGAACATGACCGGCAATCTCGGCTCGGTCAGCACCGCGATCACCGAACTGACCAACTCGATCACCGAAATCTCGAGAAACACCGAGACGGCGTCGACGGTCGCTCGCAATGCGTCTAACCTGGCGCAGCACAGCAATGAAAAAATCACCCGGCTCAACGATTCGGCCGTGGCGATCGGCAAGATCGTCAGCGTGATCGAGGACATCGCCGAGCAGACCAATCTGCTGGCGCTGAACGCGACCATCGAAGCGGCGCGAGCCGGAGAAGCAGGCAAAGGCTTCTCGGTGGTGGCGACCGAGGTCAAGCAACTCGCCCAACAGACCACCAAGGCGATCGACGACATTCGCCAGACCGTCGCCGGCATTAATGACTCGAGCGCTGACGCCGTGAAATCGATCAGCGAAATCACCGACGTCATCTCGCAAATTCGGGAAGCCAGCATCTCGATCGCCTCGGCGATCGAAGAGCAAAGCTTGACGACGAAGCAGATTTCGACCAGCCTGAATCAGACCAACAATACCGCCTCAGCGATTTCGTCAGGCGTGCATGACTCGGCGCTCGCCAGTCGCGAGATCACCGAAAACGTCATTGGCGTCGACAAGGCGACCAAGCGCACCGCCGAAAACGCTTCGACCACGCGCAGCTACGGCGACAGCTTGGCGCGATACGCCAAAGAGATCGACAGCCTGGTCGGCGGCTTTAAGGTCTAAGCGACCGCGCTCGCAACAGCGCTAGATGCCAAACAGCATCGTATAGCCGACCGTGGTCCGAGCTTCGTAGCGATGCGTTTGATATTCGTAGCCGGGCGTCGCATAACGGGGCGTCGGCGTCGAGTAATAGGGCCGAGCGTGGCGACGAAAAAAGCCTCGCTGACCCGCTTGAAGCGAAACGGAACTGGCGACGACCGCAATGGCGGCGATCAACAAAACGGCTACGCGACGAAAATTCATAGAACTGCCTCTGAAATAGAAGAAAGCGAAAAAGTCAACTTTCACTCTAATTCGAGAGGCGCGGCGTTCAACTCGAAACCGCTCCCAAGCGGCGGCCATTACGACCGCCGCTACCGCTACAACCCCTAGAACCAGTCCGCCTCGGGCATTTCTAGAGCGTTTTTCTGATCGCTGTAGCGTTTCTGGCGTTGGTGCGGCAAGCTGGTCAAGGCGACCGAAGCAGGCGAATCCTCAAGATTCGTCGATGCGGGTCAACGCCGACCAGCGCGGCCGCAACCAGCCACAACGCTAAAGATTGAAGAAAACCGCTCTAGAAGAAGAGTTGGATCTGCGAACGCAACACCGTTTGCCCGCTTTGCCCCGCCTCGTCTTGCAGGAAACCGGTGTTGGGGACCGAGACCGGCACTTCGTCCAGCGCGTGCATCGCTTCGATCGTGAACTTGAACGCCTGGCGATGGAAGTACCAGTTGAAACCGACCGACACGATGTCGAGCGTGCTGTCGTTCAAAGGCGTGCCGGTCGCGCTGATGTCGGCGTAGCCGTCGTACCAGATATGCTCGTACCGTACGAACGGCTCCCAGTGATTGGGAATCACCTGGTACGAAATCTGCCCGAGCCCGCCATATTGGTTGATGTCGGGGCCGTCGTGCTGCGAGTGCCGACCAACCAGCGAACCAAACGCCGCAAAGCCATGACTCTCGTAGGTCATTTCGCCCGAGTAGGAGATGTAGCTCGCCCGTTCGCTCAGCGGCAGCGCGTCGGCATGCTCTTCGTTTTGCCAGAAGAGCGATGACCGCAGAAACATCGCCGGCTCTTCGTCGGGCCACGAGGTAAAGTCGCCATACTGGACCCACTCGCCAAACAACTTGAAGTCGACGCCCGCCGAACAAGCGATGTCGGTGTAGTCTTGATAAAAGTCCTTGCTATTGGAGACCGATCCAGAGTTGGCGCCGTCGTTCAGCGTGGTCATCCAACGAAAGCAGTCGTATTGCTTGCTTAGCGATATTCCTTCAATCACGCCCGAAGAGAAAACCGCGTTGTAATACGAGCGTTCGACCGGCAATTGCCGCGTGTAGCTCACTTCCATCTCCCGCAGAAACGCGGGATCGCGGAACCGCCCCGCCTGAAAGACCATACCGTTATCAAACGCGTAAATGATCTTTCCCTCTTCCAGAAAGTTCGTCCCGCTGGCGCGACTCGCCTGCAGGATGAACCAGTACTTCAGCTTGGGCGAGAGGACGTTGCCGGAGAAGATGATCGGCGCCCGCTCGACGACGAAGCCCGCCTCGAAGTCGTCGCCGGTCGTCACATTCCGCCAGTCCGAATATTGCCGCACCTGCAACAAGCCGTTGACCTTCAGCGTGAAGTCCTGGTCGCAGGTTCGCACATAAAAGCCATTGTCGTAGCCGACGCATTTCGAGAAGAAACAACCCTGCGGCTCGGGCGACGGGCACGGCAGAAACTCGGTCGGCTCGGCCGGAAACAACGCTTCCTGCGACTGGGCGACTTTCGCTTCCAACTCGGCGATACGACGATAGAGCACCTCGATGTCGGCGCTTAAATCATTGTCGATCACCTGCAGCGAGGCGTTCGATTCCAGCTCAACCTGCGCTACCGCCGTCGCCTGACCAGCCCAGAGACGACAAGCGATTACCGCCGCGCAGACCATCCCCCTTATCCATGCACGCATCATCCTTCCGCTGCCCCCATAAAGTGATTCTCAACACTGTGATTTACGGAGCGCCCAAGTTGTACGTCAAACTTGATTCGCTCCCGCCTGTTCGCTCCGTCCAACTGAATCGGCGCCAGCGCCAAGCCCCACGCAATCGCTACCGACAACCAACCGGCCGATGTGGTAAAGCGCATGGCAAAACCGAGCCAACTGCTATGACCTGAACGCGAGCCGGCGAAAATGGTCGTTTTCTCACCACAGCAAATTTGACGCGCCCTGAATCGCGCGCTGCAATGACCACCGGATGCCGAGGCGCAAAGGGCGCGAAAGAAAGCGCATGCGCCTCACCGCATCAAGAAAATGAAAACGGGCGAGCGGTGTGGCGACCGTCGCCCGTTTTCTCACCCTGTTTTCACCGACGGTAGGTTATTTCCGCAGCGTCTTGGCGGTTTGCACCAGCTTCAGGAACTCGCCCCGATAGCTGTCGTCGCCGACGTTGTGGCTGACCAGTTCGGTGATCTCGTCCAGGTTCACCTCGGCGTCTTGCTCGTCGCCCCGCAGCAGCATGCCGAACATCGCCACGCCGGCCGCAAACTGAAAGTCGCCGGTCGCCTGGCCGAAGCGATGGCCCGAGTCTTTCACGCCGACCAACATCAACGTGCTTTCGTCTTCGTCCGGTTGCTTGTACCGAATCTTCAGCGTCAGCAATTCGTCGCTGTCGGCCGCTTCGGTCTTTTCGCGGGTCGTCTGGTACTTCAGGTCGTCTACCTTGGCGGTCGAGACCGGCGTATCGGCCGAAGCGGGAACCACTTCGTAGAAGGCGGTGACGCAATGCCCGGCGCCGATTTCCCCGGCGTCCTTCTTGTCGTCGTTGAAGTCTTGATTGGCGAGGATCCGGTTCTCATAACCCACCAAGCGATAAGCGGCGACCTGGTTCGGGTTGAACTCGATCTGGATCTTCACGTCCTTGGCGATCGTCGTCAGCGTGCCGCTCATCTGCTCGACCAGCACCTTCTTCGCTTCCTGGATCGTGTCGATGAACGCGTAGTTGCCGTTCGCCTTGCCCGACAGTTCTTCCATCATCGCGTCGTTGTGGTTGCCGATGCCAAAGCCCATCACGCTGAGATAGACGCCGGACTTCGCTTTTTCTGATGCCATCGTAACCAGATCGCTGGTGCTGGTGACGCCGACGTTGAAGTCGCCATCGGTGCACAGGATGACTCGATTGACGCCCCCTTTGATGTAGTTTTCGACCGCCGTTTGATAGGCCAGTTCGATCCCGGCGGCGCCGTTGGTCGAGCCCCCAGCCTGCAGCCGATCAAGCGCCTCCATAATGGTCGACTTGTCGTCGCCGCTGGTGCTCCCCAGCACTAGCCCGCTCGCCCCGGCGTAAACCACAATCGCCACCTTGTCATTCTCGCCCAACTGATCGACCAGCAGCTTCATTCCTTGCTTCAGCAGCGGCAGCTTGTTGGTGTTGTTCATCGAGCCCGACACGTCGAGCAAAAAGACCAGGTTACTGGCCGGGCGATCCTCGTTTTCGATCTCTTTCCCTTTGATGCCGATCCGCACCAGGCGATGATCGGGGTTCCAAGGGCAGGCGGCCGCTTCGACATTGGCGGCGAACGGATGCTGGTCCGTGGGGGCGGCATAATCGTACGTGAAGTAGTTGACCAACTCTTCTACCCGAACCGCCCCTTGCGGCGGCAGCTGGTTGTGGTTGACCAGGTACGAGCGAATCTTGGAATACGACGCGGTATCGACGTCGATCGAGAAGGTCGATAGCGGCTCATCGGCGACCGTGCGGAACGGATTCGCTTCGACATGCTCAAACTTGTCGCCGCCGACGCCGGGTCCTTCGCCATGCCCGGCGCTGCCGTCGACAATCTGCGGCATCTCGCCCGCCGCCGCAAACGATGGCGAGGCGGTTGTCGCGCGACTGCGCGCCAGCTTCATCTGGTCCTTTGCCGCATCCATCGGCGCCGGCGTCGATGGGTAGACGACAGGCCGATCCATCGCCTTCTTCGCTTCCTGTTTCCCATTGACGGCGCCAGGGACCGTCGCGAAATCGGTCACCAGCATCTCGTCCACTTCTTCCGCCTCTTTCGTACCAGAGACGTTTTCGACCTCCGTGATCGCCACATCATCGGTCGCGTGATATTGGACCCGGTTTTCGGCCGTCTTGTCGCGACAGCCGCAGAGCGCAGCAACCGTCAATAACAGTACAAACTTCGAGACGCGCATCGGATTCTCCCTCAAGATTAGCTGGCTGCGCCGCCGCCACACTCCAGCGCGGGCAGAGGATTGTCGTTGGTTCAACCAGCTAGACGAGAGATCCCCCGTTACGGTTTTGCACTTTTTTCGCGAGCCTGTTTCTTGGCGATCAGATCGGCCACCCGCTCCGGCTCGCTCGCCGCCAGATTCTCGGTCGGATCGGCCGAGCTTTGCAGGTCATACAACTCGGTGATCGGCGGCTTTCCTTTTCTTTCCTTCACAATCAAACGATGCGTCGGCGAACGGATCGAGGTCGCTCCGCGCCAATAACTGAGCGAGACGTCATGCACCTGATCGGCGTCGCCGCTCAAGATCGGCCGCAAGCTGACGCCGTCGAGCGGATGCGTCGTCTGCATGAAGCTCGGCTGGCAAAGATCGACTAGCGTCGGATAAAGATCGATCGAGTCGACCAGCGCGTCGCTCACCACGCCCGGCTCGGTAACGCCCGGCACGCGGATGATCAGCGTGCTCTTGAGCGTTCGTTCGTACGGAGCATGCTTGCCCCACAGCGCCGACTCGCCCAAGTGCCAACCATGATCGCCCCACACGATCACGATCGTATCCTCTTCCAAATCCAGCCGCTTCAGCTCGTCCAGCACTTTGCCGATCTGCCGATCGACATAGCGCACGCACGCCAGGTAGGCCCGCTTGGCGGTCAGCGCGTCGTCGGTCGCCAGCGGATTCGACTTTTCATACGGTGCGTCGTACTTGTAGAACTCGCCGCTCTTGTGCCAGAAGGACGACTCCGGTTTCTCGGGCGCGGTTGGCGGCGGCACGTCCAACTTGCTGACCGCTTCCCAGTCTTGCTTGGTCGCCACAAACGGCAGGTGCGGCTTGATAAAACCGACGCCGAGGAAGAACGGCTCCTTGCGCTCCTTCAATTCCTTGAGCGACTCGATCGCCGCATCGGCGAGCATCCCGTCAGGCAAGTCTTCGTCGCGGGTCGCAGTGAACTCCATCAGGTCTTTGCGGCCCGTGCCATCTTCGCGATGGCTGCCCCCTTCGTAACCAAAGAAGAGGCCCCAGCCCCGCTTCCACGGACCATACGGCGTCGGCAACTCGTCCCAGGCGTTGGGGACTTCGTCGCGACCATCTCCCTTGCCGTTGTACTCAAACACCTTGCCGTCGGCGGTGTGCGAGATCTTCCCAATACAAACCGTGTGATAACCGCTGCGGCGGAACAGCTCGGGCATCGACTGGGCGCTTGGCAGTTGCTCGGCCGATAGTTTGTTGTTGCCGCTATAGAACGCCGTGTTCTGCAGGGCATTCGTTTTCGAGGGGCTGCGGCCGGTCAGCAGCGCAAACCGCGACGCCCCGCAGGTTGGCGCCTGCACGTAGTGATTGCGGAACAGCAGCCCCTCAGCCGCCAACTTGTCCAAGTGCGGGCTCTCGACATACGGCAATCCATAACAGCCCAACTCGGTCCGCAGATCGTCGACCGCGATCAACAGAACATTCGGCTGCTTCTCTTCCCCCCATAGCGACGTGGCGAGCAGTAGCGTCAGGACGAGCGGCGTCAGAAATCGGCGTGCAAACATGCGAGGCTCCGCGGTCAGGTGGGACGAAAGGGTTCCGCTATTTTAGTCAAATTGTCAGCGAATGTCCCGGCGCCGGGGGGATCGTCGGGGAAACGCTTGTCGGAACCGACCCCAGGGCGTAGAGTTGAGCGGCGTTTTGTATTTCCTGCCGCTCAAGTAGACGCTATGACGACCAAGTACATCGAATCGCTGATCGCCGACCCCATTGGCAATTACCCGGCCGCGACGGTCGCCTGTTTTGATCCGACCTGCGGCGACTTGCCGCGCCGCCAGCTTGATACCAAACGGCTGGCCGCCTATCTCGCCAACCTTTCGCACGCCGGCGCCCCGGCCGCGCTACTGGCCGCATCGACCGGCCAAGGCCACCTGCGCACTGTCGACGAATTGGCCGAGTGGTTCACCGCCGCCGGCCAAGCCGACGTTGGTCCGCTGGTCAAAATGGCGCTGCTGCGTCCCGAAGATGGCCAGGAGGCGAACGCCCGGCTGCTTGAGGTGTTGGTCGAACAAGCGATCCCGGTCGTCTTCCTCCGTCCCGGCGCCAACTTGCCGCCTGGCGCGACCGACGTCGACGTCGTCGAAAACATGGCGCCGCTGCTGGGGCAAGCGGCCGACGCGGGCCTGGCGATTGGCGTCTACTCGATCTCCGACGTCAGCGGCGTTCCGCTGACCGCCGCCGCCGTCGAGCAGTTGCTCGACAAACCAGGCGGAGACCGGATCGTCGCCGCCAAGGTGACCGAGGCCGACTACGAAGCAAGCACGCTGCAGTACCTGGAGAACCCGCGACTGTCGCGTCTGAAAATTGTGCAAGGCTGGGATCCCCATCTCGCCCGGGCACTGCAAGACGGCCCCAAGTACGACGAAGATGGCCGCCAACGGGTCGGCGTCACTTCGGGACCGATGTCGCTGGCCGTCTACCAATACAACTACCTGCTGCAAGCGGCCGAAGCAGGCAAGTGGAACGAAGTCGCCCAATCGCAGGCCGCCGTCTCGGCGATCTTCGCCGCGATGCAAGATGACCCGACCAAGTTCGCCGATCTGCAGCGAGCCAAAGCAATCATGGGCCTCGGCCAACCGCTCACTGGCGAAGTCACCGACGCCCAAATCACCCGCATCTTCGAAGCCCTAGAAAGCCTCCCCCGCGGCGAAGACCGCCGCCGGCTAGCCTGGAGCTTAGACCTGATGGAAGACGGCCCGTATCATGAACGCCTGGTAGCGCTGGCCGACGCGACGTAAGAACTAACACTAGCCCAAAACACTAACCCGAGGCGCAAGCCGAGGGAATGCGCCCGCAGGTTCAGCAGAAAGCATACAGTCGCAAGTCCAGTCACGTCCAACACTAGGCCGCAATCCCTTCTCCATCTGCGATCATCTGCGTAAATCTGCGGTTCAAAAACTCTGCTGGCGAAGGATGGAACCGCAGATGTGCGCAGATGGTCGCAGATTACAGAAAATGTCTTGTCTGTCTTGCTCGAGCCCAACGGGTTGAGTCGGCCTCGCCGCATCCCCCAAAAATGCTTGACCCACCACCCCCACTTTTAGTATAAACTTGTACAGGCACGCAGATCTCGGCATTCGTCCCAGATCGGCGAGCGATTCCTCTCCTTTCCCGGCGCCTGCAGGATGCGTTGGGTTCTCTTTTTCATAGCGCGCTCGGCCCGCAGGATCAGGCCGCGCGTGGTGGTTTGGGCAGTGTTGTTTTCGGAAAACGCCGACTCCGGTGGCGCTCTCCGTACGCGCGCTCCTACAGCCAAGGGAGAAGTTGGTCATGTCGATCGCGATGTTAGAAAGTTGCGAACTGCAGCAGCCGAGTTTTGAAAATCAGAGCTGCGTTGAAGCGGCCCCGTCTCGAACCAGCCAACCAGAGACAGCGCCGTCCGATTCTCCGCTAACAAGTGTGACGACGGCACAGATGTTCGCGCGGCGGCGGCCGCCGGCTTGGCTCTTGCCGGGGATGTTGCGGCAGCATCAAGCGGCCGTTCTCTTGGGGCCGAGTCGTTGTCTGAAAAGCTCGATCGCCATCGACCTGGCCGGCGCGCTGGCGACCGGCGGTACGTTTCTGGGGCAGTTCGCCGCCGAGCGGGCTTTTCGCGTTGGGTTTGTCGCCGGCGAGGCGACTCGCGACGTGGCGGTTGACCTGACCGTGCGGTGGGCCAGTGCGAACGGAACCGAGCTGGAGTCGCTCGAGCGTTTGACCTGGAGCTTCGACCTGGCGAGCCTGGACGGGCCGGCCAACTTGCGTCGGCTAAGCGATTGGATCGAGCGGCACAAATTAGAGGTGGTGCTGATCGACGCGGCCGATCTTCTGGCGCCGACGCGGCGGGGAGCCGCGGCCCAGCTGCGCGATCTGGTCCGCTGCATTCAAAACGCCGGGGCGACGCCGATCTTCTGTTGCCCTTTGCGCAAAGAGCCAAAGCCGCGCCCCTTGGGCACGGCCGACCTGGCCGGCGATCCATGCGATGCGATTGCCCGGCAATGGATCTTGGTCAACCGCCGCGAAGCGTTTGTGCCGGGGAGCGGCGCGCATCGGCTCTGGCTCACCTATGGCGGCAGCGGCGCCGTCGGTGATCAATTGGGGGTCGACATCGACGAAGGAGCGGCCGGCGACGCTTGGCAGGTGACCCCGCGCGACTTGGCGTCGATCCGCGCAGAAGAGGCCGATCAAATCGCCGCTGATCAGGCCGAACATCTGCGGTGGAAGTTGCGGGCCGTCCTAAAGCGGGTCGATCCGCTACTCGCCACAAAGCTGAAAATCCGCGAGCTGTCGGGCATGAACGGCGGCAAGTTCGCCGCGACGTGGGACCGCATGGTCGCCGACGGCGAGATCGTCCCAATTCGCCCGCGTTACGCGGCGGCGGCGCAGTTCGGCGAACCCTGTTATCGCCTGGCGGATGGAGCCGAAAAAAAAGAAGCGAGTCGAGTCCACTCCCCTCTGGCCGATGACAATGACGAACTCCAAGACCGGCCAGAAAAAAACGAACCGCGGAGTCCACTGCCGTCCGACGAGCCAGGCTTCGTGACGCTAACGTGCGCCGAGTTACTCGCCTTGGACGAGGCGGAGCAAAAAAAAGCGCCGCCGAGTCCAGTCCCTACGCCGCGCCAGAGACCCCGGCAGCTTCCGAAGAAAAAGAAACGGCGACGATGAGGGCGTAGGGCAGGCCGTGCCTGCCGAATGCAAACGCCCGCAAGTCGGCAGGCACGGCCTGCCCTACGATTTCCCTTGCGGCGCCCACTCGCGTTTACTCTTTCGGAATGACGCCAAGCGTGTAATGCGCTTCGGCCGGGAAGAGCTTTTTCCCGGCGCCGGCAACCGTGGGATCGATGTGCAGCTGGTAGACGAAGCCGGCACGCAATTCGGGCAGCCGTAGCCGGACTTGCTTTCGGTCGGCGCTGACCTGGATCGCGTCGATGATCTCGGGACGCGAGTCGATGTCGTCGCCGCCGTAGGCTGGGGTCGACTCGCGGCGGTACGAGTGGAGCGTGTAGTTGCTCTTCGCGGCGGCCTTGGCGGCGTCGATCGGTTGGGTGAAACGAACGAGAAAGCCGTCGCTCACTGCGCGGACCTCATCGACGCCGCTTGGCGGCGGTTGATCGAGCAGTCGCATCGTCACCAGCGAACCGACGTTAGCGCCTCCTCCCCAGCCGCCGTCGCGCATGTTGCCGATCACCAGTTCGCCGCTGGGCGAGACCGCACAGGCAATCGGCCCCAGCAGGGCGTTCTTCACCTCGTCGCCGGGGTCGAAGGTGAAGGGATAGATGGCGCCTTGGATATGACCGTCAACATGATCCAGACTCATCCGCACAAGCCGCCGCGTGTCGTACTCGCAGCCGATCAGGTCTCCCTCGAACGGCCCAAAGGCGGAGCCGCCGAGCTTCTCTTGCAGCGCGGCGGGCGTTTCCAGAAAGCAAATGCCGTTGACGCTGCGAGTCCACGGATGCGGAATCGCAATCGCCGGCGGCGTCTCTTCGGGGTTGAAGCCAGGCTTCCGTTCAACACGATTCAAAAAGCCGTATCGCTTGCCCGGCACAATGTGATTCAGTTCGTTGAACGGATTGTAGTTCCCTTGGTTGTCGGTGACGAACAGCTCGCCGGCTTGGTTGCGGGCAATGCCGATCGGGAAGCGGTGCCCGGCGGTGAGTTGCTCGATGGCGAAATGGCGCGGATCGTCGGCGGTCGGCTCGCGCGGGGTCAGCTTCATCACGACGCCGCGCCACTTGGCGGCAATCAGCGAGCGGCCATCTTGCTGACAGGCGGTCGCAATGTAGTAGTTGCCGTCCGCGTCGCGCGGCAGGCCGAGCGTCCAGTCGTGATAGTCGGCGGTGTGCCCCCAGCCGTCGGCCAGGGTCTCGACGCGACTGACGCCGCCAGCGTCGTCGTAGTAGACCCGCAGCAGCGCGTACTTCGTGGTGACGTCGAAATAACCGTCATACGCGGCCAGGCCAAAGGGCGCCGCCAGTTCGACATCCAGCGGAATCAGCGTCTCTCGCTTGCCGTCGCCATCGGCGTCGCGAACCAGCCAGACGCGACCTTTCAGCGAGGCGACCAGCATATCGCCGTTGGGACTGAAGGCGATTGCGGTCGGCATCAGTTCGACGGTCAGCGGCAAACGGTCGGCCGACCAACCAGGCGTGATCGGCAGCTCCGACTCGGTGGCGACGGTCGGATCGACTTCGGGCCGGGGCAGATAGCGATCGGCCGGTAAGCCGGAGAGATAAGTGGCCGTGAAGTTCGCTTCGCTCTGCGGCGGCGTGATCTGCACGATGCCGGAAGGAAGCAGCTTGGCGTCTCCGCCGACCGAGATCGACATCCGCTTGCCCGGCAGGGTCAAGGTATCGTCTTTGATTTCGGCGGCCGCCGCTTGCTGCGAGTCGACCAGCCGCAGCGCCAGCTGATAACCGGCGGGCAAACCTTTCGCCTGAAAGCTGCGGACAAAGCCATGCTGGCCCTGGGCGTCCCAAACCGGCGTGATCGTTTGCCGCATCGTCAACAGGTGCGGATCGTCTTTGCCGAACTGCAAGCGATACTCAACGGTGACGCCGCCATCGCTGCTGCGCCGCCATTGGTCGAACCTGGTGACAAACTGCCCCGTCTTCTGCGGCGCCAAGGTCTTGCCATCGGGTCCAACCAGCGACAGCTCTGGGGCGTCGTCCTGCAGCGACAACAGCCCCGCGCCAGCCAGTTCCCAGAACCAGATCTTCCCTTCACTGCGCTGATAGGCGGCGTCCCCCAGCGTCCAATGCGCCAGGCGACCGGTCTCCAGATCGAACTGCAGGTTGTGGCGGTTCGGCAGACCGACCAGCAGCGGCTTGATGAACTGTTTGTTCTGATCGACATCGCGGAGGACGTCGGTCAGGACCAAGGCCGATTGATTGTCGGCGGCGATCCCGCTGCGACGGGCGACGCGCACCGGGTTCGGCTTCGGCGGCTGAAAGCCAGGCGTGTTCAGCGCCAGCCAGACGGCCGCCAGCTGATCGTCGATCTCGTCATGCAACACGCCGCTGACCGGCACGGTGACGCTGGGCATTTCCATCTGCGGCACAATCCGCGCCGGCTTGCGCACCCAGCGGTCAAACCAATCGCGGCGGATCCGATCGCCCAACATCGAGAGGGTCGGCCCCTTCGCATTGAGCGGCGCGTCGGACGGGATCCAATCGCCTACCTGATGACAGCTGGTGCAGTTGAAGCCATCGCCGCCGACCAGGCGCCGGCCAGCAACGGCCAGTGCGGCCGGCTCCAGGTCCGACGGACGGCCGACCAGGGGATGCTCGGGAATGCGATCTTGCTCGACCAAGTAATCCTTCACCGCGGTCAGCTCTTCTTCGCTAAGCCGGAACCGGGGCATCTGCACTTTCAGCCAAGGGCGATGAACCGGGTCTTTGCGAAGAATGACGTCGACCAGGGCCTGGTCATGCAGTTTGTCGCCGACGCTGTTGAGCGAAGGGGGCAGCAGCGTCGGCAGCACCGCGGCAAGGGCCGAGTCGCCGGCCGCCGCTTGGGCCGCTGTCGGGGCCAGGCCTTTGCCGATGCCGCGAGGATGACACGCCAGGCAGTTCCGCTCGCGGACGATCTGGGCGCCAGGGATGTCGTGCGCAGCGACCTTGCGCGCCGGCGCCTTTTGCTGCAGATAGGTCTTGATCGCCGCCTGCTCTTCGGCCGAGAAAGCGTAGCCAGGATGCTTCTCGACTTCCGGTTTCACCAGGCAGGCGTCGCGCCACAAACTGCCGCCGGTCAGCGGAGAGAGCGGCTTTTGCTCGCTGCTTTTCAAGTCGCCTGGCAAGCGGTGACAAGCGTCGCAGCGATTGGCCTGGACCAGCTCGCGGCCCCGCTTCACTTGCTGCTCATTCTGCTTGGCTTGCGGCGTCGAGGCAAGCTTCCCCGACTTAGTCAGCGTCGACAGGTAGGCCGCCAAGTGATTGCGGGTCGCGCCGTCGAGCTGATAGACCGGCATCCGATGATCGGCGTTCAGCGCGGCGGGGTCTTCCAGCCATTTGGCGAAGAAATGCGGGGGACGCTTCGCCGCGATGTCGCTGAGGTCGCCGCCGCTGAAGGGCCCAGCGGCGCCGAGCTTGTCAACTTGATGACAGGCCAGGCAGCCCAGCGAGCGAAACATCCGCTTGCCGATTCCGGCGCTGGCCTTCTTCACGGGCTCCCCTTTTTCGCCCACTGTCGCCGACTCGGCGATCAGATAGGCGGCGATCGCCTCGGCGTCTTCCTGATGGAGATTGTAGTGCGGCATCTTGCGGGTCGACTTGTCGTCCGCCTCTGGCGCCGACGTCAATCGATCGACGATCCAAGGCTGCGACAGGTTGCCGGCGACGCGATCCAAGGCAGGCGCCGGCAGCTCGGTCTGGCGATCGCCCTCGTGGCAGGCGGCGCAGCGATGGGCGCGGACCAGATCGCGGCCGACGTCGAACGGCTGGTCGAAGGTGTCGTCGATCTCGTGGAAGTACCACTCGGGCGTGATTGGCTCCAGGCCGAAGTCGGGCCCGGTCCAGTAGATCGCAATCTGCCCGGCGGCGGTCTTTTCAAAATCAACCGTGAAGGGATGCCAGTCGAACTTCAGGTCGATCGGCTTGGCGGTCAGCCAGCCGGGGGTCTTCGCCTCGGCGTCGAGCACCACCTCGCCTTCGATCTGGATGCGGACCTTTCCTTGGGCGTAAACATGCAGCGTGTAAGGGCCAGGGGTCTTCGACAACAGCAAGCCATCCCAGCGGACGGTGAACTTGTCGCCGGTCAGCCGCGAGTCCGGCGGGGCCTGACCATAGCGAAACGCGATCTGCGAATCGATGCGGCGGCACTTCGATCCGTCGGCCGAAACATAGTCGGCGATCAGGCCCGAAGCGAACTCGTCTTCGAATTGAGCCGTGGCGAGCGACGTCAAGCAAAGTACCAGCAGACCGGCGGCGAGAGGGCGATAGGTGGGCATGAAAGACCGCTGTTGCAGGAAGGAAGGGAGGCGTTTGGGCGGTTCCAGTCTACTATGTCCCCCAGCCAATTTCACGTGATCTCTCGCGACATCAAAAACTATTGCCGGCGGCGGAAAATCGGGTAATTCGCAAATGGGTTCCGTTTGAGCTAGACTATCGAGCGATGGTTCGCCTTAACCCCCGGAATCCTCGCAGAGATAGAGCCCACCGATGAAGCATGCCCCCCCTGCCGTCGCCCTGCTGGCCGCCTTGTTGTTGTGCGGCGTCGCCGCCGCCGCCGACAAGCCGAACATCCTGTTCATCATGTCGGACGACCACGCTTACAACGCGCTGAGTTGTTACGGCAGCAAGATCAACAAGACGCCGAATCTCGATCGGATCGCCAAAGAAGGAATGCGGTTTGAAAACTGCATGGTCACCAACTCGATCTGCGGTCCGTGCCGCGCGGTGATCCTGACCGGCAAGTTCAGCCACAAGAATGGCTTCATCGACAACCATAGCCGCTTCAATGGCAAACAGCTGACCTATCCCAAGCTGCTGCAAAAGGCAGGCTACCAAACCGCCGTCGTCGGCAAGTGGCACCTGGTCAGCGATCCGACCGGCTTTGATTATTGGGAAGTGCTGCAAGGGCAGGGGCCTTACTACAACCCCAAGATGCTGTCGAAAGATGGGCCGCACAAATACACCGGCTACACGACCGACATCATCACCGACCTGGCCCTGAACTGGCTGAAAGAGTCGCGCGACCCCAACAAGCCGTTCCTGCTGGTCTATCAACACAAGGCGCCCCATCGCAACTGGCAGCCGGGGCCGAAGTACCTGGACATGTACGACGGCGAAACGATTCCGGAGCCGGGCACGCTGTTCGACGACTACGAAAACCGGGCTTCGCCGGCCGCTGATCAGGAAATGACGATCGCCAACCACATGAACGCCAGCGACCTGAAGCTGACCCCGCCTGGCGGTTTGACCAAAGAGCAACTGGCCAAGTGGAACGCCGCCTACGAGCCGAAAAACAAAGCTTTTAAAGAGGCCGATCTGAAAGGCGAAGACCTGGTTCGCTGGAAGTACCAGCGGTACATCAAAGACTATCTCCGCTGCGTCGCTTCGGTCGATGACAACGTCGGTCGCGTCCTCGACTACCTTGATGAGTCAGGCCTGGCCGAGAACACGATCGTCGTCTACACGTCGGACCAAAGCTTCTACCTGGGCGAGCATGGCTGGTACGACAAGCGGTGGATGTACGAAGAATCGTTCCGCACGCCGCTGATGATTCGCTGGCCCGAGAAGATTAAAGCCGGCACGACCAACGACGCCCTGGTGATGAACTTGGACTTCGCCGAGACCTTCCTCGCCGCGGCCGGCGTGGCGATCCCCGACGAAATGCAAGGGCGCAGCTTTTTGCCGATGCTGGAAGGGAAGGAGATTCCCGACTGGCGGAAGACGGTCTACTACCACTACTACGAGTACCCGCGACCGCATCGCGTGGCGCCCCACTACGGCGTTCGCAGCGATCGGTACAAGTTGATTCACTTCTACAAGACCGACGAGTGGGAGTTGTTCGACCTGGAGAAAGATCCAAACGAATTGAAGAGCGTGTACGACGACTCGGAGTATTCGCAAATCAAGAACGAGCTAAAAGGCGAACTGAAGCGACTACGCGACAAGTACGAAGACGACGGCGCCGTCGTGCAGTTTGATAAAGAGGGGAATGTGAAGGCCGGGTAGGGCGCTTCGCTTCCAATGACGAATGACTAAATCAGAATGTCTAATGCCAGAGTTCCAGTATTAGACATTCGTCATTTTCGAACCAGCGTTTTCTCCACCGAAGCTTTGCCCCAAGAGAATAGGTAGACACTAGGAGTCGCGCGCAACAAAAAACCCCTCGTTCGGCATGGCGTGCGAACGAGGGATTTTATGAATTCAAAGGCATTGCGTAATCGCCGTGCCGCCGATCTGGCCTTCGACTAACGTCGGGGCAGCGGATTCAAGATCGGCAGCGAAGCTTCTTGCGGATGAAGCATCAGCGGTTCGTCCAATTCCTTCGCTTCGAGTTCAACTTGCTTCGGCTCTTTGGTCACGACGTCCGACTTCTCTTCTTCAATCGGCTCCCCTTCTTCGTCGGTGATGACGATCATCGGGGGTTCGTCGATGTCGGAGAGGCCTTCTTCGACCACGGCTGGGTAGTCTTGCGAACTGGCGACGCGGCCGTTCGGCATCCAGCTCATCCAATGGCCAACCTGCACGCCGTTTTTGTACCTGCCGTCGGTCTTCTTCAGGCCGTTTTCGTGCCACCAGAGCCAGCGACCATCTTCTTTGCCGGCGACGTACGAGCCTTGGATCGCCTTCTGGCCGTTGGAGTACCACCAGATGAACTTGCCGACCGGCACGTCAAATTCGTATTCCCCTTCGACCTGAATCTGGCCGTTGGGATAGTAGGTGATCCACTTGCCGTGACGTTCGTCTTCTCCTTGCGGAGCGTACTCGGCCAGTTTGGCGTCCCACCAGCTGTCGCGGGTTTTGGCGACCAGCGGAGCGTACAGGTAAACCCCTTCGCTCTTCTTGCGGCCGTTCTTTTCTTGATCGACTTTGGGGGCCAGCTCACGTCCTTTGATGAACATCGAGCGGCTCGGCTGTTTGGCGCCGCGCGGGTACTCGAGCACTTCGCCGTCGAGCAAACCGTTGACGTAGTTCGCTTCCTGCAGCTTGGCGCCGTCGACATTGTAGAAGTTGGCCGGGCCGTGGCGATCGCCCTCGACGAAGCTCACTTCCATGATGATCCGCTGGTTGGCGTCGTGGATGCCCCACACGCCGTGCAGTTCGCCTGCTTTGAAGCTGGCGGTCGAAACGAACGGCGGCTTGAACTGGTTGAACGGCGCCGAGCGAAACAGGTTCGACTCGTTGCCGCGATACCACCGCGACCAGACGCCGTCGCGCTGGTTGCTGACGTATTGGCCTTCGGCCAGCATCGTGCCGTTTTCGTCAAGATGCTTCCAGTAGCCGTGATTAACGTAGTTGCCTTCGTCATCCTGCGTCACTTCACGTTCGATCTTGATCGAGGCGTTGGGGTAGCGCTCTTGGATGAGTTCGACGTCGCCCGTCGCGGCTTGCGCCGGCGAGCAAAGCGCGACGCAGCCCAACAGGGCCCACGCAGTCGCGTTCATGGTTCGTCGCATGATGCACTCCTTTGCATTGGATCGTTCGTGAGGGTCATCCATCGTCGCTTTGGTGGCGTCAGCAGCTAACTTGGCCGACGCGGCGGACGAGACGTTCCCCTCGGCGCCCGTCTCTTGACTCCAGCTATCCACGGATAACCGCCCCATCAAGATTCGTCCTGATTTCTGTTTCGACGCGATCGCCAGGAATTTTCAGCTCCTTCGTCTCCAGGCGGATTAGCCGCAAAAACGCAACCATCCGAATAACCGCTACCAACTACCACAGCCGCTGCAGTTCGCCAGCCAAAAGGGGGAGAGAAATCGGCGCATGCGTTTTGGGCGGCAAACTGTTACGATAGGGCTATCCTTCCCGCCCGATCCCTCTGCGATTTTCCCCCATGGTTCGACAATCTCTTACCGGCTTGTTGCTGCTACTGCTGGCGGCCAATGTTGCTAGCAGTCAAACCTTGTCCGACTATCGTTCGCCGGTCGACGTCGCCCTGTCGCCAACGGCAGACTGGCTGCTCGCCGCCAATCAGACTGCCGGGACGGTTTCGCTGGTTGATCTGCAAAGCGGGCAAGCGATCGATGAGATCGCCGTTGGCCCCCGGCCCAGCTATGTGCAGCTTTGCCCAGACGGCAAGTCGGCGCTAGTCAGCGTTACCGACGCTGGCCAACTGGTCAAAGTCGCCATTGCCCGCGGCAAGCTCTCGCAGGTCGCCGCGATCGACGTCGGGTTCGATCCCCATGGCGTCGCGATCATGCAGGATGGCACGCGGGCCTTTGTCGCGCTTCCCAGCGGTCACGCAGTGGCGGTGGTCGATCTAGTGCAGAACCGTCTGATCGAGCTCTCCTATCCCGGCAAGTCGCCCCGCTACCTGGCGCTGACGCCCGATGATTCGCGGCTGGCGGTTGGCCTGTCAGGCGACGGCAGCGTGGCGGTGATGGAAACGGTCGGCAATTCGCCCCTCTACACGACGCGCATCAAAGGGCTGAACGTCGGCCATATGAAGACCTCGGCCGATGGCAAGCAGGTCTATTTCCCCTGGCTCCACTACGGCGAGAACATCCCGTCCCCCAACAACATTCGCCGCGGCTGGGTGCTGGGCAATCGACTGGGGCGGGTTGATCTGACTGCAGACAAGCTGGACGAGGTCCTTTCGCTCGATACCGAAGGAAACGCCGTCGCCGATGCGTTCGGTCTCGACGTCACGCCCGACCAGTCGCATGTCGTCATCTCGGCCAGCGGCACGCACGAACTGCTGCTGCTTCGCCTGAGCGACCTGAAGATGTACGACGTTGGCTCGACCGAACATATCGACCAAGAGCTGCTCGACGATCCGGCCCGCTTCGCGCGGATCCCGGTTGGCGGACGACCGATGGGCCTACAGATTGCGCCGGACGGCAAGCGGGCGTACGTCGCGAACTACTTGCTGGACGCCGTGCAGGAAATTGATCTGGCAAGCCGTCGCGTGACGCGGACGATCTCGCTGGGCGAGCCGGTCGAAGTTTCCCTCGCCCGGCAAGGAGAAGCCCTCTTTTACGACGGCGACAAGAGCTTCGATCGCTGGTACAGCTGCCACAGTTGCCACTACGACGGCGGCAGCAACGCCGAGATCTTTGACACCCGCAACGATCGCACCGTCGGCACCTACAAGACGGCGCCAGTGCTCTGGAACGTCAGCCAGACGTTCCCCTGGACCTGGCATGGCTGGCAAGAGAACCTGCGCAGCGCCATGCAGACCTCTTTCCGCGAAACGATGCAAGGGAAGAAGCTGCAGGAAGAGGAAGTCGACGCGCTGATCGCTTACTTCGATCAGCTGCAGCCCCCGGCGAATCCGTTTGCCCGCGATGCGGCCAGCTCCGCTGCCAGCGCAACCGCCGTCGCCCGGGGCAAAGCGGTCTTTCATAGCGCCAAAGCGGCCTGCGCCGATTGCCACGCGGGCGAGCATCTGACCGACGGGCAAATGCATGACGTCGGCACCAACTCGAAGCGCGATTACTATGACGGCTACAACACGCCGTCGCTGCTGGGCGTTTACTCGAAGACGCGACTGCTGCATCATGGCCGGGCCAGTTCGCTGGAAGAACTGCTGACCGAGTATCACGCCCCCGAGGAGATCGCCGGCGAAGAGCTGAGCGACCAGGAAATGCGCGATCTAGTCGCGTACCTGAAGACCCTCTAGAGGATGTCGCCAGCGGTGATTTTTTTCACTTCTTTTTCAGAAAGTTGTCCGGCCCCAGGCCCGCTTTGCGTTTTATTAGGTAGGCGGACAGGCGCTTTGCAACAACGAAGATTTCGTTAGCGAATCGCAGCCGGCGGCAAGACTGCGAACCTGGGTAAGACTGCGAAGCGAAAAACGGACAGCGTAACGATCGCAGGCTCTTCTCGACCATTCCCTGCGCATCCATTGGCTCGGCCTGCCGATCAATCTCTCCGCAAGCGCGCGAGTAACGCGCCGCTCCCCTTTAAGCAATCAATTGGTTGCTAACTTGATTCTGCATTTCAAGCGTCCTAGATTGACGCTTGCAAATGTTTGCACCTACTTACATTTCGACAGACGTCTGTCATTCCGGGCAAGGAGGATGATGATGCGATTTCAGAGGCTTGTCTTCGTCAGCGTTTTCTTTTCTCTCACGATGCTGACCGCTCTGCCGCTGTTTGGACAAGGTTTTGGCGGCCTGTTCGCCCCACCTTCCGGACGCAGCAATTCCTGGGGCGAATACGACTATCACCCGCCAAGCAGCAACAACAGCAACAACAACAATAACGGACTAGAGAAGGCGATCGTCGGCGGCATCTTCGGCGCGATCGAAGAAGGGATCCGGGCCAGCAACAATAACAACCGCCAAAACGACTACCCACGTCAGCGCTACTACGACAACTATCCCCAGCAGCGCTACTATCCGCAGCAGCAACAACGTTATTACCCCACGCCGACGCCTGCTCCAAAACCAACTCCGACGCCCAAAAACGTCGAGCCGAAGAAGAACAAAGCGCCGGTGAAGAAGGTCGCCGCCAAGCGCAACACCGTGGTGAGCTCGGCCAATTTTCTGGCGCTAACCAACCAAGACATCCAGCGCGCCAACGAGAAGCTACAAGACCAGCAAGAGAAATCGATTGATGAGATCGAGGCCGACTTGCAGGACAAACTTCCTCCCAGCGATACCGATCTGATCACCCAGATGCAAAACGCCGGCATCGATCCCGCTACCCAGCAACAAATTCTGGACGCCAAGAACCGGGGGGACGCAGGCACCGTGCAGATTTTGTTCGCCAATAACTCGATGCCTCCCAACGCCGCCGGCGCCGCCGACCTGGCGAACAAGATCAATCTGCAAAACGATCTGAACGATCTGCGGCAGCGCAACAAAGATGGCGATCTCCGCCCGCGCGATATTGAACGATTCGCCAATCAAAACAAGAACCTGTTTCCGCCGGGGCCCGATCGCGATCAATTCTTTGATCACATGGATGACATGACCCAAACCGCCGAGGTGCAGCAGTTGCTGGGGGGCGCTACGCCCAATCCCGGCATGAACGGCCTGGGGGGCGGTACGGTCACCGTGATCCACAACCCGAATCTTCCCAATGGCACGGTCATCAACCTCGGCAATGGTTCGGTGATGGTCGGTACCGGCGGCCAGGGAGACCTGAACGTCGGCACTTCGTCTTTGGCCGAAGCGATGGGCCTGCCGGTCGCCAACTCGCAGCCGGTACCCGAATCGGACGCTACCATTCCGACCAGCGGGGTCGTCTTACGCAACGGCGCCGATAACGAGGCGACGATCTCGTACGTCATCAACGACAAGTACGAGTACACCATGAAGGCAGGGCACATCCAGTCGCTCGGCGAAGGCAAATGGGTCGTTCGCTACGACAAGGGTGGTTCGCACGGCGAAGCGAAGTACACGCTCAGCGAAGGAACCTACGAGTTCACCCCCAGCGACAACGGCTGGGCCCTCTTCTCGAAGAAGTACGACGTCACGATCGACAACTCGGGCAACCCGAACGAGTTCCACTACGTCGTCAACAACGTCGCCGCCAAGGTCGACGCGCACGGGACGAAAACCCACAACAGCAAGTACCCGCTCGAAGTTCGCTTTGATCCGGGAGACGGCAAAGGGGAAGAGCGAAAAGTGCTTGATGGCGGCACGTTCCAAGTCGCCGTCAGCCCAGGCGATAACCGGTGGGATCTCTACTCGGCCGAGGGTACGGCGATCCTGGCCGATCACCCCAGCGGCGGAATCGACCTGTTTGGCAATTAAGGCGGCATTGAGTCTGGTTGCAAATTTCGCGGGGGCGTCGCCAGTCGACGCCCCTTTTTCTTTGCGCGCTACATAGAATCTTGCAGCAAATCTCTCTCTCGCGCGGGAAATATCGGGTGTTGGCGAGGCCGTTTCTGGTTATCAGAATCGGTTTAGGCTAGACTTAGCAGTACGCCTGCAGCGGCGGATGCCTACCAATATGCTGCGTCGGACGGCGCTATTCACACCCCACGCCGCCCGCTTCCCCCCCTATTCCAATCAACATCGCGAGAAAGACCCCATGAAGAAATCGCCTGGTCTTCTTTTGCTTGTCGCCATCTTTGCGACGACCTCAATGCTTTCGGTCGCCGCCGCCGAGGACGGGTTCAAGCCGATCTTTGACGGCAAAACGCTGAACGGCTGGCGCGGCAAAGAGCAGTTCTGGAGCGTCCAAGATGGCGCGATCACTGGCCAGACTACCTCGGACAATCCGACCAAAGGCAACACCTTCTTGATCTGGGATCAGGGGACGGTCGACGATTTCGAGCTGAAGCTGAAATACAAGATCGTCGGCGGCAACTCCGGCATTCAATATCGCTCGACTGACCTGGGCGATTTCGTCGTCAAAGGGTACCAGGCCGACATCGACAGCGGCGACACCTACAGCGGCATCAACTACGAAGAGCGCGGCCGCGGCATCATCGCCAATCGCGGCATCACGGCGACCATTCAGGATGGCAAAGACGGTCGCAAGGAAGAGCGCTTCGCCGATTCGGCCGAGATCCAAAAGAAA
Source organism: Blastopirellula retiformator (assembly GCF_007859755.1). Lineage (NCBI taxonomy): Bacteria > Pseudomonadati > Planctomycetota > Planctomycetia > Pirellulales > Pirellulaceae > Blastopirellula > Blastopirellula retiformator. The sequence continues at coordinate 288,708 of NZ_SJPF01000003.1, read as the reverse complement.
GTCAAGAAGGAAGACTGGAACGAATACCACATCGTCGCCAAGGGGAACCACCTCACCCATTACATCAACGGCGTGAAGACCTCGGAAGTGATCGACGAAGGCGAAAAGGACAGTCGCACCAGCGGCATCTTGGCGCTGCAACTGCACGCCGGCCCGCCGATGACCGTTCAGTTCAAAGACATCGAGCTGAAGCGCACCAAGCTGGAAGGTGACAAGAAGAAGGTCGTCTTTGTGCCCGGCATGCCGAGCCATGGTTGGGGCCAGCACGAGCACTCGGGCGGTTGCCACCTGCTGATGATCGCGCTGATGGAAAACGTTCCCAATATCGAAGCGTCGATCTATCCCGGCGGCTGGCCGGCCGATCCGACCGCCTTCGATAACGCCGATGCGGTCGTCGTCTACTGCGATGGCGGCCCACGTCACCTGCTCAACCCGCATCTCGATCAGTTTGACAAGCTGATGAAAGAGGGAGTCGGCCTGGCGTGCATTCACTACGGCGTCGAGACTCCGAAAGGGGAGCCAGGCGACAAGTTCGTCGACTGGATCGGCGGCTACTTTGAAACCGACTACAGCGTCAATCCGCACTGGACCGCTGACTTCAAGGCGCTGCCCGATCACCCGGTCGCCAATGGCGTCAAGCCGTTCTCGATCAACGACGAGTGGTACTACAACATGCGGTTTCGCGAAGACATGGAAGGGGTCACCCCGATCTTGTCGGCGATTCCCCCCAAGTCGACCCTCGATCGCCCCGATGGCCCGCACAGCGGCAATCCTCACGTTCGCGCAATGATTGGCCAGCCGCAACATGTCGCTTGGGTCGCCGAGCGCCCCGATGGCGGACGCGGCTTTGGCTTCACCGGCGGTCACTTTCACAGCAACTGGGGTGAAGACAACTTCCGCAAAGTCGTGCTCAATGCGATCGTCTGGGTCGCTGGCGATGAAGTTCCCGCTGGCGGCGTCGCGTCGAAGTCGCTGACCAAGGACGACCTGGAAGGCTTGCTTGGTCCCAACCCGAAAAAAAAAAGTAACTGAGGCCGCAGCGAAGAAGCCCGCCGTGCAAACGGCCAAGGCGGGCAAGCCGAAGTTCAAGAGCAAAGTCGTGACCACGCGCACCGCGGGTCACGCGGTCAACATCGACGTCGACATCACCGGCGCCAAGCATCTCTACCTGGTCGTGACCGACGGCGGCGACGGTTACTCTTGCGACTGGGCCGACTGGATCGAACCAAAGTTGATCGGCCCCAGCGGCGAAAAGCCCCTGACCGACTTGAACTGGAAGTCGGCCGTCACCCAGTGGCGTTCGGTCAATAAAAACCGCAACGTCGACTGCGCCCCGCTTCGCGTCCAGGGCGAGTTGTTCAACAGCGGCATCGGCACGCACGCCAACTCGATCATCGCCTACGATCTGCCGGAAGGGTTCACCAAGTTTCACGCGAAAGGCGCCCTCGATAACGGCGGCAGCAATCAGCAAGGAGGCGCCGCGACCAGCGTCGTCTTCGCCGTCTATACCGAGAACCCGCCGTCATTCGCCAACATCGTCACCGGCGAAGACGCCGTGTCGCGAGAGCCCGATAGCGCCCTGGAAGGCATCGACGTTCATGAAGACCTAGAAGCGACCCTGGCCGCTTCCGAACCGATGCTCAAGAGCCTGACCAATCTGGACGTCGATCATCTCGGCCGCGTCTGGGTCTGCGACGTGATGAACTATCGCCGCAACGCCGGCTCGCGTGCAGAAGGGGATCGCATTCTGATCCTGGAAGACGAAGATGGCGACGGCGTTTGCGAAAAGTCGAAGGTCTACTACCAAGGGCATGACGTCGACACCGCGATGGGGATCTGCGTGCTGGGGAACAAGGTGATCGTTTCGGCGACCCCGAACATCATCGTCTTCACCGATACCGACGGCGATGACAAGCCCGATCAAAAAGAGCTCCTCTTCACCAAAACCGGGCAGCCGCAGCATGATCACTCGTGCCACTCGTTTCTGTTCGGCCCCGACGGCAAGCTCTACTGGAACTTCGGCAATACCGGCAAGCAGGTCTTCGACAAAGATGGCAAGCCGGTCGTCGACATTCATGGTCGCACGGTGGTCGACAACGGCAATCCACTTTTCGGCGGCATGCCGTTCCGCTGCAACCTGGACGGCAGCGAGTTCGAGGTCCTGGCTCACAACTTCCGCAACAACTACGAAGTGACGGTCGACTCGTTCGGTACGCTGTGGCAAAGCGATAACGACGACGACGGTAACCGCGGCGTGCGGATCAACTACGTGATGGAGCAAGGCAACTTCGGCTATCGCGACGAGATGACCGGCGCCGGCTGGCGCGATCCGCGGACCGGCATGAGTGAAGAAATCCCGCTGCGTCACTGGCACCTGAACGACCCCGGCGTCGTCCCCAACTTTGTTCAAACCGGCGCCGGTTCGCCGACCGGCATCTGCGTTTACGAAGGTCGCCTGTTGCCGGAAGTCTTCTGGGATCAAGTGATCCACTGCGACGCCGGACCGAACGTCGTCCGCGCTTACCCGGCTCAGAAAGAGGGCGCCGGCTACCAGGGCGAGATGGTCAACATCCTGCATGGCGCCCGCGACAACTGGTTCCGCCCGGCCGACGTCTGCGTCGCTCCAGACGGATCGCTGTTCGTCTCTGACTGGTACGATCCCGGCGTCGGCGGACACGGCCAACGCGATCTTGATCGGGGTCGCCTGTTCCGCGTCGCTCCGCCAGGCGCCAAGTACACGGCGCCGAAGTTCGACTTCGACACGATCGACGGCGCCTTGGCGGCGCTCGAAAACCCGAACATGTCGGTTCGCTACCTGGCCTGGACGTCGCTGCACAACCAGGGCGCGAAGGCGGAAGCGGGCCTGAAGCGAATGTTCGAGTCGAACCCCAACCCGCGGGTCCGTGCCCGGGCGCTCTGGCTGCTGGGCAAGATCGAAGGCCGCGGCGCCGACTACGTGGCGGCCGCTTTGGCTGACAAGGACGCCGATATCCGGATCACCGGGCTGCGTCTGGCGAAGCAATTGCAACTGCCGATCGAGCCGCTCGTCGCCAAGTTGGTCAGCGACCCTTCGCCGCAAGTCCGTCGCGAAGCGGCGATCGCGCTGCGTTGGACCGACAGTCCCGAGGCGGTCAAGCTGTGGTCGCAACTTGCCGACCAGCATGACGGCCAAGATCGCTGGTACCTCGAGGCGCTCGGCATTGGCGCCGACTTGAAGTGGGACGCCTGTCTCGACGCTTACCTGGCCCAGGTTGGCGACAAATGGAACACGCCCGGCGGTCGCGACATCGTCTGGCGGAGCCGCGCCGCGAAGACCCCAGGCCTGTTGGCGGCGATCATCCAAGATCCGGCGACGCCATACAACGACCTGCCGCGGTACTTCCGGGCATTTGACTTCCAAGCAAAAGGGGACGCCAAGAGCCGGGTGATCGCCGATCTCGCCTTCTCTGGCGCTGGCGCCGATCCCGACGCGCAGCAGTTCATCCTCAGCGAATCGATCAGCCGGATCGGCGGCTATGACGTTGCGAAGAACCCGCAGCACGCCGCGGCCCTGAAGACCGCGCTTACCAAGTTGGCCGGCACGCAGATCTTCGTCGACCTGGTCGACAAGTTCAACGTGCAAGATCGCTACGCTGACCTGCTGGCGATCGCCCAGGCCCAACCGAACGAGTCGACCGGCGTCGCCGCCATGAAGGTGCTGCTGGAGAAGAACCAGCGCGCACCGGTCATGAACGCGATCAACGGCGACGATCTCGAGAAAGCGATCGCCACCACGACGGCGGTCGGCAATTCGGCCGCCGGTCCGGCGATTGGCATCATGCAAAAGCTGGTCGACGACAGTTCGAAGGATATCGCGTTGCGGCGGATCGCGGTCAAGGCGCTCGCCGCCAACCGCGGCAGCGCCAACAAGCTGGTGGCGCTCGCCAAGTCGGGCAAGCTCGATCCGGCCCTGATGGACGCGGCGGCCGCTCCGCTGACGTCGTCCACCTGGAACGAGGTGCGCGACCAGGCGGCAAAGATCTTCCCCGCTCCGCCGAGCAAAGACAACAAGCCGCTGCCGCCGCTGGCCGAACTGGTCAAAATCCCTGGCATCGTCGCGAACGGCAAACAGGCGTTCGCCGGCGAAGCGACTTGCGCCAAGTGCCATGTCGTCAACAACGCAGGGAAAGAGGTGGGTCCGAACCTGAGCGAGATCGGCTCGAAGCTGAGCCGCGAGGCGATGTTCGAATCGATTCTCTATCCCAGCGCCGGCATCAGCCACAACTACGAGAACTTCGCGATTCTGCTCGAAAACGGCACGGCGATTACCGGGCTGTTGGTCAGCGAAACCGACGAAGCGGTCACCATCAAAAACCAGGAAGGCCTGGTTCGCAGCTTTTCGCAAGACGAGATCGAAGAAATGCGCAAGCTGCCGACGTCGCTGATGCCGGCCGACCTGCAAAAGCTGATGACCGTCCAGGAACTGGTCGACGTCGTCTCGTACCTCGAAACGCTGAAGAAGAAGTAAACAGGCGACTAACCGCCACCTCAAACGCTAACCCGCAGCGCAAGCGAGGGAATGTGGCCGCCAAGTCAAAGCGGCCGCTAACCCACGACTCGCCCTGCGGGCTTTTTGGTTTTCTTCCCTTCGCTCTACGCTTTCCGCTTTTCTCCCCACCGCATTCCCTCGCTTGCGCTGCGAGCGAGCGTCACGGTTTCTTGGTGAAGGCGAATAGGCCGCGCAAGAATCCATATCCATAGCAGAAGTGGGCCAGCGGATAAATCGCCAGCGAAACGAGCGAGCGCCAATCGCGGGTGGCGCGGTAAACTTGCAGGACGCTGGCGACCACCGCCAACAAGTAGATGGCGATCACGCCGAGATAGACAACCACCAGCGGCCACCAAGCAAACGCGGCCAGCCAACCCAACAACACGCCCAGCCAGAACAGACTCACCACCGGGGCGAACCAGCGGACATGTCCCGTTTGGCGATAGACGTTCGCTTGCCCGCGGCCGTACCAATAGAGCTGCTTGGCGAACGCCGCGAAGCTTCCCTCTTGCCGGTGCCACACCACGGGGCGCGGCGACAAGACGATCTTGTAACCAGCTTGGTTCAGGCGCCGGTTCAACTCAAAGTCTTCGCCAAACCGGAGCGGCAAATATCGCTGCTCGCGAAGCGCCTCGCCCACGTAGATCGCGTTGTAATTGCCGACGCTATCGACGAAGCGACTGGCCTGCGCCACAAAACCGGCGCTGCCGCCAGAGCCAAGCTTGGTCGCCAACAGCGCGTTGAGCGTTCGCTCTTTCCACTCGTCCGACTCAATCGGAGTCCGAATGCCACCGACGGCGACCACCGCCGGATCAGCGGCCCGCTCTCTCTCTAGGCTTTCGACCAGGGCCGACAGCCAATCGGTCGCCACGACGCAATCGGCGTCGGTAAAGGCGATCAACTCGCCGGCCGCGGCGTCGATCACATTGTTGCGGGCATTGCCATGACTGCCGGGGCCTGTTTCTGCGACCAGACGGATCGTCAGTTCAGGGTGCGCTGCTTGAAATTGGGCGATCACTTCCTGCGTGCCGTCGGTCGAATGACCATCGACGATAATCAATTCCCAGGGCTCGGCGAACTTCAGCTGCGCAACGCTTTCCAGCAGCGGGCCGATGGCCTCCGCTTCGTTTCGCACGATGATGCCGATCGAGACTTTCACACAGAGGGCCGGCGGAGGAAGAAGTTCTAGGAGCAACCTCGCATCTTACTCGGGCGGCGGCCCGATCGCCGGGGCGAAACCGTTATTGTTTGGTGAAGTTGCCGCCCGCCAAGCCGTGCATCAGCACGTTGTCTCCCAGCGGCTCGATGGTGACGTCGGTCAGCTGGAGCGCCTCGCTCATGTCGGCCCAGCCGGTTCCGCCAATCGGGCTGGGGGCTCCGCTGCCGCCGATCAGCTTCGGCGCGACGAACGCGTAGACTTCGTCGATTTGCCCCAGCTTCAGGAATTCGCCCAATAGGCCGGCGCCCCCTTCGACCAGGATGTTGGTCAAACGGCGCTTGCCCAGCTCGGCCAACAGCGCGTCGAGCCGCGCCGCGTGCCCCTCGCCACCGCAGACGAAAACCTCGCACCCGGCGTCGCTCAGCACGCGGCAGCGCTGGGCGTCGGCGCCTTTTTTGACCGCCACCAAGACCGGCGTCTGGTGGGCCGTCTGCACCAGTTGGCTAGTCGGGGAGAGCGTCGCTTCGCCGTCGACCACTACACGCAGCGGAGTACGCATGCCCGGCGGACGTACGGTAAGTTGCGGATCGTCGAGCTGCGCCGTACGACTGCCGACGACGATCGCGTCCATCCGTCCTCGCAAGCGATGAACTCGCTCGCGGGCCAGCTCGTTCGAGATCCAGCGGCTATGCCCGGTATGCGTCGCCAGCTTGCCATCGAGCGTCATCGCCCACTTGGCGATCACCCACGGCCGCCCGGTTGCGAGCAACTTGCGATACGGCGCGTTCAGCCGTTTCGCCTCTGCTTCCAGCAGGCCGACTTCGACAGTGATGCCTGCCTGCTTCAATAGATCAATCCCGCCGCCATCGACCAGGCCAAACGGATCTTGCTGCGCGATCACGACCCGGGCAACCTCCGCGGCGATCAAAGCGTCGGTGCAGGGGGGGGTCTTCCCATGATGGCAGCAAGGCTCGAGCGTCACATAGGCGGTTGCGCCGCGGGTCGGCTGGCCACTAGAATCGGCCAGCGCCGCTCGCTCGGCATGCGGCCCGCCATACTTGGCGTGATAGCCGCGGCCGATCACCTGGCCAGCTTGCACAAGCACGCAGCCGACCATTGGATTGGGTTCGGCGGCGCCTTGGCCTTGCGCGGCCAACTGCAGGGCCTCGCGCATGTATCGCTCGTCTTCGGCGGAAAATTGCATATCGTTTCGCCGCAGTTGCGGTTAGTCCATGCCGGGCATCCAGAGCTTCGACTTCGGCTCTTCGCCGGCCGGAGCCGGACCCGCCGACGGATTGTCAGGCGTCCAGAGCCCTCCGCCACCGCCCGCTGGCGGCGCTGCGGCCGGGCCAGGCGCCGGCGCTCCGCCCGGCGGCATGTTGGTCGGACGCCCATCGGCGCCGATAATGCCGAACTGATACAGTAGTTGCATCAGCGGCCGGGCCACTTCCGGTTCTTGCATGTGGTTGCGGGTCAGGTCGTTGAGCAAGGCCTGCGACTCGACCGCGTCGCGGCGTTCCAACCGTAGTCCAAGCTCGGCCAGCTTCCACATGCCGGGCGACTTGCCTTCCGAGACCGCGGCGACTTGCGCCTGCTGGAGATACTCGATCGCTCTGTCCGAGTCGCCGCAGTTGCGGGCCAGTTGGCCATATAGCTCGCCCTTGTCGATCTGACCGGCCAGCGACTCGCGAGCCAGCAGCGCTTCGGCGAAGACGCGAATCGCGCCCCGTTCGGCCGAGATGACCGAGCGGCCGTACACTTTGACCAGGACGGCGTCATCCAGCGTCGCCGGATCGACCCGCGACAGGCGAATGCTGGGAAGCGAATCGATGTCGACCTGCGTTCCATCCAGACGATCGAGCGTCGGCAGCTGCAGCTTCTGACGCAGTTCGTTGAAGTCGAACTTCCACTGCTGCGCCTGGCCGGCTTTCTCCAGCACCAACACGGCGGCGGCCAGTTTGACTCGCATGGAAGTATCGCCGGCCGCTTCTTGAGCGGTCTTGCCATCGAGCGCCGGTTGCGGCTGGGCGGTCCACGACTCAAGTAGCGCCTGACGGCGACGCTCGTTGGTTAACGCCTGCTTTTGGGCGGCCGAAATCGAGTCAGGCAGGCGCCAGCTCCAGGTCAGCGAAGACTCCGCCATCGGAATTTCGCCCAACTTCTTTTCTTCGCCGGCGGCGCCGACCATATCGCCGCAGATGTCGCGCACCGTAGCGATCGCTTCGTCGAACTTGTCGTTCTTTATGGTCGACAGCTCGAGCCGCGCGTCGCGATCGGTCTCTTTGCCGAAGACCAACATTTCGCCCAAGACGTTGGGAGCGTTTTCGACCGTCAAACCTTCGGCTGATTCGGGCACCGTCCGATCGAGCAGCCAATAGGCGATCTTTGGCGGCGGGTTGTCGCCATCGGCCAGCTGCGACAAGTCGATCGGCAGCAGGTTGGCGCGATCGTCGACTCGCAGTTTCTCCAGCAGCGCTTCGAGGTCGGCGACCGCCAACGGCACGTTGACCATGTCGTACTGCGGGCCGGGATCTTCCGACAGCAGTTGGGCGAGCGCTTCCGCTTCGACCGCCGCTTCAAAATCGCCTCGCTCGGCGGCGGCGGCGTACGAGTGGAGATAGCCGATCGCCGCTTCGTTGCGCCCCAGCGTCGACGACAGAACCGCCAGGTTCTCCAGCAGCGCCGCGTTTCGCGGGGCGGCCGATTTCAGCTGTTCAAACAGGCTGACCGCTTTCCGCCAGCGACCGCCGCCCGCTTCAACCAACGCCGCTTCAAACTCTTCCTTCTTCGGGAAGTCGCTGGGGCACTCGGCCAACGTCGGATCGGTCTTCAGCAGCGACGGCAATTCGCGCGACGAGTTAATCCGCATCAACAGCTGCATCGCCATGTCGTCATCTTCCGGCGCGATGCTGCTTTGCAACATCAGATGCGCCCGGGCGGCCGGGATCTTGCTGTCCATGAGCAGCGCCTGGCCGACAGCGCCCATCGCTTCGTAGACGGTAAAGTGCAGCTGCTGCGGCGACAGCTCGAGCGCGGTCTGCAGTTCTTCGACCGCTTCGCTGGCTTGACCGCCAGCGGCCAGATACGACGCATTCAGGGCGTGGGCCGCGGGGTTGTCGGGATGCTTCGAGAGGAACGCGGCCAGCGCCTCGACGATCTTCTCTTCGGTACCGACCTGCATCTGCAGGACCGCAACGTAGAAGAGGGGAACCGAGTGATCGGGATAGCGCTCAAGCAACTTCTGCGCGACTTCCAGCGCCGCCACGCGCTGATCGCCGGCGACCATTCGCTCGATCTTCTCCAGATCGGGAATCATCTCGGCGCAGTAAAACTTGATTTTTTTATCCGTTCCGCAAGGGGAGTTCGAATAGGGATCAATCGACATGACGACTCCACGTGTGGATCTAAGCTCGTTCCGGTCGGCGCTCAAAGCGACGTTCTAAACCCGAAATGCTAACACACCTTGCGCTCGCTGGCGAGCAGCGGACCGCAGGGCGTTAGCCGCCCCCCTCTTTCAGCCTGGCGGCGAATTTCCGCCGAAATTTGTCGACCTTGGGGGCGATAACCGCCGCACAGTACGACTGATTGGGATGGGCGGCGAAATAGTTCTGGTGATAGTTCTCGGCCGGAAAATAATTGCCCAGCGGCGAGATCTCGGTGATGATCGGCGCGCTGAACTCCTTCGCTTCGTCCAACTGCTTCACAAACGACTCGGCCGCCGCCTGCTGAGCTTCGTCGTGATAGAAGATTACCGACCGGTACTGCGTGCCGACATCCGCCCCCTGGCGATTGAGCGTGGTCGGATCATGCGTCTGGAAAAAGATCTCCAGCAGCGACGTAAAGTCGATCACTTCCGGATCGTATTCGATGCGGATCACTTCCGCATGGCCAGTCGTCCCCTGACAGACCGCTTCGTAGGTCGGGTTGTCGGTCGTTCCGCCGCTGTAACCTGGCTCGACGTGCGAAACGCCGACCAGCCGCTGGAAAATCGCCTCGGTACACCAAAAACAGCCGCCGCCAAAAGTCGCTTCCGCCATAGATTTCCGCTCGCTTGCGCTGGGGCCAGAAAAGTTAACTCGCTCCCTTCCTTTATATCGCGGATCGCAAAGTGCGTAGCCGCCCTGACCGCTTCCGGCGGGCCAAGAAGATCGATTGGAAAAGCTACTCGTTAACCCGTATCTACGACCAACAAGATAGTAATTATATTTGCGTTATTTTATTTTCTTTATTGACACCGCTTGATACAGGAGCTTAGAATCAGAGGGCTATTCCGGCTAATGCGGTAATCTTCTCGCATAAAAGCCATTTCTTTGCATCTTTTTTCCATTGGCCAGGATCCCATGAAAACATCAACACCCAAGGGCTTTACGCTCGTTGAGTTGCTGGTGGTGATCGCCATTATTGGCGTACTCATCGCCTTGTTACTCCCCGCCGTTCAGCAAGCGCGCGAAGCGGCACGCCGAATGACCTGCTCCAATCACATGAAGCAACTTGGATTGGCGCTGCACAACTACCACGACACCAACCTGGTTTTTCCTCCCGGCGTTCTCGCCGATGGGCTGAATGATGGCCTGAACTCGTTCCCGACCAACATGTCGTGGATGCCGATGATCTTGCCGTTTATTGAGCAAGGTCCGCTGCACGACCAACTCTCGCCGTACATGAAAACGCGCTCCTCTTCCAGCTTTCCGACAGCGCTATTCGACACGCCGATCGAAACGCTGATGTGTCCCTCCGACCCCAACCGGGGGCAAACCGGCGAAGTGCATAACTCCGGCAATGCCGATCCGCCGCCGGATTACGACGACGGTTTCCATGGCAACTACCTGCTTTGTCACGGTAGCGAAGAGATCACGACCACGACCGACAATGCGGCGAGCGGGATGTTCTATTACCTCTCGAAGCACGACTTCAGCAGCGTGACCGACGGCACCTCCAATACGGTCTTCGCCGCCGAGATCTTGCTGGCGCCCTCCAACATCGCCGGCAAACGCGATTGGCGGGGACGTTACTATCGGGCCGAACATCTCAGCAGCATCCTCAGCACGCTGTTGCCCCCCAACACGACCGCCTCGGACAAGATGCGAACCTGCGAAGGCGCTCCGGCCAACCCGATCTACGCTCCTTGCACGCAGAGCACCAACACCCAGGTGATCTATGCTCGCAGCCAGCATCCTGGCGGCGCGATGACGATGTTTGGCGACGCCAGCGTCCGTTTTGTTCCGGAAACGATCGACACGATCACCTGGAACCGGCTCGGAACGCGCGCCGGCGGCGAAGTCACCGACTTCTAAAGCCTGCGAGAACGCCCGCCTAGCCAAAGATTTCACGAGCCACGTAAACGGACTTAATCAACGATGAAAGCGACCAACTCGCCTAGCTGGGCGGTGCTGCTTAGCGCCTTGGCGATCTTCCTGATCGGCTGCGGAAAACCAGCCCCCAACATCGTCTCCGGCTCCGTCACGATGAACGGAACCCCAGTCGAGCAAGGCGAAATCATGTTCCTGCCGACCGATGGCAAAGGGGTGGTCGCCGCCGGACCGATCGTCAACGGATCGTTCTCGATGGAGTGCCAACCAGGGGACAAATCGGTGAAGATCACCGCGACCAAAGAACAAGGCATCGCCCCAGACGGACTGCCCAACTACGTGTCGTACATCCCGGCGAAGTACAACACGCAAACGACCCTGAACGCCAAAGTGGCCGACGGGAACAACGACGAGTTCAACTTCGATCTCAAATAGAACAGCGCGATCGAAGGCTCAGGCGACTGACGAGGGAGTCGGGTTCACCGGGCTCCCTCTTTTCTTGCGCTAGTCGCGAACCAGTTCGCAGACGCCCCAGGTGCTGGGGTCTTCGTCAAACGGAAACTGCGTGCCAACGCTGAAGTTCTGCCAGCCCAGTTCACGATCCATCACCGCGTAGTAGAAACCGATCCGATCGTATTCGCTCGGATCGTATCCGGTCAGCGCCGTCGCCGGAACGCAGCACTCCAGCGTGTAGCCGTCCGCTTTCATCAGGCTGCGAATTCGGAGTTCGCCGGGGCGGATCGGTTTGGCGTTCTCACGCGCCCGATTGATCAGCAACTGGTCGGCGGCCGGCTCGCGCAGCGAATGTCCCCCGCCGGTCGGCAAGAAGACGTATCGGTGGCAAAACTTGGTGGCGCGGTGCACGTTGTTGGTGGCGCGAGTGTCGATCCAGACCTGTAGGCCGTCGCTTTCGACCGCGCGGCTTTCGCGACACCAGGCGGCCTGCCGTTTGCCGGTCACGTTGATCGAAAAGGCGATGCCGCGCTCGTTCCAGGCGGCCCGCACGTCGGCAAACTGCCGCTTTCCCTCGAGGAGCCCAAACGATTGCAGCCGAAACTCTTCGCCAAACGCCAACGACCGATCGCTCCAGATTTTCGAGCGATAGCGGATCGGCGTCGCAAAACGAAACAGGAACGGCGGGGAAAGGACGGTCGACATACGTTTCCGTTTTTGGAACCAGGAATCGGGAAACCTTCGTTCTACCTGCCGACGGCCTGCGCGAGAACACCCCAATGGCGGAGAACAACTGTGACCGGTTTGACAGACCAGGCCCCACTCTTCTGCAGATACTGGGGGGATAGTCGCTCATCCGGCAGGGGAGTCGTCGCCTCCGACGACCCTGGCGGGGGGCGACAAAAACTTGTAACCCTATTTCCCCCGGGTAGAATCAGGAGGATCGCGAGCCGTTTGGGCCGCGAGCCTACCGGAATTCAAAACCACCCCGTATCGCCGGCGCTAAGCGTTGCTCGCGTCTGGCCATTCCCACCCAAGGAGTTTGCGATGATGCGAGTCTTGTTCAGCGGCGGCGTCTTTGCGGCGGTCTTCGCCCTGGCTTCGATCGCTTCGGCGTCGGACGCGTTGCTCGAAGGCGAAGTGAAATCGCTGGAAGGCGAGAAGGTCGATCTCTCGAAATACAAAGGCAAGGTCGTGCTGGTCGTCAACGTCGCCAGCAAGTGCGGCAAGACCCCGCAGTACAAGCCCCTGCAAGCGCTGTACGAAAAGTATCATGACCAAGGCCTGGAAGTCGTCGGCTTCCCCTGCAACCAGTTCGGCGGCCAGGAGCCGGGCACCCTGCTGGAGATTCGGGAGTTCTGCACCGACAAGTACAACGTCACCTTCGACATGATGGAAAAGATCGACGTCAACGGTCCCGAAACCGCCACGATCTACAAGAAGCTGAAAAGTTTCCCCCGCGATCCGGGCGACGTGAAATGGAACTTTGAAAAGTTCCTGATCGGTCGTGACGGCGCAGTGGTCGAACGTTTCCGCTCGCCGGTCGAACCTGATTCGGCCGACGTCGTGAAGAAGATCGAAACCGAATTGAAGAAAGACTAACGGCGGCGTCCCTCTCGCCAGCCAACCGCTTGTCGCCGTGCGTTAACAACGCGCGGCGATTTTTTTGCGCGAAAGCGGCGTCAAGAAATGAAAGAAGCCGCGTCTTCAGCAGGTTCGACGCGGCTTCGCTCGGATGAGGGGCAGCACACCCGAGTTGATAGTGATTTAGGGTATGAATCGACTCTCCGCAACTCCACCCTTCGCCTTGGCGACATTTTCGGTGCAAAAAATGCCGGCTGCCCCTATTTTTCCCAGTTTACCAATCGCATGACGCGGAAAAGAGGTCGATCTAGCTGCGCTTTTTACGCGAATTGCGGACAATGAAGGTCAAGAACCGTACTGGTGAATCAGCTCGGGATGAGCGAGTCCTTCGTTTACCGCAAAGATCAACAGCTCGTTCAAAGATCGTAGCGAGAGCTTCTCTTTTAGGTCGCCCACTTCCTTGTTGACGGTCCGTTCGCTCAGGTCGAGCGCTTGCGCGATCTCGGCCTGCGTCTTGCCGGACGCCAACTCGCGCAGCACCAGAATCTCGCGATGAGTGAGCGTGGCGATTCGCGACATCGGCTGACCCGCTTCCAGTTCAATCAACCGCTGGGCCAGCTCTGGCGAGAAGTAGGTGTTGCCGGCCGCCACATGGCGAATCGCCAGAGCGACATTGCGAATCGATTCGGAATGCTTCGACACCACGCCGGCCGCTCCGGCGGCGATGCAGCGATCGAGGTATTTGTCGCGGGGGAACGCCGTGTAGTACAACACCTGGCAGGCCCCGTCCAGCTTCGCCTGAATCTCGCGGCAGGCGAGAAACGGATCGGCGCCGGGCATATGAATATCCATCAGGACGACGTCGGGACGCAGATCATAGACCATCAGAACGCCGGCCTGGGCATGATCGGTCTGACCGACAATTTCGATCCCTTCGTCCATTTCCAGCACGCGTCCCACGCAGCGCATGATCGCTTCATCGTCGTCTACCAGGACGACGCGCGGTCCGCGCGGCAGCCCAGGCAGCTGCGTCTCTTTCGGATTCATCTTCTCCGGCCCCTAGAACACATCGATAGAAAGTTGCCCCCACGGCAGGTCGCGCAGAAGGCGTGATGTCGCGTCTATGCAACCGTAGTTCGCAATCGCCGCATCAATGAGCGTTTGCGGAGACTCGTATCGCGGGCCCCCGGCCGCGCGATCGTAACGAAGGTAGCGACTACGCCGACCACGTGTGGCGAACCCCGGAAGACTGGCGTGCAATAAACGTTTCCTAATACAAGCAAAATTGACTGTCGCCGGTAGTGAACTAAATAAGTAGAGTCAACTTCGCGTCCCCGTGAGACGCGCTGGACGCCCCGCCAGAACTGCACTCGGAAGATCGCATGAGCGTCTTAACTATCGACATCCTATTGAGCATCGGCTGCACCGCCATTGGAATGGCGTGCGGATGGTTCCTATTTGGAAATCATCCATCGTCGCCAATTCGACAACTTGCCAATGCCGTAACCGCGCTGCTCGACTACCTGCGTGGACAGCCGCAAGCGACCACTGCGAAGCAAGTTGTCGTCGCCGCGGAAGAATCGCAGAAAACAGCCCCCGACCACGAACCGAAAACCGGCGGCGACGCCCTGGCCAACATCACGCAGGACGAACTGAGCAAATTGCTGGAACAAGTGCATGCGTTGACCGAGTCGGTTCGCAGCGATGTCGGCGAGCATACCGATCGCATGGCCCGCATCAACGAAGGCCTGGCGTCTCGCACGACCGACGCCAGTTCGGTGACCGACGCCATCAGCAACCTGATCGACGCCAACAAGTCGCTCGGCGACCGTTTGAATCAAGCCGAGATGCGGCTGCTCGAACAATCCCAAATCATCCAATCGCAGACGGTCGAAGCGCGCACCGACCCGTTGACCGGGCTCCCCAACCGGCGCGTCTTCGATCATGAGATGTCGCGCCGCATGCAAGACTTCCAGCAATCGCGACGTCCTACGTCGCTGATCATGCTCGACATCGATCATTTCAAAAAATTCAACGACACCTACGGGCACATGGCGGGGGACGAGGTTCTGAAGAACGCGGCCCGCACCTTAGAGCGAGTCGCCGCCACGATCGGCGGCGCCGCGATTCGTTTCGGCGGCGAAGAGTTCGCCATCATCCTGCCGGGCTCCAACATCTTCGATTCGCAAATCGCCGCCGCTCGCGTCGTACGAGCCGTTGCGTCGATGGAAATTGTGTTTGAAGAAAAACTGCTGCAGGTCACCACCAGCGTCGGCGTGGCCGAATTCAGCCGCAGCGACGACGAAGCGAGCCTGCTCAAACGAGCCGACTCGGCCTTGTACGCCGCCAAGAACGCCGGCCGCAATCGGGCCTACTGGAATGATGGCGAAAAGTCGCGTCCGGTGCTGAGCGATTCGCAAAAGCCGGAAGCGGCGCCGGTTGCCGAATCTCCGCCGGCCGAACCGAAACGGGCGACCGTGTCGGACGCGAACCAATTTCGGGCCGACGTCAACCGCCGCTTGCACCAATTCAAACGAGACTCGTTGCCGATCTCCCTGGTTCTCTTGGAAGTCGATCGCTATGACGAGTTCCTCCAGAACAACGGCCAAGGAGTCATTAAAGCGTTCAACGACACGCTGGAACGGATGCTGATCGCCGCCATGCGAGACATGGATCACGTCGGTCGCGTCTCGGACGGACGTTACGGAATCTTGCTTCCCTCGGCCAGCATCAACCGCGCGGCCGCCGTTTCGGGTCGTCTGCGAAAAGCGGTCGAGCGATTCAAGATTCGTAAGGATGACGAGGTTCGTCAATTCACGATCTCGTGCGGCGTTACCGAAGCGCTCGCCGGCGACGGCCTGGATCACATTTTCCTGCGTGCCGAAGCGGCGCTGGGCAAAGCGATCGAAGTGCACGGCAACCGAGTCGCGCTGTGCGGCAGCGAAATGGAAATCGATTCTCCGATTCTCATTCGCACCTCTTCGGCGGCCGACCGTAGCGAACCAGGCTCGACGGCGACGGCGCGATAGGCGTTTTCGTCACGCAGAAAATCACGCTAGCGAAAGTCGTATGCAGGCCGCATGCGACTTCTTTTTTTCTTGGGCGAAAATCGCCCTTGACCCGTTTTCGGAGATGGCATATCTTGCCGCCTCACGACGCGAGAGGCAGTCGAAAAATGTTCTCAGAACAGCCTTCGACTTTCGCTCACCACGCTTGAAAAGATGGAGTCCTGCACCGGAATTCTACCTGGTAGTTTTCTGCGGATCGCAAGTCAGACCTGTTTGCACGGATGCGAATGGCGAGATTTGAAATCGGCTCAATGCGTGTGGCTTGTGAATAAAGACCCGCCGCTTGGCCGCGTCAAGGATGACGCGGACACAGTAGCATCCAATCGCTCCCGGAAGAGCAACGGATCCTAAGCCCCCCTGGGATACCGAGACTTTCCGGGAGCCTTTTTTTTTGCGCTCTCCCTAATTTTTCTGGCGACCCGGCGCCGCGCCGTTTCTCTTGAGCGCAGCCGCCGCCGCGAACATAATAAGGGCCAGCCCTGTCGGCGACGCCCCCGCTCCTTGTTCCAAAATCGCCGTTCGCCATGTTCGACCAATTCCGCTACCGCTGGATGCTAGCGTTTGTCGCGTCAATTTTTCTCGGCTTGCCGTCCGCTGCTGCGCACCAGTGGAACTCCACCGATGGAACCTTGCGCGGCGAGGCCAAATTACTGTCGGTCGATTCCGAGCGGGCCACGCTGAAGCTGCCTGATCAAAGCGTCGTCACGCAGCCGCTGGCCTCCCTCAGCCGCGCCGATCGCGAATTTATCGACGCCGCGCTCGCCAAGACCGATGCGATGCGGGCCCTGGCCTACAACCAGTCGCACTTGTTGCTGCGAACGATTGAGCGCAGCGACGAAATCCCCAACGGCAAATGGCGTTCGGCGGCCGATCCGTCGCTGGTGCAATTCGCCATCCCGGCCGACGTCCACATTCCGTTCAAAATCAGTCCGTCCGACAAGCATCCCGATTCCGACGAAACTTTCGTCTACGCATCGAGCCCTAGTCCCTTCGTCTTTCACGCGCCGACGCGAACCGTCTGCGATCTGCGTAACGGCGAATATCTCTCGCTGAGAAAAGCGCCGGCGCAATTTGCTGCGTCGGCGATTTCGCCCGACGGCACGCAGCTGGCGTTCTTGTTGACGCGGGCCGTCGGCGCCCTTGAGATCAGCGTGGTGATCTGGGATGTCGCCCTCGACGCGCAGGTTCGCACCATCACGTTGCCGACGCTCGACGACAACAATCCTCGCTTCGACCTGTTCGACTTCGCCGGAGCCGGCCGCATCGTCGCCAAAGAATTTTCGGCCAAGCATATTCTCAACATCACGCTCAGCGACGGACTGATCAAAAAGCTGCCGTGCGACGGCAGTTCGGCCACCGACGGCGGCTTTGTGCTCAGCCCTGGCGGGCAGTTCCTCTTCTTCTATCCCGACATGGGCGAATCGGACAAGCTGCTGGTGTACGATCTGATCACCAGCAAACCGCATGGCCACCTGATGATCCCACCTCATCCGCAAGGCCCGGTCGAAAAGACGATCGCGCACATCAACACGGCGATCGGTCTGAACCAATATCGCCGCGCACGACTCTGGATCGACTCGGCCGACGGCATGTCGGTTTCGCCAGATGGACGCTACTTGATGTTTTTTCTGGAACGCCACTACAGCGGAGAAGCGGTCTGCTACGACGTGGAGCGCGGCGCCATCGTCGGTCACCAAGATCTTGGAGACGACCAGAATCCAGACGCGATCACATGGTACGGCGAAAACCGGGGCTGCGTGTTGGACGGCAAGACGTTCGTCGACCGCAAGAGCTGCGAGATCTGCTACGAGCGAACTCGGCCGCCGGGTGAGATGTACGAATCGGCCCGCTTCGTCGACGTCGACAAATTGGCGTATGTCGATCGCGAGGGACTGCACGTGGTTCGCATAAGCCAATGGGAGATGGAGAAACGGACCCAGGGGTACGCCGCCGGCGCGACCGACGACGACGCCGACCTGCCGATCCTGACCGCGTCGCCTAATCCGTCGGCGCCGAAGCCATGGCAGGTCAAAGCGGCCGCTCCCTTGACCGTGGCGCCAGCGACCGTCGTCGCCCCGCCGCAATCGGCCAAATTCAGCGACAATGTGCCGCAGCCGCGGTGGAAAGAGGCCTGCGCCACCGACAGCGGGCGAATCGTCGTCCGGGACCGCGACAAGGGCGTGACCAGCTTCGATATGAAGACGGGGCTGCGGGCTCGCTATGTCCCGCCAGAATTGACCAACGCCGACGTGCATGACGTCTCGGCCAGCGGCCGCTATGCTCTGCTTTCGCTGGGGAGCAGGTATCGGCTCGACGTCTTCGACGCCGCGACGATGAAACCGTACGCTTCGATCCGGACCAGCAGTAAGCTGTTCGATCGCAAAAACGAGGTCGTCTGGGGCGGGCTGATCGATGACCAGCACATGGCGGCGGTGACCCAAGGGGGCGTGCTGACCTGCTGGACGATTCCGAGCTGCCATCAGGTCTACAGCGTCCAACTGCCATTCCTACCAACGAGCGCCGTGCTCAGTCCACAGCGCGAACGCATCTTCATTTCGGGCGCCCCGAGCGACGGCATCGCGATCCTTGACTCGGCGAGCGGTGATGCGATTGGAGGCCTGAGAGACAACACGCTCGGCGGCTTTGAGGGGAAAATGGCGGCGGCCGCCTTTACGCGCGATGGCAAGAAGCTGTCGGTCGCCTACGAAGCGGCCGGCGACCCGCTTTTTTCGACCTGGGACTTAGAAGCCGGCCTGGCCATCAAGCATGTGAAAAGCGAGCTAATGGTCCAGCGGCTCGCCTATTCCGATCAAGGAGACCTGCTGGCGATCGTTCGCGACGGGTACCGAAGCAACGCGGTCCTGTTCCAGAATGGATCGCTCGGCGCGCCGCAAGCGATTCAACCTTCGACCTCCCGCGGCTCGTCGCCAGAGTTCGTCATCGCTGGTCGCAAGATTTGGTACCTGGATGACGGTCGCTTGTTTCCGCTGCCAATCCCGACGCTAGCTGCCGGAGGATCGCGATGACCCGACTTCTTGTCCTGTTCGCGTTGGCCGGCGGCTTAAACCTGGCAGGCGTCACCTCAGCCGCCGCCCAGTCGCATCACTGGGATTCGGCCGACGGTAAGTTTTCGATCGATGGCAAGCTCTTGCGCGTCGAGAAAGGGGAGTGCGTGATCCAAGCTGACGACGGGCGAGAAATTCGCGTCGGGTTTGGCCAACTCAGCCTCGCCGATCTGGCCTACGCCTCGGATTGGAAAAACGGCGTGCTCCCCCAGCCAGCCAAGCCGGCCGCGCCCACCTCGGGCGGTTTCGCGCCGCCTCGCCGTCCGTCACGGCCGCCGATGACGCCGGCCATGCCGCAGCCCTCGCCAAGTCCAACGCCAACGCTGCAGCCAGAGCCGTCGATCCCATTCAAGCCGCCGACGTCCAAGGTCCCATTATCCCAGTTTCCGCCAGCCCAAACTCCGGCCATGACGCCTCCCGCAGCGCGGCCTTGGAAAACCTTGCCGATCGCGGGGCGTCAGTTGTTCGCGTCCGAAGCCGTCAGCCCCTGGCTGATGCAACTACAACAGCGGCAGGTCAAGGTGTTTGACCTGCGAACGCCGGAGGCGCCGGTTCGCGATTTTCTGTTCGATGGGCCAAGCTACCTGGGCGCGATCAGCACCAGCGGCAAGTGGGTCGCAGCAGCCGCCAGCGATAACAGCGGCTTCTTCATTGCGGAACTTGCCAGAGTGCCTCTAAAAAACAAGCTGAATATCACCCGGCTAGGGCGAATCGATCAGTTGGTCTTCGCGGGCGACGATCGCTTGTTGCTGGTCGATGGCGGCCAAACTCCCAAGGAGATCATCGCCATCGACCCGCATGGCATGTTCATCAAGTGGAGGATGAAGGCCGAGTTTGAAACGCTGGTCGTCAGTCCGTCCGGCAAATGGTTCGTGCCGCTGGCGCAAAAAGGCGACATCCCGGTCTACGATTGCCAGACCGGCAAACAAGTTCGTCTGCTCAAGACCCCTCAGACACGCGACCTGGGCGTTTTCTCGGCCGACGACAAATTCTTTGCGACGCTCGACACAAAAACGGGCTCCGGCTTTATCTTGGCCAAGTGCAACCTCGAGACGCAGCGCCGCGAACTGACCAAGGCGTCAGGCTCCGCTCCCAATTCGATGCGCGAACCGCTCGGCCGTTGCCTGCAGTGGCCTGACTCGCAGGGGCCGATTTTCGTCGGTCGCGGCGTCATGATCTACGCCGATCCGGTAGGCAGCATGCAAGAGTTCGTCTGGCCGACCGGCGTCACGATCACCGGCCCGGTTCGCTTTCTCTCACCCACGGTCGCCTTCGGCTTTACCGACACCGCAGGCTACATCAACTACGACCCGCGCTAGCGGACCGCTAGGTAGATCAACATTCCGCCGCCGACCAAAAAGCACCACCACGCAAAGTAGTGCAGGCGCTTCTTCTCTAGCACGCGCACCAACAGCGCGATCGAAACGTATCCGACCACCGCGGCAATCAACGCGCCTCCCAACAATTGCGACAGCGGAAGTTGCGGGCCCACCTCGGCGTCGCGCATGCGCTGTAGCACTTCCCAGGTGGTCGCTCCTAAGATCGCCGGCAGCGCCAGTAGGAAGGAAAAGGTCGCCGCTTGTTGCGGTTTCAACTCGGTTTTCAGCCCCGCGGCGATCGTCATGCCGCTGCGTGAAATGCCGGGCAAGATCGCGATCGCTTGGGCGATGCCGATCCCCAAGGCCTGGAGCCAGGGGAGTTTACGGTAATCCGCGTCGCCGCCAGCCTGGCAACTGGTCCACAGCAGCAGCCCCCCGGTAGCCAACAAACAGATTGCCGCGACCAGCGGGCTCTCGAGTATTTGGTCCAAGTCGGTCGCTTTCAGTATCAGCGCCGCCGCGACCGCGGGAATCGTCCCCAAGACCAGCAGCGCGACGACGCGGCGATCCTCAGAGAGGAGCCGCAAAATTTCGCGCCAGTAGTAGGCGACGATCGACGCGAATGTTCCTAAGTGCAGAAATATATTCAGTTCCACCACATCGAACTGCTCGGCAGTCACCCCCAGTAGGGTCGCCAGGATGACGACATGGCCGGAAGAACTGATCGGCAGGAACTCGGCGATCCCCTGCACGATCGCCAAAACGACGATTTGCCAAAAAGACGTATGCACAATCTTTTATCGAGTCTTCTGGTTAGGAAAAATAGGAAATCATAGCATCCACCGGAACGTGGGGCAGGCAACTGCCGAGCTAGCGATTGGCATTTACCAACCCCCTTCGAAACATTAGTCTGGATCGTCTGATTGTGGTGGGAAGTCGCACGCTTTTAGAGTCAAATGTGCTGTTAGTGCGCTGATCGTTAAGATCAGTGCAATTCGTAGCCGCCCCCGCACCGCCACATTGATTCCTTTGGCGCTGATGTCCATGCAAGATCGCCGTCCTACGTTTTTCCAACGTTACTCTCTCCTCATTTTGATGGCGGTCTTCTTCCTGATACCGTTTGCGCTACGCGGTGCGCGACTGTCTCTGGAGAAGATGAAGAACGACGTCAAAGACTGGCTTCCAGACGACTTTACGGAAACGAAAGACCTGGCCTGGTTCCGCGATCACTTTCTGGGTGAGCAGTTCGTCTTGATCAGTTGGGAAGGATGCACGGCCGACGATCAGCGGCTGCAACTCCTCTCCGAAAAGCTGGTTCCCACCGCCGGCGAAGGGGGCGATAAAAAGTTTGGCGCCCAAGTCGCCGGACACGACGAGAACTTCGCCGGCGATCGCTACGGACTCTACCTGACCGGCGAACTTTACGAGAACTGGGGAGGAGAGAACGAGAAGTGGTTCAAGGGAACAGGGGAGAAATGGTACTACCTGCTGCCCGACGGTGAGCTGCGCCGCTGGAATGGCGGCAGCACCATGCTGGGCGCCATGTATCGCATTGGCGAACAGGCGCTGACCGGCGGTCATAAACTCTCTGGCGAGTACGCCGCCACCGTCGATCCCATCTATTACAAACGCCCGGCAACCTTGCAGGCGCATCTCTTCAAATCAGTTGTCACCGGTCCGCAAGTGCTGGCCCAACTGGCCGAGCCCGGCGGTTCGCTGTTGCGTGACGAAGAGAACGCCAACAGCGCCGATCTGGCCGATGCCGATCGGATCGCGCACCAACGACTCGAAGGGGTCCTGTTTGGCCCCGATGGCGAACAAACCTGTTTGATCGCCACCCTCAGCGACGCCGGCAAGGTCGATTTGCGGCGTACGTTAGGCCGCGGCTTTATGGGCCGTCCGCTTGGTCGGTTGCGGCAACTGGCGATCGAAGCCGGCATTCCGCAAGAGGAATTGCACTTGGGCGGTCCGCCGGTCGACAACGTCGCCATCGACGAAGAAGGTGAAATCACGCTGGCCCGCTTAGTGCTGTTTGCGGTTGGGGTCGGCGTCTTCCTGTCGTACCTCTGCTTGCGCAGCGTCAAGCTGACGATCATGGTCTTTTTCGTCGGCGGCGTCAGCGCGATCACCAGCATGTCGCTCGTCTACTGGCTCGGCAGCGCTCCCGATGCGGTGCTGATGTCGATGCCGGCGGTGGTTTATGTGTTGGGCTTGGCCGGCGCGATCCACATCATCAACTACTACAAAGATGCGGTCGAAGAAAACGGCATCCATGGCGCCGCCGAGATGGCGGTCTCGCATGGTTGGCGTCCCTGCTTGATCGCCGCGGTCACCACGGCGCTCGGCCTCGGCTCGCTGGCGACCAGCAACATCGCCCCGATCAAAAAGTTCGGCATCTTCTCAGCGCTGGGCGTGATGGCGACCTTGCTGCTGTTGTTCACTTACTTGCCGGCCGCCCTGCAGCAATGGCCGCCGAAGGTGAAGAAAGCGAAGGATGGCGCCTTGCAAGCCAAGTCGCCGATGACGATCTGGATGGAGAAATTCAGCCTTCGCGTCGCCGACTTTATCATCGCCCGCAGCACCGTGGTCGCCACCGCTTGCTTCATCGCCTTCCTGATCTTCGGTTATGGACTGACGCGGATTAACACGTCGGTTCAGTTGCTGAAGATGTTCGACAGCGGATCGGAAATCATCCAGGACTACGCCTGGCTGGAAGAGAACATCGGCAAGCTCGTGCCGATGGAACTGGTCGTTCGCGTCGAACCGAGCCTGCAGGGTCACACCGGCGACGAGCAACCCTCCGATCCCGAGGAAGCGGCCGAAGAGAAATTCAAATACACCTTCCTGGAACGGATGGAAATGGCCGAGCGCGTGCAGAACGCGGTCGAGCAGGTCCTGGGCCCGCAAGGTCGCGACCTGGTCGGTAACGGCATGAGCGTCGCCACCTTTGCGCCGGTACTGCCGGAGTCAGGCGGTTCGTTCCGCGACGTCGCTATCCGGGGCGCCTACAACCGCCGCTTGGAAGAGCACCGCGAAGAGTTCCTGAAGACCGACTACCTGCGGACCGAAGAAGAGTCTGGCGCCGAACTCTGGCGGGTCAGCCTGCGTCTGGGCGCTTTGCAAGACATCGAATATGGCCGGTTCGTCGCCGACCTGCGCGAAATCGCCGAACCGGTGATCGCCGCCTATCGCAAACGGGACGAGATCCTCCGCACGATCGACAAGGACAACGCTGGCCAAGGTTTCGCCAAGGCTGGCGTTACCCTGCTGGGCGCCAACTTCATGGCCTACAAAGAGCAAGCCGACAAGGCCGAAGCTGGCGAACAGGTCGTCTACAAGCTCGACCCGCAAAAAATCTATGCCGAAACCCTCTTCGACCTGCTGGCCAACGCCCGACTAGAAGTCCACTACTTCGATCCAATCGGCGATAGCCTGCATCCTGAAGGGAACTCGCAAGGTCGGCTCGACCTGTTGATGGATCGCGACCAGTACTTCGTCGTGGTCGCCGATTCGCCCAAGTACGACCTCGCCGCGATCGAGTCGGCCGGCAAGACGGTCATCGACGCGACCCACTACAAATACGATCCCACCTCGCCGATGTTCGCGGTGACCGATCCCGATTTGCCCGAACTGACGATCGTCTACACCGGCGTCGTGCCGGTCGTCTACAAGGCGGCCCGGACGCTGTTGTCGAGCTTGGTCGAAAGCACGCTGTGGGCCTTTGGTCTGATCGCGCTGGTGATGGCATGGGTGCTGAAGAGCGCCCGAGCCGGCATCGTGTCGATGTTGCCCAACGTCTTCCCGGTGGTGCTGATCTTCGGCTTCATGGGGATGACTGGCATCGAAGTCGACATCGGTACGATGATGACCGCCAGCGTCGCGATGGGGATCGCGGTCGACGATACGATTCACTTCCTGACTTGGTTCCGCTGGGGCCTGGACAAGGGACTCAGCCGTCCCGACTCAATTCGCGAAGCGTACCGCCGCTGCGCTGTGGCGATGATGCAAACCACCATCATCGGCGGCGTCGGCCTGTCGGTCTTCGCAGTCAGTTCGTTTACGCCGACGCAACGTTTTGGCTACCTGATGGTTTCGCTGCTTGCAGCGGCGCTATTAGGAGACCTTGTCTTCTTGCCGGCGCTATTGGCGGGTCCGCTCGGCTCGATGTTCCGCCCCGCGAGAAAGGCGCACTTGGGACACGATCCCAGCGATGACGAAGCTCGCCATGATTCGGAAGAGGATCATGACTCGCCGAGCGTCATTCCGGTCGCCATCCATCGGAGTGAAGAAAACCACAACGAAAACGGCCACGGCGACTCCGGCAAGCGAACCGATTCGCACTACCGCAGCGGAAAGAGCGGATAAGAACTCGGAATACTAACCCGAGGCGCGAGCCGAGGGAATGCGTTCCGCGCAATGACGATTGTCGAAACCAGAATGACGAAAACGCCTCGTTATCGTACGCGGCGTTTGCCTTTGATCGAAATAAAACGTTCTTCCGGCAGCAGGACGTTGGTGACGCGCATGCCAAACTTGTCGCCGATCTTGACCGCTTCGCCTTGAGCGATGCGATGCTCGCCTACTTCCAGGTCGATTGACTCTTCGCACGACTTGTCGAATTGAATGATTGAGCCGATCCCCAGCTCGGTGATCTCGCTGACCCGCATCCTCTTGGCCGCCAGCGTCACGTGCACTTCGACGGCGATCTTCAGCAGGCTCTTGGCGTAATGCGGCAAGCGGCCGTAGCTGGATGATCCAGCTGGTTGCGGTTGCGGCGGCGGAGTCGCTGGCGCCGCTGGCTGCGGCTTTTCTTCGACGTTCAGCTGCGGATCGTTCTTGGGCGTGTCGGTCGGTTGCTGCGGCGCGGCGTTCGACTTGAAGATCGCGTCTCCCTGCGGCGCCGGCCAAACCAGCAGCGCTTCGCCCGCTCCCTTTTCGCCCGACAGCGGCAGACTGACGCAGGCCGAAGCGTCGGCGCAGCCCCCTTTTTTCAGGCCGGCCTGGATGTTGCCGATCTTGCCCGCTTTGAAGTCAAGCGGCATGAACTCTTCGGGCAGCAGCAGCATCCCCAGCTCTTGGGCCAGGGTCGCCAGCTTGCTTTCGCCGGTCGCGTCAGGCTCGGCATACCAATCAGGCAGCAGCCCCGTGCTTTCCGGAATCAGGACGACCGCCGCTTCCAGGTCGACCTTCAGCAAGATCGCCAGACCCGGCTCTTCTGGGGCGACGGCCGACGAGTAGGCGCCGGCTTCGCCGACTCCCAGCGTCATGGTCGATCCGAGCGCGCGGCTCAGCGCTTCGCTCGCTTCGTCTTTGCCTTCCTGACAAGCGGCGACGACTTGGTCCTGGATTTTCGCGGTGAAATCAGCCATGCGTTTCCAAAAATTCGATCGATGGGCGGCGGCGCGGTACAACAATAGCTCGTCTTCCTTTCATCGACCGCGGCCGCGGTAAACTTTACCCAATCCGCAAAGTCAGCAAAATCCACTAGCAGCTGATCACTCCCATGGACGATTCCTTTGAAGATCCGCCCCCCGCTGCTAGCAAGTCTACCCCGCGGAAGTTTCAGTTCGGCCTTTGGCAGATCCTGGCGCTGACGCTGGTCGTCAGCGTGATTGCGGCCTGGTTGCGGCTGCTCCCGTTTCGCGAAGAACATTTGTGGGCCTACCTCCTCTACTTCGGCAGCCTGGCGGCTTATGTCGTGCTCCGCATTCCCTTCGTCACCGGCCAGGTGATCCGCGCCCGGAAAGAGATGGCCCAAAAGAAAGCAGCGGCGATCGCCGACGCCGAACAAGCCCGGCAAAGAAAGAGAGCCGGGGAGTAGATCTCGGCTATGGCGCCAACGTGCTGTGGGTTGGGTGCAGCGAAACGCTGGCCCAACCATGCGTTTGCAAGCGCCTAGAAGACATGCTCTTCTCACGCAGACGCGATCAGAGCGTGCCGCCAATTGGCGGTTACTTCTTCAACAGCTCATCCAGCGCTTCGATCACTTTCTGATCGTGCCCGTCAACCTGGACCCGTTTCCAGACCTTGGCGACTTTGCCGTCGGCGTCGATCAAGAAGGTGCTGCGCTGGATCCCCATCGAGACCTTGCCGTACATGTTCTTCTCACGCCAGGCGCCATACTTTTCGGCCACCTTGTGTCCGACGTCGGCCAGCAGCGGGAAGTTGAGCTTGTACTTGTCCCGAAACTTGACGTGGCTGTCGACGTCGTCGGGGCTGACGCCAAAGACCTTGGCGCCGCGCTTAGTCAGCTCTTTCTTTTGATCGCGGAAGGCGCACGCTTCTTTGGTGCAGCCCGGGGTGTCGTCCTTTGGATAGAAGTAGAGGACGACCGGCGAGCCGGCCAGTTCCGACAGCTTGACCTTCGAGCCGTCATCCGCGGCGAGCGTAAACGCCGGAGCTTTCTTGCCTTCTTCAACCCAATCCGCCATGGTGCATTCTCCTGATTCTAAAACGACAACCAACGATAGGAGATATGGTAGCCGTCGCGCGCGAAATGCACACCCACGCTGGGCGAGTAAATAAAGAAGAGGCTCAGTTTTCGCCCCTAAAAGCCTTGTGGCGCTGGTTCAAGCTCGCGTCTTAGATTGTCGAGCGCCTGCTGGTACGGTCTCTGCGGATCGACAAGGAAATAAAATACATTCGCAACCCAAACGAACCACAAGCAAAAGAAACCAACGATCGCACAAATCCAAAAAAGTTGATTTGGCTTGATCTCAATTTTCACTTCAACTTCATACTGATTCTCGTTGCGTTTTCGAACCTCAACTACGCTATTTCCTTCGAAGATAAAGTCGAACTGAACTCCGGCGAAGCCTTCGTGAATTGTTAATGTAGTGCCGTTTTCATTGAGCTGACCACCAACGCGCCGAAATGCATTTACCACCGCAGGCATAATCTCGGCGGGAGCTCGCTGGCTATGAATCGAGGTGGAGAGAAAGAAATCGCGTTCGAACATCTAGTCACCTTTGCCCTGAATTCGTGCTGATAACGGCGTTGAGTTCTAGCGAAGATTATGGCCAACGACGTAAGCCCCCTCAATAGAGCGTGTCCTAGCAGTCCGTTGATTTTCTCGACGGACTGCGTGATCGCACGGATGCGATCCAAAAATAGCGACGCAAGTCGTTATTTTGCGAGCCGCGAAGAGGCTATGCTCTGAGCCTGGCGAGGTTGGAAAATGCCACGATGGCATTTTTCAACAGGCAGCTAGAAGAACCGAATGCACAACGGATATTGGTACCACACCCCCTCATTCGCTTTGACCGCGGCGATGATCGGAGCGACGATGGCAAAGGCCCCCACCAGGATCAACACCACAATTCCCACGCCAAAGGCACAGGTCAAAACGACGCCGATGATCGCATAAATGAGTATCGTCAGCTGGAAATTGATCGACTCTTTGCCGTGATGATCGATGAACGGCGATTCATCCTTTTTCATCATCCACATCACCAGCGGCGCGATCACGTTGACCAGCGGAATCGGGACGACATAGCCGGAAAACGAGAGGAGATGGCAGAGCATCGCCAGCGTGCGTTGTTCAGATTCAGGGATTTCCGGTTCCATCGGATCTCTTCAGTGGGGGGGATTTCGTCGATCGGAAAGAGATTCGCCCCCGCAGGCGAAATCTTGCCGAAAAAATGTTCGCGACTTCCGCTATACTTTACCCGTAAACCGCCTCCGAAATCAAAACGCTCGCTCACTACGCATGGACGCTTCCGCATCTTCTTCCCCGTTACCCGACGCCCCCTGGCGGCGGAAGTTTCAGCGACAGATTCTCGCCTGGTACGCCGGCGCAGCCCGCCATCTTCCCTGGCGCGAAAATCGCGATCCGTATCGCATCTGGATCAGCGAGATCATGCTGCAGCAAACGCAGGTCGCTACGGTCCGGGGGTACTTCCAGCGGTTCATCGCCGCCTTCCCCATGGTCGCCGATCTGGCCGCCGCCGACGAGGCCGAAGTGCTGCGGCTGTGGGAAGGGCTCGGCTACTATCGCCGCGCTCGCCAACTGCACGCCGCCGCGCAAGAGATTGTCGCCGAGCATGACGGCCAGTTCCCCCGCGACTTTGACGATGTCCTCGCGCTGCCAGGCATCGGGCGCTACACGGCCGGCGCCATTTGCTCGATCGCCTACGACGCCCAGGCGCCGATCCTCGAAGCGAACACCATTCGCCTGCACGCGCGGCTGCTCGCCTATCGCGAAGATCCGACCAAGACCCCCGGCCAGCGGCTGCTGTGGCAATTTGCCGAGCATATCCTGCCCACTTCCGACGTCAGCAGCTTTAACCAAGCGCTGATGGAACTGGGGAGCGAGATCTGCACGCCCCGCAATCCGCAGTGCGACGCCTGTCCGGTGGCGACGCTCTGCCAAGCCCGCCAGGAAAACGCCGTCGCCCAGATCCCGGCCCCCAAAAAGAAGATGCAGTACGAAGACCGCGTCGAGGTGGCGATCGTCGTACGGCGGAAGAAAGAAGTCCTACTCCGCCAATGTGGCGAAGGCGAGCGCTGGGCCGGGCTGTGGGACTTCCCCCGCTTTCAGGTCGCCAGTGAGGCCGATCTGGTCAGCGGCCAATTGGCGTCGCAACTGCAAGAACGCACCGGCCTGTCAGCCGCTATCGGTTCTCGGCTAACGACCATCAAACATGGCGTAACCCGCTACCGGATCACGCTCCACTGTCACGAAGCGGAAAGAGCGTCCGGCCGTCTGCGCAAAGACGAAACCGCCCCGCTGGTCTGGGCGGCGGTCGATCAGCTGCACGACTTCGCCCTGAGCACGACCGGGCGGAAAATTGCCCGGCTGTTGGCGAAATAGTTAGGCTTGCGCAAGCGAGTCGTGCAGGTCCCCTTCTTGGCGTTCGGTTGGGCCTGCCCATCAAACTGCCAGCGGAGACGCTTGTCACTTCAGGTCGATCAAAAACTGATTGTCGCCCTCCTTCACGTCAAATTCCAATCCGCTCGTCGAAAGCTGGCGATACTTGAAGGGAAACTCCGCGACCTGTTTTTTCGGCTTCGCCGAATTCTCCAGCATCTCCTCGGCGGACAGTTCGTCTTCCATGCCAAGTTGCGATTCAGGGGGCTGAATCATGACGCGATAGACGCCAATCGGAAGATCGCCGTCATTCAGCGAGTCGATCGAGAAGGCGCCTTGCTCGTCGGTACCGCCATAGGCGGCGGTACCGTTTAACGAATGCAAGAAGACAACCTGCGTTGCGGGCGACAAAATCCGCCCGTTGTTCTTCAACACGCCGCTAACTCGACCTGTTGGCCCCATATCCTTCGCGCTATTGCACCCCAACGTCATCAGGGCGATCGCCACGATTAAGAAACTCTTGAAATTCATAGGAGGATTCGCCTACAAGAAGTGAATTCAGCGGAACGGAGCTTAAAACTGGGCATTGACCTGACCATCGTCGCGGGTCGCCAATTGCTTGAGCGTTTCAAGGAAGACGGTATCGGGGATGAACTGAACAGATCCATCCGCGAACGCGGTCATAACGCCCCCGGGATGCTCGGAACTCAACGGATTGTTGGCGCCGACGTTGCTCGCCATGCCAGGAAACAGCTGATAAGCGAAGGGAGCCTGATTGGGCGAATAGCGAATGGTGTTGGTGTTGAAACATCGCATGTCGCTGCTGTTCGCCCCGGAGTCTAGATTGGGCGGATAGCCGGTCACACGATTTCCCATCAACCAACCATGGTCGGTACCAGAGGCCGTGGGATAGCTGCGATCGTTGTCCAGACGTATCAGGCCGCCCGACATCTCTCCCAGAATCACGGTGTTTGAGGAGCCATCGGTACAGAAATTGAAGCTGGTGGAATAGTTGGGCAACATCATGCCGCCGCCAGAAACCAATGTGGGCTGCCCACCCACGGTCACAGTCGCAATCCGCGATTCTGTGAAGGAGGTAGGCTCAGCACATCCCGAGATCCCTGCGTAGTGCGCAAACGATTCGTACCCATTCGACTCTGGTCCTGCTGACGAAGGACAGCGCATTGCCGAAATCGGCCCCGCGGCAAGTACCGGCCCCTTGTTCTGGTCACCAGCGCTCCCCGAGCCTTCGTCGATATAGCCTGGCGACTCGCCAACCCAGACCATCTGATCGTACAACGAACGTTGTTCAAAGAAGGCCAGCATCATGCCATAGAAACTTGGGCCAAAGCTGTTTCCACTGCTTCCCCCGTTCCGCGGTACCGTCGAACTCACGCTACCAGGCGGAAACGCCAAAAACTGATCATGGTAGTTGTGCAGCGCCAGCCCCAGCTGCTTTAGATTGTTGCTGCACTGCATGCGGCGAGCCGCTTCCCGAGCTTGCTGCACTGCTGGCAACAGAAGCGCGATCAGCACTCCAATAATTGCGATCACGACCAACAGTTCCACCAAGGTGAAACCGCGACGAAAACGGACCTGTTTCATCGAGAATCTCCGAACGAAAAGATGAAGAGAGGAGAGCCGCCACAGGACCAAACTCCCGTGTCGATACTTCTATTCCGCCGGCAGGGACACAATTCCCCTAAAAAATTTAAAATATTACTCACATCTCGTGGAGACCGTTATCCTGAGGAATTCGGGATCTTTTCGCGGCGATGGCAGTTTTATGCCGGGGAAACCCGATCATTCGGGGAGAATACAAAGAGGAGCGGCATCCGGCTCTTCCCACCCCAGTCGCCAGCAACGCGATGTCAAAGAATCTTCCCGTTAACAACGCCGATCCAACGACCTTTGTTGAGTTAATCGTCAAGCATGAACGGCCGCTGATGCGTTATATCCGCTGTATGATTCCACATCTGGCGGATGCGGAGGAGATTTACCAATCGACGGCAATCTTGTTATGGGAAAAGTTTGCAGAATACGATCCACAGCGCGACTTCCTCCCGTGGGCTCAGCGTTTCGCCTACTTCGAGATCCTCAAGTTTCGTCGCAACGCGGCTCGTCGCCGAATGATATTTAGCGAAGAGACGCTTCAGGCGATTGCCGATACGCATTCCGCGTCGAGCACGACGCTTGAGCGTCGCAATCGGGC
The DNA here is from genome assembly GCF_007859755.1 of Blastopirellula retiformator. NCBI lineage: Bacteria > Pseudomonadati > Planctomycetota > Planctomycetia > Pirellulales > Pirellulaceae > Blastopirellula > Blastopirellula retiformator. Next base: position 257,202 of record NZ_SJPF01000003.1, on the reverse strand, counting down.
CTTACAGGCATGCCTGCAGAAACTGCCGCCCGGCGAACGCAATTTGTTGCGAAGTCGTTACGAATCGCGTGAGACGATTGGCGCTGTGGCCGAAGAGTTGAAAATCACGGCAAAGTCCTTGTACCGCCGCTTGGATCGGATTCGTGAGAAGTTGTCGCAGTGCGTCCGGCATCATGCGAAGCTGCTAGAAGAGTAGTTGGATATCTCGCCTAACAAATCAAAATCGATGCCTCAGCCAGCTCACCAACTTGATCGAGAAGCGGCTCGCCTGTTCGCTCAACTGGCGACCGGCGAAATGTCTTCGACCGACTTCGTTTCGTTAGAGCGGCGCCTGCTGAACGATCCTGAATTTCGCCAGGCCTATGTCGAGCAAGTAGAGCTTGACGCCGAGATCGAAAACCAACTTTGCACGCCTCAGGTCGCAACGGCGACGGTGCACCCGACTCCTTATTTTCTGCCGGCGACGCTGGCGCTCGCCGCGTCGTTACTACTGCTCGCAGCGATGCTCGCATTGGTGCTGCTGCGCGACTCTCCGGTCGCATCCGCTCCGCTCAGACTGGAATACGTCGAGGCGCAGCTTCGCGGTCTAAAACCAGTCGCTATCGTGACGCAAGTTTCAGAAGACTTTCCTCTCGACGACAAGTCAATTCAGATTGGCGATCGGGTCAAGCCGGGCTCGCTTCGCATCAACGGAGGAGAATTGCAGCTGGAGTTCCTTTCTGGCGTCGCGATCCGCTTGAGCGGACCAACCGAAATCCATCTCCTGGCGCAAGACAGCGCAACGCTGGTTCATGGGCATGCCGCGGCAATTGTTCCGCCCAACGTCAGCAACTTTACGCTGAACGGTCCCATCTCGGCGATCGCGTCTGGAGCGAGCGAATTCGTTTACTCCACCATGTCTTCCAACCAAGCGCAAATCGACGTCTACGAAGGTGAGGTGATGACGTCGCTTTTAGGGGAAAGTGGAGATACGCTCTGGAACGAAATGGCCCGTTCCGAACAATCGGCTCGCTTCCAGGGCAAGTCGATTGAATTGGTCGACGCAACGTTCGCCGATACGGATCGCATTCGCGTTTTGCCCATTGATGACGTGCAACTCAGCTCGAGTGATCAGTACGCCGCCGCGATTCAGGCCGACAATCCACTCGTTTACTGGCGTTTCGACCCAGAGCAGCAACAAGGCGATCTGATCCGCAACACCATTTCGCAGCGCTACGCAGGTCTGATCCACAGCGACGATGATTCGGTAAGAATCGAACAGGGCTCTCTCCAATTCAAGCCCAGCGAGCGTTCCCGGTATTTCAAACTTACCGAACCGATTCCTGGTCTCAACTCTGGCGAATTCTCCATTGAGATGTGGGTCCGTCCTAACCGCATGCGTTGGGGAACGATCCTCGGGCTCTTGCCATCGACGCAAACCGACGAGAAAAGGGAGCTTCACCTGACGGTTCTGGAATTCGCAAACCAAACGAACCTCGTTCATCGTCCGGCGACGATGCGTTTTCTATATCGTTATCCCTCCACCACGTTCGATGGCGGCATGAACATTTTTAGCGCCGACAGCTGCACCCCCGGCTTATGGCATCACGTGGTGGCGGTGAAATCGAAGACGGGGATCTCCTTCTATCTTAACGGAAAGCGGCGCCAGGTTCTCGACGTGCTTGAATTTGAGGACGAGGGAGCTTACACCGCAGTTCTAGGTCAACTCGATACGATTCGAGCCGAACGCCAATTTGACGGAAATGTCGATGAAGTTGCGATTTACTCGCACGCGTTGTCGGACAAAGACGTAGAGCGCCACTACCAAATCATGACCGGCCCATCCCCTCGCTAATCCTCCTTTCCCGCCATGCCCATGAAATCCCTTTCGACATTCGCGTGCCTTGCCTTGCCGCTGCTGATCGCAGCGCCGGCCGCAGCGCAGAAAAAGCTCGACTACAACCAAGACGTGCGGCCGATTCTCTCGGAGAATTGCTTCTACTGCCATGGTCCCGACTCGGCCCATCGCCAGGCCGATCTGCGGCTGGACGAAGAAGCGTCGGCCAAAGAATATGCCCTCATCCCCGGCGATCTCGACGGCAGCGATTTCTATCAGCGGATCATCAGCGACGACGCCGATCTGCAAATGCCGCCGCATGAGTCCGGCAAAAAGCTGAAGCCCGCGGAAGTAGCGCTGCTGAAGCGGTGGATTGAAGAAGGCGCCGAGTATGCGCCTTACTGGGCCTATGTGACGCCGCAGCCGCACGCCGCGCCGACGGTTGACAACGACGCCTGGTCGCAAACCGAGATCGATCGCTTTCTACTCGACAAGATGAAGTCGGTCGACCTCTCGCCTGCTGCCGCTGCGGACAAGGTGACCCTGCTCCGCCGCGTAACGTTCGACTTGACTGGTCTGCCGCCCACGCCCCAGGACGTCGACGCGTTTCTCGCCGACGACTCGCCGGACGCCTTTGAAAAGGTCGTGGACCGGCTTCTCGCTTCGCAGCACTACGGCGAACGAATGGCGGCCTATTGGCTCGACCTGGTCCGCTACGCCGATACGGTCGGCTATCACGGCGATCAGGATCACAACATTTCGCCCTATCGCGACTATGTGCTCGACGCGCTGAACGACAATCTGCCGTTTGACCAGTTCACCCGCGAACAACTGGCCGGCGATTTGTTGCCCGGCAGCACGATCGATCAGAAAATTGCGACCGGCTATAACCGCCTGTTGCAAACGACGCACGAAGGGGGCCTGCAGCAGAAGGAATACCTGGCGATCTACGCCGCCGACCGCGTCCGCAACGTTTCGTTGGTCTGGATGGGCGCCACGGTCGGCTGTGCGCAGTGCCACGACCACAAGTACGATCCCTACTCGATCAAAGACTTCTACGCCCTGGGCGCCTTCTTCGCCGACGTCGACGAAGCGCGGCACTTTACCCAAGGAACCAACGCCCTGCCGACCAAGCGGCCGCCAGAGATCAAGGTCAACACCCGCCGCGAGCGGGCCGAACTGGCTCGCCTGGAAGCGGAACTATCCGAGCTGCGCCGCAAGCGAGACAACGAAACGACAACCGAAGTCGCCGTGAAATCGGACGAGAAAAAAGAGCAGGAAGCGGCGAAAAAGCCGCCCATGTCGCCCGCAGAAAAGAAGCTGGTCGACGCGATCAAGCGGCTCAACGACGCCGCCCGACTGACGATGGTGACCGAGTCGATCGCACCGCGTGAGATGCGGGTGCTTCCCCGCGGCAACTGGCTGGACGACAGCGGCGAGATTGTGACCCCGGCGATTCCGGAGTTTCTGGGCGAGGTCAGTGCCAGCGGCGATCGCGCCACGCGGCTGGATCTGGCCAACTGGCTGGTCGACGTCGAGAACGGCGCCGGCGGGCTCACCGCTCGCGTGATGGTCAATCGGCTTTGGTACTTGTTCTACGGCGTCGGTCTGTCGAAGAGCCTGGACGATTTCGGCGGTCAGGGGGAGCCCCCGGTTCATCCCGAACTTCTCGACAACCTGGCGATCGACTTTGCGACCGACTGGGACGTCAAGCGAATCGTCAAACGGATGGTGATGACCGCCGCGTATCAGCAGTCGTCGCAAACGACCGCCGAGGTGCGGCGCGCCGATCCGTACAATCGCTATTACAGCCATCAGTCGCGACATCGCCTGCCGGCCGAAATGGTCCGCGATAACATCCTGGCGGTCAGCGAATTGCTGAACCTGGAATATGGCGGACCGAGCGTCAAACCGTACCAGCCGGCCGGCTACTATCGCCACCTGAACTTCCCGAAGCGGAAGTACGGCGCCGACGCCAACGACCAACAATGGCGCCGCGGCGTCTACGTCCATTGGCAGCGACAGTTCTTGCACCCGATGCTCAAAGCGTTTGACGCGCCGAGTCGTGAAGAATGCACCGCGCAGCGGCCGCGGTCGAATACGCCCCTGGCCGCGTTGGTACTGCTGAACGATCCGACCTTTGTCGAAGCGGCTCGGGCTTTCGCCACGCGAATTCTGACCGAAGGCCCGAACGAAGACGCGCAGCGCATCAACTTCGCCTTCCGGCTCGCTCTGTCGCGCGACGCTCAGCCGCTCGAGCAAGAGGTGCTGACCAAGGTGCTTGCCGATAATCGCAACATCTACCAGGCCGATCCCAAGGCGGCCGCTGAGCTGTTGAACGTCGGACTGCAGCCGACCGACAAGCAGGCGGACGCCGCCGAACTTGCCGCGTGGACGCAGGTTGCCCGCGTGATCTTGAACCTGGACGAAACGCTTACCCGGAACTAAGTCGCATGAACCTAGACCACTACGCTGACGCCGCCGTTTCGCGCCGCACCTTTTTGTCCAACGTCGGATTTGGGCTCGGCTCTACCGCGCTCGCTTCGCTGATCGCTGGCGATTCGCTGGCCGCTGGCAGCGCGCCGGCCGCCGGAATCCCGGGGCAACCAGGTTTGCCCCACTTTCAGCCGAAGATCAAGCGGGTGATCTTTCTCTGCATGTCTGGCGGCCCGTCGCAGTTTGAAACCTTCGACAACAAGCCGGAACTGACCCGCTTGGATGGCCAAGCGATGCCCGAATCGTACACCGCCGGCCAGCCGATCGCTCAGCTACAAGGCAAAGAGCTGAAATGCCTCGGCGCGATGACCAAGTTCAAGAAGTATGGCCAGGGCGGCGTCGAGATCAGCGATTTCCTGCCGTGGCACGCCAAGATGGCGGATGACATCTGCGTCGTCCGCTCGATGGTAACCGAGCAAATCAATCACGACCCGGCCCACACCTTCATGAACACCGGTTCGGTAATCAGCGGCCGGCCTTCGATGGGATCGTGGATCAACTACGGCCTGGGGAGCGAAACGAACGAGTTGCCAGGCTTCGTCGTCTTGAGTAGCGTCGGCGGTCGCAACCCGCAACCGATCGCCTCGCGACAATGGGGCGCCGGCTTTTTGCCCAGCCGCTATCAAGGGGTCGAGTTCAGCTCGACCGGCGACCCGGTCAGCTATGTCCGCAATCCGCCTGGCGTCAATGCCGGCCAACAGCGACAGATCGTCGACGCCGTCGGCCAACTCAATCGCCAACGGCTTGATCAACTGCAAGATCCCGAAATCGCGACCCGGATTTCGGCCTACGAAATGGCGTACCGCATGCAAATGTCGGTGCCGGATCTGACCGACATGTCGGATGAGCCGCAGAGCGTACTCGACATGTATGGCGCCACGCCGGGCGATGGTTCGTTCGCGTCAAACTGCTTGCTCGCCCGTCGGTTGGCCGAGCGGGGCGTTCGCTTCATCCATCTCTATCACCGCGGCTGGGACCACCATGGCGACCTGAAGAAGTTCATGGGCGTCTGCTGCGGCCTGACCGATCAGCCGACCTATGCTCTGGTACAAGACCTGAAACAGCGGGGCATGCTGAAAGATACGCTGATCGTCTGGGGCGGAGAGTTTGGCCGGACGCCGATGTTCCAAGGCAAAGGAGGCGTCGGCCGCGACCACCACATCAAAGGCTTCAGCATGTGGATGGCTGGCGGTCCCGTCAAAGGGGGAACCACCTACGGCGCGACCGATGAACTCGGCTACAACGCCGTCGAAAACGTCGTCCACGTCCGCGACCTGCACGCCACGATGCTCCACTTGCTCGGCATCGACCACCACCGCTTCAGCGTCAAGTTCCAAGGGCTCGACATGAAGCTAACCGGCGTCGAGCCAGCCCGCGTGGTGAAAGAGGTCTTGGCGTAGGACCCTACGCTTTGGTCGCTAGAAGCTGCCGACGGGGCTCAGCAAAAACTCCGGCGTCTCGGGCGTCGGCGTTTCTTCTTCGTCGTCGCCGCGATCGCGGTAGATGTGCACGATCCGGGCACGTCCCAGGTACTGGTAGCTCGGCTCGGGGTACTTCGTCTTGCGCGGCGATTGGTCGATCGCGAACTCGTGGATCAGGACCCGCACCTTCGGCAGGCCCGAGAAATGGACTTCTTCCAGCGGTCGTCGCCCGGCATCAATGTCGTACCGCTCAAACATCACTCGCAATACGCGCCGGACTGCGTAGAAGTCGACGCCATCTTCGACAAAGATCAGGTCGACCCCCAGCGCTTGGCAGATCTCAAAGAAGTGATGACGGACCGAACGGGGCATCACATCGCGATACAGCGGCGGGATCACATCGAGGGAATTGGCGTCATCGGTCGAGACCACATCGCGGGTCAGTCCCGGGAAGAACCAATAGTGCGGCGCCAGCCAATAGCCGCTGCCGTCACGATCCTTACGAGCCGCCGCGCGGCGGAAGATCAACTCGATCCCTTTTACCAATACCCGCCGCTTTTGCACCTGATCGCGACGCAAGATGCGGACCATCGTCTCTTCCGCCTTCAGGTCGTCCAGGTGCAAGCAAATCACGTTTGACTCGCTCGCCGCGGAAGTCGACTCAGCGATCTGCAGTCGCACGTCCAAGCGATCAGGCGTCGTCGGGGCGAAACGGACCTTCCACCGATTGCGCCGCGCCACTTGTCGCAGTTCGCGGCGTTGGCGAGGACGATCGACGCCGGAGAAATGTAGCTGTAGCGGCGCTTCCCGCGAAGGATCGCTGACCCGCGCCAGAAAGTAATGCGATTCCATCAACAGCGTCGAAGCGAGATAGGCGAACGAGCCATACCAGATCGCCAGGCGTCCCAGCCCAGTGCTGATCGGCGACGATTCAAAATGCGAAGGCAGGCCAATCGCTTCGCCTCCCAAAGCAATCGCCACCGGTATCGCTGGAACCATGCCGACCAGCAAGTCGGTCACCGTCAAGAACAGATACATCGGCATCGAGCGCACGTCGCTGCCTGACTTCCGCCACAAACAATCAGGCCGCCAAGCCGGCGTAAACCAATTGGCGCCCAAGCTAAGCGTCAGCGCAAAACCCCAAATCGCGGTCGCGATCCAGGTGGGCGCCAGCAACGTAAGCGCCAAGACTCCGCCAGCAACGACCGACGCAAAGGCGATCGACCAGCGAAACGACTCCCGCTCTGGTCGCTTGCCATACACCAGCAGCGCGTCAAACAACACAAAGCCTGGCGAGAAGGCCGCCCCAAACACCAGCAATAACAATGCTCCCCATACCGCCGCCGTCGGCGCCAGGTAAGCGAGATAGCTGACCAGCGGCACGGTCTCGCGGAAGGTGACTCCGCTTAAAGTGGCGAAGAGCGTCGCCACCGCTAGAGCGAGCACCGCCAACAGCGGCGCGATCAGAAACAGTCGCGGCAGCCCGCGATCGATCGCCGGCGAGCGGCGTAGGTCGAGCCCCCAGTCATACCGCACGGCCGCAGTGATCCGGTTCCACAGCCGTCGCAGCTGTCGCGACAGCGACGAAGCCCACCGTACCCGACGGCAAAAGTAACGCGAGAAGACCAGGCGGACCGTCGTTACTAGCAAGATCGCAAAGGCCAGGTCTTTTAGTTCGGTCGAGTCGTTCCGGCCGACCCATTCGATGCCAGCCAGAATCGCGATGACCGCCACCAGGGTCGTCGTCTCGCGCAGGTTCCACGCCGACATCCGGCGGACGCCTGGTCGCTTTCGGAAGATCGCCGCCAGCAAGCCTTTAGCCATCGTCATCCATGGGGTGGAAACTAGGCGTCGCAGGCGACCGCAAGCTATTCGGCCTGGCAGGTCTCTTCTCGAGCGCCGGGCCGCGACGCCTTATGAACGCGACACGTCAGCGACGCGTCCGGCTTTCGCCGAACTCCGCCGCTTATCGATAATACCGCCCAATAAAGGACCGTGGCCAGACACATTAACAAATAGAAACCGAAAACAACCAGGCAAACGGACGTCCAGAACATGATTTGGGGTCTCCAGCAAAAGGGAACTTCGGGGACGATGTCTAAGTATTCGGCTTTTCTGGCAATGGGTACAGGCGCACAAAATGCATTTTGTTACCATGACAGATGATGTTTTCTCATCTGTCATGGTCCGACTTACTGGGAACTGTCATGCCTGACGACGCATCTCCGTCAAACGCCGACCAGAGGCGACTTTATGACCAGGTTGCTAGCCATATCGCCCGCCTGATCGAGCAAGGGACCTTGCGCCCCGGCGATCGCATTCCTTCGGTTCGCCGCATGCGAGGGCAAATGTCGGTCTCGCTATCAACGGTCACGCATGCGTATCGCTTGCTCGAAAGTCGCGGACTGATAGAAGCACGACCCAAATCGGGCTACTTTGTTCGCGATACGGCTTTCCGCGTTCCGCCGCCCCCCAAAGCGTCCCGCTCGAACATCCGCCCTTTGCGGGTCAACGTCTCGCGGCTATCGCGGCGCCTGCATGATGTCCTCGCATCGCCGGAGGTGATCAAACTGGGCGCCGTGGTGCCCGACGTCGAGCTCTTGCCGATGCAGCGGATCAACCGCTTGCTGATGCAAACGCTGCAGCGATTTCCCGAGATGGGACATCGCTATGACGTGCCGATCGGGCACGCGCCGCTGCGGCACGAGATCGCCCGGCGAATGATCGACGCCGGGGCCGAAGTCTCGCCCGACGAGATCGTCACCACCACCGGGGCCAGCGAAGCGGTTTACCTGGCGCTGCATGCGGCATTGCGCCCTGGCGATACGGTTGCGGTCGAATCCCCTTCCTACTTTGGCATTTTGGAAAAGCTGGAGACGACCGGCATTCGCGTGATTGAAGTCGCTTGCGATCCTGAAGTGGGCGTCGATGTCGATGCGATCGAGCGGCTTGCCCAGGAAGGTCGCATCCAAGGCGCCGTGGTCGTCGCCAACTTCAACAATCCGCTCGGCTGCCGCATGCCGGACGACGCCAAAAAGCGACTGGTCGATGTGATGTGTCAGCATCAACTGCCGCTGATCGAAGATGACATTTTTGGCGAACTGCATTTTGATACCGGCGTGCGGCCCAAGGCGCTCAAAGCGTTCGACCGCGATGGTTTTGTGCTCTACTGCAGTTCGTTCAGCAAAACGATTTCGCCCGGTCTGCGGGTTGGTTGGTGCGCCCCTGGCATCTATCAAGACGCATTCGTTCAAGCGAAAATTGCGATCAACCCAGCCGGTTCGATCGCCATGCAAGCTGCCGCGGCCAAGTACCTGGAAACGGCCGGTTACGATCTCCATCTGCGCCGTTTGCGGCGGACGCTGCACGAACGAACCCGCATAGTGGCTTCAAGCGTCTACGAGCACTTCCCCGAAGAAACGCGAGCCACCGCCCCGCAAGGAGGCCAGGTCCTTTGGATCGAACTCCCCCGCGGCTTTGATAGCGTCCAACTGTTTGAAGAGGCGGCGGAGCGAAACATCAGCGTGGCGCCCGGCGTGTTGTTCTCGCCCGGCGATCGCTTCCGCAATTTCCTGCGACTGAACTGTGCGATTCAAGCGAATGCCCGAGTCGAGCAGGCGATCATTGAGTTAGGCCGTTTGGCGAAAAAGCAGTTGGCAATGTGAGTTGGAGAGAAGGGCAGGGGACCAATCGAGTCTCTTTCCCATGTGCCACTGCTGGACAAGCCGGCAGTGGCACACGTTGTAGTACAATTGAACCAACGTTTGCCAAACGCATTCATTGCCACGCAGACGTGGCAACGGCACCCCCTATATAAAACAAGAAACTCACCATGCCCCCAACCAACATCCCCTATGCGATCAAAGAATGGGACGTCGTCTGCGCGGCGCTTCGCGCAGGCAAACAATACGTACTGCTCCGCAAAGGGGGCATCCAAGAGCACGACGATCAGTTTCGCGCTGAGCATGACGCTTTCTGGTTTTGGCAGACGCGGTTCCATCAATCGCCCGATCAGCTGAACGACGCCGGGCAAGAGATCCTGGATCAACTCGGAGGCAAACACTCTGGCGGCAACCGTTTCGCCGTCGACTTGCTGGCCCAGGTCGATCAGGTTCGCTACGTCACGCAAGAGACGAAGCTAGACGAGCTTGAAGAACTGCACATCCTGTCGGACGACGCCCTGCGGATGCGGTTCCACTATCGCGAGCTGGGCCTCTATCTCTTCCTGGTCCGCATTTACGCCGCGCCGCAAGCGAAGGTCTTCGTCGAAACGCCCGAGATCGCCGGCTGCAAAAGCTGGATCAAACTGCCCGAACCGCCGCCAGCCGCGGACCTAAAACCGGTCCTCACCGACGACCAATTCGCCGCGGTGAAACAAAAGTTTGAATCGCTCTTGGCGTAGGGTCCGCTATGCGGACCAAGCATCGCGAAAGACAAAACACTAGCCCGCAGCGCCAGCGACGGAAAGCGGCGGGAACTGCCAAGAAAAGCAGACGCTCGTCTTACATTAGACATTGGGATTCAAACATTCGTCATTCGCTTGAATCCGCATTCCCTTGCTCGCGCTGCGGGCTGTTTCTGAATCGCTTCCGCAACGCCCGAAACGTCGTCACCAACAACGTGATCACCGTCAGCGGAATCACAAACCCGACCATCATCACTTCCAGCGGGTGCGACCACGAGGAATCCACCGCTTCCAGAATCAGGTAGGTCGTGTAGGCGATGTAGTAGAAGACGAATAGCGCTCCTTCCCAACGTGCGATCGCATAGCCCGTAACAAAGATCGGCAAGCAAGCGACCGCCACCGCGATCATCACCGGAATGTCAAAGGTCAGCGCCGCCTCGGAAACCGGTATGCCGGCCGGGGACGCCAACGACGACAATCCCAACACGCAGCAAATGTTGAAAATATTGCTTCCCACGATGTTGCCGACCGCGATGTCGCGCTCGCCACGGATGCTGGCCATCACCGACGCGGCCGCTTCGGGCAGCGACGTGCCGACCGCCACGATCGTCAAACCGATCAACAAATCGCTCATCCCAAAGTAACGAGCAATCTCGCTGGCGCCGCTCACCATCCACTGCGAACCGAAGGTCAGCGCGACCAGTCCGGCGACGATATATCCCAACTGCAAGAACAGCCCGGCTGCCGTCAGCTTTTCATCGGTTCCATACTCTTCGGCAAATTCGTCCTGCACCTCTTTGCGCTCTTTGCGGCTTTGATAAATCAACCAGCCAATGTAAACGACCAGAATGCCGAACAAGATTCCGCCGTCGAGTTGACTGATCTCGCCGTCGAATCCCAGCAGCAACATCAAGAACGAAAGGGCAACCATCAGCGGCACATCGAGCCGCACCAGTTGGCTGGAAACGACCAGCGGCGCCACCAAGGCCGACATCCCCAACACCGCCAGAACATTGAAGATATTGCTGCCGACGATATTGCCGATGCCGATGTCGGTATTGCCTTGCAAGCTGGCGCTCAGCGAAACGGCCAGTTCTGGGGCGCTGGTTCCAAAGGCGACGACCGTCAGCCCGACCACCAGCGGAGAAATCCCGGCCAGCGCCGCCAACTTGGCGGCCCCCCGGACCAGCAGTTCCCCACCGACGACCAGCCCCACCATCCCCAAAATCATCAAGAATATCTGCCAAAGCATGGCGCAGCAGCTTTCTAGCAAAAGGAATTGAGCAACCGCCCGTCAGTGTGGCGGCGCAAGAGAAGATGAGCAAGCCGACTAGGTTAGGGATTCGGTGGGCTAGCGAGTTTCTTGGGATAGAAACCGCGAATCGAGCCCGTAGTGCGACCGAGGCAATGCGGTGGGAAAATGTCTAATGACGAATCACTAACTGCCTGTTGAAAAATTCCCTCGTGGCATTTTCCAACCTCGCCAGGCTCAGAGCATAGCTCTTCGCGGCTCCCAAAATAACGACGTAAGTCGTTATTTTGGGAGCGCATCCGTGCGATCACGCAGTCCGTCGAGAAAATCAACGGACTGCTAATGTCTAATGCCGGAGAAAGCTCTTCTTTTTCATTAGACATTCGGATTTGGACATTCGTCATTCACTGGCATCCGCGTCCTGTTTCAGCATTCGCATGTTCGCAAAGACCGCCGCCATCATTCCTTCGGAGGCGGCTGACGCGACGCTCATGACGCCCCACGACGCCGCGTCGCCGGCGATGAACAAACCCTCGACCGACGTTACCCCGTGCGGTTCGGTTCTGATCGTGCCGGCCTGGTGACCTTCCGTTTCCAGCGATAGTCCCAACGACTCGGCCAGCGGCGTCGTCTGCGAGAACTGGGGCGAGACGAATACCGCCGCCAGCGACAGTTGCTCGCCGCCGGCCAAAGCGACGCCGGTGAGTGTTTCCCCTTCCCCTTCGAAACCGGAGATCGCCTCTTCGCGAATCGCAACGTCATGCGCGGTCAGCCACTTTGCAACTTCCGCAGGCAGACTCACGTCGCCGCTTGTCAAATAGGTGAGCTGTTTCGTCCAGCCGAGCAACATGGTCGCCCGCTCGATCACCTGTTCCGCCGGAGCGAGAAAGGCCCAAGGTCGATCGCGAATTTCCCAGCCGTGGCAATAGGGACAAACGACGATGCCGCGGCCCCACCACTGTTTCGCCCCAGGGATCGGCGGCAGACGATCGGCGATGCCGGTCGCCAGGATCAAAGAACGACAGGCGACGCGTTGTCCGGCGAATTCGACTTCAAAACGACCATCCACCGTCTTGGCGGCGGTCACGCGGCCCTCTTTGACCGTAACGTCATACGAGGCCAACTGCGCGCGGCCAATCCGGCGGATCTCGCTGGGGGGCGTGCCGTCTTGGGTCAAAAAACCATGCGCCGCGTCGGCCGGCGCATTGCGACCTTCGCCTGCGTCAATCAGCAGCACTCTGCGACATGCCCGGCCCAGCACCAACGCCGCACTCAAACCGGCCGGGCCTCCGCCGACGACTACGGCTTCGTATTGAGCCTGCAACATTTCGGTCATCACCAGCTCCTTCGGGGTAAGGTCAACTCGCGTTATCGTAGCCCGATTCAAGCGCCGAAGAAATGCGGTACCATCGACAACAACCAGGAGGGCGCATGCGTCGCCGAAAGGGGCTAAGATAAACCGCAACAAACTCGCCCAAGCGCCATCATGCCTGTCAGCAACGACATCCAGGAACTCGTCCACGCCCAGTTCGGCCCCCAGGCCGAGTCGGCGATCTACTTGCTCGAGCAATACGGAACCGACCCGGCTCATGGCGAGGTCGATCGCGTGCATGCGGCGATCGTGCAGTTGGCCGCCCGCGACCTGCGCACCGTCGAGCGTCTGGTCGAAGAAGCGCGGCACGACTATCGCAACTTGCTCTACTGGCTGCGGTTTGACAAAGATGGCGATCCGCCGCCGCTGGCCACCTTCATCCGCGCTGAGGAAGCGATTCTGACTGCGGATATACCCAGCGAACTTCGTGGCGCTGCGGTGACGCTGGTCCTTCTGGAAGGGCCTGACTACGAACCGAGAGTGCTGGACGTCAATCCGACGCCGGAAGAAATCGACGCGCACGTTCACCAGCAGCCGTGGGATCAGCTCACCTTTTTCGTCGCTCAGCTCAACGACAATCATTGGCTGGAAGGTTCTGGCAGTTTGAAGCCGGAAGATGGTCTGTCAGCGCGCTGCAAGATCGGCGGCAAAGAGTATGTCACTTCCCAAGCGCCGCAGTCGCTGGACGAAATCGTGGCGCTGCTCGCTTCGTTCGCCCAGAAAGATGGACGGTGGCGGACGATGGTGGAGTGGGGTTAGACGAAGCGATCGATCTCTCACGTGTGCCAAGCTCGCCGAGCACAACGGCAATTCAACGGGCGAGAAAATCTGGAAAACCCATTCATTGCCACGCAGACGTGGCAACGGCACCCTAGAATCGCCCCCTCTTGTGGGCGTAAAGTGTCGTCCCAATCCTCCTTTTCCGGCCGAATTGCTCAGAAACTTGACCCTTGGCAATTTAGGCAAGTATACTTAAAGGCTCGGGTTGCGCTCATTTTGCAGCCCGGCTCGTCCAGTACTGCTCGATCTTGCTTCTGTCTCGCCTGGAATTACCAGCATGTTGCGTCGTACCCACTCTGTTGCGCTGCTCTTGTTCGCCCTCTGTGCCGCGCCGCTAGCAGCGACGTCGACCGCTGTGGCCCAACAGCCCAGCGTGAAGGCGATGAACGTCGCTACCGCTTCGCAACCGGCCGCTGCGCCAGGCCCCAAAAATCCGCATAATTCGCCTCGTCGGGTCTTTGCCGAAGGGGTGCTGACCACGATTCCGACCGACCTGCGGGCTGAAGAAACCTTCACCGGTCCCGAGCCGATCCTCGAAATCATCAAGGGCGCCCAGGGACTCGATTGGACGCCGGAGACGATGCCCAATACCCGCACGCTGAAGGCGATGGCCGAAAACGTCATCTACCGCCGCAGCATCTGGGGGCTGGAATTGTCGTTCAAACCGGTCCGGATGATCGAAGTCGACATCCCGCAGCCGACTGGCAAAATGCAGCGGAAAACGTTGTGGTACATGGTCTACCGCATCAAGAACATGGGGAACCCGCTCGAGTCGAAGGCGACCACCTTTGAGACCGGCGACACCCTCTACGAAGCGACCCAGGCCAGCAAATCGACCGCGCCGATCCGCTTTATCCCGCGATTTATTCTCGAATTGAGCGACCAGAAGAAGGAATATCTGGACCGACTGGTCCCGGTGGCGATGGCCCCGATCGCGGCTCGCGAAATGGGGGGAACTCCTTTGTACGACTCGGTTTCGGTAAGCCGCTTTGACATTCCGGTCTCGACCGAAGAGGTCGACAACGGCATCTGGGGCGTGGCGATCTGGGAAGACGTCGACCCCGATACCGACTACTTCTCGATCTACATCCAAGGGCTGACCAACGCCTATAAATGGACCGATGACCCCGATAAGGTCGTTCCCGACGACATCGGCAACCAACGGGCGTACAGCATGAAGACGCTCAAGCTCAATTTCTGGCGTCCCGGCGACCGCTACAACGAACACGAAGACGAGATTCGCTTCGGGGTTCCTGGGCAGGTTGACTACGAGTGGGTTTACCGCTAAAAAGAGAGTTTCGACCCGCCTCGCGCGTGTCGATAGTAGGTAAAACGCTCATTCTCGCCGGCAGCCGATTGCATTGCTGCAGCGGAAATCCCATAGATTCAGGAGTTAGGTGATATGGCCCATAAGAAAGGTCAAGGTTCGAGCCGCAACGGTCGTGACTCGAATCCGCAGTATCGCGGCGTGAAGAAGTACGGCGGCGAAGTGGTTCGCGCCGGCAACATTCTGGTTCGCCAACTCGGCACCAAATTCCGCCCTGGCAAGAACGTCGGCTGCGGCAAGGACTACACGCTGTTCGCCCTGTGCGACGGTTCGGTCCTGTTCGATCAAAAGGGTCGCCGCATCAATATCGTGCCGGCCGCCGTCGAAGCCAACTAAGCTGCCGAAACGCCACCGCCTGTTCGCTAAGACAGCCGGACGTTTCTGAAACTGTAAAATGCCAGGGATGACTCCAGTTTGGGTCATCCCTGTTTTCGTTCTGGGACCAGCCAAACATGTTTGTTGATCGCGTACAAATCGATATCGAAGGGGGCGCCGGCGGCGACGGTTGCATGAGCTTCCGCCGCGAAAAGTACGTTCCTAACGGCGGTCCCGATGGCGGCGACGGCGGCAGCGGCAGCAGCATCATCCTGCTGGCCGAAGAAGGGGTCGACAGCCTGACGGCGCTTGCCCACGTCAAACATTGGCGCGGCGATCGCGGCGTTAACGGCGGCCCCGCCAACCGCACCGGCAAGTCGGCCCAAGACATCATCATCAAGGTCCCGGTCGGCACCGTGGTGATCGAAGCCGAAGCGGGCTTCGTGATGAAAGACCTGAGCACGCCGGGCGAGCAAATGGTCGCCGCCCGCGGCGGCGCCGGCGGTCGCGGCAACCTCAGCTTCAAGACGTCGACCAATCGCGCCCCGCGCCAATCGACCCCCGGCGGCAAGGGCGAGAAGCGGCGGCTGATCCTCGAACTGAAGTCGATCGCCGACGTCGGTTTGATCGGCAAGCCGAACGCCGGCAAGAGCACGCTCCTCTCGCGGCTCTCCCGGGCACGTCCCGAAATCGCCGACTACCCCTTCACCACCAAGTTCCCCAACCTGGGCATGGTGCAGATCGACTACGACCACACCTTCATTTTGGCCGACATCCCCGGCTTGATCGATGGCGCCAGCGAAGGAATCGGCCTAGGACACGAGTTCCTTCGCCATGTTGAGCGCGCCGGCATCTTGATTCACCTGGTCGAACCGGCGCCGGTCGACGGCACCGATCCAATCGAGAACTACAAGTCAATTCGCCATGAACTGACGCAGTACGACGCCGACCTGGCGGCTCGTCCCGAGATCTTGTGCGTCACCAAGGCCGAACTGCCCGAAGGCAAAGAGATTCGCGATCAGCTGGCCGAACTGACCGGCGGCGAAGTGCTGCTGATCTCGGCCGTGACCGGCGAAAACCTGAACGTGCTGCTGCAGCGCACCGGCGAACATCTCCAACGTGCCCGTGAGCAAGCGCAGCAGTAACCGATCCCCCGTCTTCAAGCGAGCAAGCGATATGAACGGAATCTGGGGAGCGGTCGACGTGGGGAACACGTCGATCCACATCGGCCTGTTTGCCGCCGACGACACCCGGCCGCTGCCGGCGCCGACGATCGTTTACGCGACCGCTTCGCACGAGCCGAACTTCTCGCCGCTCGACGACGTGCTGCCGAGCGAAACGATCGCCTGGCAAATCGTCAGCGTCAATCGTCCCGCGCAAGCCGCGCTGCAAGCCTGGGTGCTGACCAATCGCCCCGGCGATACTTGCCGCGTCCTAACGCACGCCGACTTGCCGCTACCCATTGCGGTCACCGCGCCCGAGAAAGTCGGCATGGACCGCCTGGCCGCCGCGGTTGGCGCCAGCGCCATTCGCGATGCCGAGCGCCCGGCGATCATTATCGACGCCGGCAGTGCGATCACCGTCGACGTGGTCGCCGCCAACGGCAGCTTCATCGGCGGCGCCATTGTCCCCGGCATGAAGATGGCCGCCCGCGCGTTGGCTGGGCAAACCGATTTGCTGCCGGAGATCACCGTCGACGTCGGCGAAGTCCCTACCGCCATCGGAACCGACACCCTGGCCGCCATGCGCAGCGGGCTCTACTACAGCGCCGTCGGCGGCGTGCGCGAGTTGATCGCCCGCTTTACCGCGCAGCTCGACGGCCCCGCCCCGCAGATCATCTTCGCCGGCGGCGATGCGGCGAAGCTCGCCCCGCAACTCGACGTCGCGTCGGAAACGATCGACCATCTGGTGCTGGGCGGCGTCGCGATCGCGGTCCGGACGGCGAAAGAAGCGTCATGAGCGAAACGATTGCCGCGCTCGTCACGCCTAGCGGACGCAGCGCGATCGCTACCGTTGTGGTCGAAGGTCCCGCCGCCGATCAGGCGGTCGATCGCCACTTCTTTCCGCTTGGCAAGAAACAAGCCGGCGCCAGCCAGGTCGGCGACATCCTGGTCGGCCACTGGCGCGATGGCGAGCAAGACGCGGGCGAAGAACTGGTCGTCAGTCGCACCGCCGCTGACCGGATCGAAGTCCACTGCCACGGCGGCGTCGCCGCGTCGCGGCGCATCATGGATCACCTGGTCGCCGCTGGCTGCCGCGAGGTTGACTGGACCGAGTACGCCCACCGCAGCGAGCACGCGCCGGTCATCGCCGACGCCCGAGTCGCCCTGGCCGCAGCGAAAACGGCCCGCACCGCCGGCTATCTGCTCGATCAATACAACGGCGCCCTGCCGACCGAACTGGCGGCGATCGTGCAGTTGCTGCAGACCGATCACGCCAACGAAGCGCCGCTGCGGCTGCAGTCGCTGTTGGCCAGCGCCAACTTCGGGATTCATCTGACGCAGCCCTGGAAGGTGGTCATCGCCGGGCGTCCCAACGTCGGCAAAAGCAGCCTGATCAACGCTTTGGTCGGCTACGAGCGGGCGATCGTGTTCGACCAGCCAGGCACCACCCGCGATGCGGTCACCGCGACCGCCGCCTTCGATGGCTGGCCGGTCGAACTAGCCGACACCGCCGGACTGCGCGACAGCGACGACGCCATCGAACGGGAAGGAGTCGCCCGGGCTCGCAAACTGCAAAGCGCCGCTGATTTGATCCTGCTGGCCATCGACCAATCGGCCCCCTGGACCGATGAAGACCAACAGCTGCACGACGCCTACCCCAATGCGATCGTGATCCACAACAAAGCCGACCTCCGGGCTGACAACACCAGCCAACGCCCGCCGGGATTGAAGGTCTCGGCCCAGCGCGGCGACGGGCTAGAGCAGCTAATCACGATGATCGGCCACGCCCTGGTTCAGACGCCCCCGATGCCCGGGACGCCGCTGCTGTTCACAACACAGCAAGTCGCCGCCATCCAAACCGCGCTGCAGCAGATCAAAGCGAAAGAAGAAGCGAGTGCACTCGCGACGCTGAAAGCGCTAACCAGCTAGGCACAACCCCTCCGCAAACTAACCCGAGGCGCAAGCCGAGGGAATGCGGTCGCAAACAAATGACGAATGTCTAAATCCTAATGACGAGAATCTTTTCTTCTGGCATTAGAGCGGTTTTCCTCCATCTGTATCGTTCGGGCTGGTTGCGGCCGCATTCCCTCGCTGCCGCAGCGGGCTAAAGTCTCCACCTACTTATCCCGTTTCAAATACTGATCGATCGGCAGCGCGTATTTCGAGACCAACAGCTCAGAGATCGACTTGGTGAAGGTGACTCGTTCTCGCAGATCGCCCCCGGCGAAGATCAGGTAAAACGTCGCCCGGCCTGACATCATGTCGATTCGGCTTACCTCGCAGGTGACCTTCACTTTGACGCGTTCTTCGAACCGAGCGAGAAAGCTGTTGTACTGCTTGTCGTACCCGTACTGCTGGGGAAACTCGGCGATGTTGACGACCAAAAGTTCCGCAAATTTGGCCAGGGTCGGCTCAACCGCTTTCCTTTCGTGCGACGGCAATCCCACCCCATGGCGCAGACGCGGATCGTCCGAACTGATCACTGGATAGGCCCGGTCGTTGGCTACGTCGATCAACACGCAAGCTTCGGCCGTCAAGACTCCGGCGAATTGCTGGAGCCCGCGAACCTGATAACCGGCCAGCACGCAGTCAGGCCGATCGGGACAGGGGACGACGACTAACTCGGCGACCGCCATCGGCTTGATCTCCTTCAGCCTCGATAGGGGCGCGAAGCCATGATTCTCCTCGAACAGCTCGATCTTGGCGCCATCGGTAGAGACAACTTGCGAATGCCGGGAGAATGCGTGTGGAATCGGCGATGCGAGCCGCGTGATCAATTCATAGTACTGTCGCGGGGTCGCATAGGTTTCTCGAACATCCGCGGTTACCGCAACACTGCACAGAACTAGGGCTCCAGCGACCATCTCAGATTCCTCGCTCGTGAAAGATAGCTCGATCGTTTTTCCTAGCGGCGGCCGCCCAAACTCGCGACGCTAACGCGGCGACGGCAGTCTCTGGGTCGTGATGGGACTCACGTATTTCGGTTGTGGAAAATACTCCTCGGCCGGCTTTGCGATCGTGGTCGACAGCAACGGTTGCATTTCGATCTGCCCGCCGAAGACGTTCTTTCGCCCTTCGGCGGCGATCTCCACGCGAACAGCCATTCCGGCGACGCAACGCCAGGTGGATACCTCCTGCGGCACGCCAATCGCTTCGCCTGACTCGAGATCGGCAAAAAACGCGACCTTCACTTTGGTTTCGAACGGCGGTAGTTTGACGAACTGCCCTCGAAACGCTTGAAACTCGGAATAGAATGGAGCGTCACTTTCTTGCTCGGCGATGCGGTCCAGATAGTAGCTCCAAATCCCTTCACAAATCGCGTGGACTTCTTCGACCTGCTCCTTTTCCAGGAAGAGTCGTTGCTTCGGGTCATCCAGCGGGACGACGATGTTCCGATCGGTATCGATCAAGACGCAAAAGCAGTAACGGAGCAGATGTTCACTCTTGCCGTAATAAGGATCTTTGGAGGTCGACTCGAAACCGGCCAACAGCAGATGGGACGCCTCTGGGATGGCGACCACCCTTAACCGATACTCGCCCAGAATTTCAAAACTCTTTTGCCCGTCGGATCGCACCTTGACCCGCACTACTTTCTTGGTTGGCGGCGCATCCTGCTTCTCCTCTTCGACGGTCAACGTCTGTAGCGTCGTCCCATCCGCAGAGACTTCGATCTGCTGGATGTTACGGATCGAGTAAGTGTTGTCGATCACGTTAAACAAGTCCCGCGTGTGGGGAATCGTCTCCTTGGCGTCCCCCGCCAGCGCGAACATGCAAACAACCACAGCGACAGCATTCATGCGACATCCTTTTCCAAATTACTTGTTGCGAGCGAGAGCTACTCGACGCTGACGGTCGGCTCAGTCGCTTCCGCGATCGCCGGTTTGGCGAAGTAGGCCGCAGCCGGCTCGGCGATTGTCGTCGACAGGAATCGCTGCATCTCGAACTCTCCTTCGTAGACAATGACGCGACCATCGGCCGAGATCTGCAGCATTGCTTTCATACCAGCCGTTGGCGGCTTCGATTTTTCCTGCGCGCTGGGATAACTCTTTGAGTCTGATGACGGGGGTTTAAAGTAAACCATCCCTTCCAGTTCCAGTTGCGGCAGCGTGACGAACTGGCGACGGAAGAGCCAATAAAATTCGTAGAACGGCGCGTCCGGCTCTTGCTGGTCGATCTTCCTCAGATAGTCATACCAGATCAACTGACACCCGGTTTGTACGTCGTCGATTTGCTGTTGGTTCAAATAAAGCGGCATCCGTGGATCGTCGAGCGGGACCACAATGTTGCGATCGGTATCGATCAGCACGCAATAACAGTGATGCAAAACCTTGGACGACGGCTGCCCCGGAAAGGTGGCGATTAACGTACGGGGGTTCTCAATGACGTAGCCCGCCACCAGAAAATTGGGAAAGCCGGGACAGGCGACCACCTTCAACGCATACTTGCCGCTGATGTAGTTGCTGGCGTCCGAATGATGATGCAGCAGATAGGGAGGCCGCTCGTCGCCGCCGGCGTTGGCGCTAACCTTGCTGACCGCCGGCTGCAGGGTCGTGCCGTCCTCGGAAATCTCCAGCGGCCGCCGCTTGCTGATCAAATACGTATTGTCGATCACCTCAAACAACTTCTGCGATGTCGGAATCGTCTCCCGGGCGTCCGCGCCTAAGGCAACCGTACAGAGTATCAAAGCCGTGACGTTCATGGGACTTCCTTTTCGATGTTCGTAGCTGCGGCGAAATATTGCGTGGCGGGAATCGCCAGCGACGTTCTAAGTAGTTTGCACATGTCAATCGTCTCACTGTGCGTCGCTTCGCAGCCGTCGGCCGCAAACGTGACGCTGACGAAGACGCCGGTGAATCGCTCGTCACTGCCATTGCGACTGCGGCGGGTGAACCGGGCCTGGGCGATCCCCTTGATCGGCGGCGGGGTGACGAACTGATTTCGGAAGGCGCCATATTCGGAAACGAACGGCGCTCCCTCGGTCTGCGATTCGATCTGCAGCAAGTATGCGTCCCAGATGGCGTTCATGCCTGATGAAAGCGCCTCGTGGCGAGCGTCGTCCAGATACAACTGGGCATTCCGATCATCCAGTTTGACTACCACGTTTTGATCGACGTCGACCAGCACGCAAAACGCGGTTCTCACGCTCAGGCGATGGATCTCCGCCAATTGCTGCTTCGATTGATTTTTCTCGTCGTCAAACCGGACGTAACCCGCCAAGAACGTGCAGGGCTGCTCGGCGCAGGGGATCACGCACAACTGATATTTGTCGATCAGCAGCGCCTGGCGATAACCGGCGACTCGCGTGCCGAAGGGAAGCTCGCGACTGTTGAACGCGCCGGTCGCTTGCAACCAGGCGCCATCGTCAACCAACTCGACATCCCCAATCTTGTCAATTTCATAGCACCGATTAATCAGCGCCGAGAGCGACTTCACACTCGGAATCGTCTCCCGAGCATCCGCCCCGGCGATCACGCTGCACAGTACCAAAGCGATGGCGTTCATCTATTTCTCCTCCTGGGTTTCGGCGGCGAAGTAGCGACTGGCCGGAATCGCCAGCCTGGTCGTTAGCAGGTTGGCGATGTAATAGTGTTTGCCGATCCCCACCTTGCGCTCTCCGGCCGTCAGGCGAAAACTCATTTTCAGCTTCGGCCCACTATCGGGCAGCGGAATCAAGTCGCACTCGATCTCGACCGGGGGAGTAACGATAAATTCGTCCTGTAGCGACGTGATGTAAGAAGCGATGAAAGGATCTTGCGGATTGTCCTTCAGTTGGTCGACGTACGGCTGGGCGATCTTCGCCAGGTTCGCTTTTACCGTTCCGACCTCTTCGTCGGTCAGGTGCGAGATCAAATTGTTTCGCTCTAGGTCGAGCAAGATGTTGTTGGCGGCATCGACGTAGATCGCAAAATGATGATCGCGCTGGTGCCCCATGGCTCGCGACCGCCTTCCGAAACCCTCTTGACTGCCGAAACCATTTTCGTTCACTTCCTGCGACTCGACCGGCGATTCTCGCTGCACGAACCCCGCCAGAAAACAGCCGGGCGTATCGGGACAGGGAACGATGCGCAGGTCGTACTTCCCATCAAACTTCCAGGTCGTGCGCGGGTTGGCCGGATACTCGTAACCCATCAAGGGAGTTTGCAACAACGTGCGATCTTCGGAGACCACGAAATGGGGCGACTTGTCCAACTGATAAAGCCGGCTCTGCAGGTCAAATACCTGCTGCGGACTGGTGATCGAAACGGCTGGATCGGCGCCTGCGACGACGCTGCATAAGATCAAAGCGAACGCGTTCATTGAGCTTTCTCCTTGGTGACGACCACGGCAGGCCGTGCAGAAAAATAGTCGGCGGCCGGAATCGCCAGCTCGCTGGTCAGCAGATCGGACATGGCCTGGGGAGTTGCGATCGACTCCCGGACATCGGCGCCGGCCACGATCTCGCACATGAGCAAAGCGGCAGCATGCATAGAAACTTGCCTCGAGAAAAGAAGGTCCAACGGTTCGCGCACCAATCAATGTATGCGGCCAGCGGGGGTGAGTCCAGCAAACAAAAAGGGGACGCGATCGCCGAAAAAGTCATGGCGCGACAAATAGCGGAGCTAGCTACCATCACTTTGCATACCGCAAAGAAACCGCTGCGCAGGACGTGGAATAACGCCCGCACTAGACGAAAATCGCCTTGCCAAATACACCCCACTTTTGGTATAAATATGTCCAGGCGTTACCAGACGTCGCTTGCGACGAGCGCCTGCCATCTTCCCGGCACGTAGGAGCGTGCCGTGATCTCCATTTCAACCTCCAGGTCCCAGCGAACAACCGCTCGTTTTGCGACCCAGTAGCGAACCTTGATCACTCGCAACTGAGCCCCATTTCGCGCGGAGCGCCCAAGGACCAACCCCAAGAACCAGCGCGGCGACGCAGCGGGATGAACCCAAGCTGCAGACCCACGCGAGGATCATCGGTCGTTCTTGGTACGTTGTCATTTTTCGAATTGGGAACCGGACAAGAAAAACGAATCAAGCGGTCCAGTTCAGTAGGGTGCGTCTGGACGCACCACGAACCTGCGCGATCGCTCGATTGCACCAACGCGTGGAAACGCAACGGCCCCAGAGGTTTGCGTTGCCACGCGAGGGAATTGCTGAGCGGATTGGCAGGTTCTCGGTGCGTCTCGACGCACCCTACCCCGGAAGAAAAAAACGAAACCCGGCGGTCCAGTCCGGTAG
The DNA here is from genome assembly GCF_007859755.1 of Blastopirellula retiformator. Taxonomy (NCBI): domain Bacteria; kingdom Pseudomonadati; phylum Planctomycetota; class Planctomycetia; order Pirellulales; family Pirellulaceae; genus Blastopirellula; species Blastopirellula retiformator. Next base: position 233,632 of record NZ_SJPF01000003.1, on the reverse strand, counting down.
GGTGCGTCTGGACGCACCACGAACCTGCGCGATCGCTCGACTGCACCAACGCGTGGAAACGCAACGGCCCCAGAGGTTTGCGTTGCCACGCGAGGGAATTGCTGAGCGGAATGGCAGGTTCTCGGTGCGTCTCGACGCACCCTACCCCGGAAGAAAAAAACGAAACCCGGCGGTCCAGTTTTCGTGACTCATCGGCGCTGCGTTGCCTTGGCGTGCGCTGGCATCCGCATTCCATCGGCTTGCGATTCGTGGTCCGCACAGCGGACCCTACGAAGACATCGTTTCGAAAAAAGAATAGACGCACAATGGCGTCTATTCCTTATGGCGACGAGGAGGGAGTTTCGTCGCCCTGGTGGTAATGAACTGCAAGTCGGTCTAGCTGCCTGTTGAGAAAATCAACGGACCACTAGGCGACCTGTTCCTGTTCGGCTCGGACCATGCTTTCGACGGCGTCTCCTTTGGCGATCACGACCACGCCGCCAGAGCTGACGGTGAAGCCGCGGCGGCGGTCGAGTTCGAGGTCGAAACCGATTTCGGTGCCTGGGGGAATATGAACGCCCTTGTCGATGATCGCCCGGCGGATGCGACTGTGCCGGCCGATGTTGACCCCTTCAAACAGGATCGAGTCTTCGACATGGCAGAAGCTGTTAACCCGCACTTCGGGGCCGAGGATGCTCCGCTCGACTTCGCCGCCCGAGATGATCGAGCCGCCGCAGACGATGCTGTCGAGCGCACAACCGCGACGCCCTTCGTCGGCACTGCCGGCAAAGACGAACTTCGGCGGCGGCACGTTCGGCTGGTACGTACGGAGCGGCCAATCTTGATCGTACAAGTTGAGCAGCGGATCGACGTGAACCAAGTCCATGTTCGCTTCAAAGTAAGCGTCCAGCGTACCTACGTCTCGCCAGTAGGCGTCTTGCTTGCGATTTTCGTCCCGGAACGGGAAGGCGAAGACCCGCTGCGAGTCGATGATCGACGGAATGATGTTCTTGCCGAAGTCATGCGCGCTGTCGCGACGCGTTGCGTCTTGGCAGAGCTGCTCGAACAGGAAGTGGGCGTTGAAGACGTAAATGCCCATCGACGCCAGGCAGCGATCGGGATCGCCGGGGATCGTTTTGGGGGTAGGCGATTTCTCTTCAAAGCCGACGACCCGCTGATCGGTATCGACCTGCATCACGCCGAACGCCTTCGCCTCTTCGGGCGAAACCGGCAACGCGCCAATCGTCAGGTCGGCGCCATTGTCGATGTGATAGTCGATCATTTTGGCGTAGTTCATCTTGTAGATGTGGTCGCCTGCCAAAATCATGACGTAGTCGGGACGATGCTTCTCCATCGCGTAGATGTTTTGATAGACGGCGTCGGCGGTTCCTTGATACCACTGCTCGTCGATCCGTTGTTGCGGCGGAATGACGTCGATGAACTCGCCCAGTTCGCGGCAGAAGTAGCGCTGCCAGCCGACGTTCACATGCCGATCGAGGCTTTGCCCTTTGTATTGCGTCAGCAGTTGGATGTGCCGCAGCCCGCTGTTCAAACAGTTGGAAAGCGCGAAATCGATGATGCGATAAACGCCGCCGAACGGCACCGCCGGCTTGGCGCGATCCCGCGTCAGCGGTTCCAATCGCGACCCTTTTCCGCCGGCGAGGATGACGGAGAGAACGTTTTGCATGGGGAGGGCGCTCCTAATCAAGACATGGGGAAGGAGGAGCCGGTCAGGGATGGGGCGCTCCGTCACGACTTCCGGAGTATTTTATCGACCCCGCGAAAATCGGGAAACAGAAATTGGTTCCGCGGTTTCGCCAGATTTCGCCGCGCGACGTCTTTCGCGCCGTTGATACCGATTATGCTTGCGCGCCGCGCAGCAGCGCATCGGCGCTTATCAGTCCGTTGATTTTCTCAACGGGCTGCTGGATCGCAGGGATGCGATCCCAAAATAGCGACGTAAGTCGTTATTTTGCGAGCCGCGAAGAGCTATGCTCTGAGCCTGGCGAGGTTGGAAAATGCCACGAGGGCATTTTTCAACAGGCAGTTATGCGTTGGCCATGCGGATCTTGCGCACGACAAAGTATTGGATCATGCCGAGTAACAAGATCGACAGCGTCAGACAGATCGTCCAATGAATGTCGAGCGGCGGATCCTTCGGGTAGAGCACCGCAAACAACACATGCAGGTAGTAGCCGATCAGCGAGATCGTGGTGACGTAACCAACCAATCCCGTTTGATAGAGCGCACCGCTGGCCGCCACTAACAAGACATATCCCAACACGAGGGGACTCGATGCGCCGTTGGCTGAAAACAACAACATCGTCAGCAACGCCACGTTCATCGTCATCCAGGCATAGATCGCCGTGGTCCGCGTACTGGGACGCTCGTACATACGCTGGAAAAACCATGCGCCTACTGCGTAACCGAGGGCGGTCGCGATCGAGATCAGCTGAAACAGCGGCTGCACCGATACGGGATCGCGCACCACCCAGACGCAAAACAAATGATAAGCGTAAAACAACAGCATCGCCGCCCAGGTGATCGCCAAACCGGGTCGTCGCCGGGCCCAAAAAATTACGCGTTCCAACAGCGAAAGGGGTCGGGCCTGGATCGGTTCGTTACTGAGAAAAGCCCGCAGGTCGGCCGCCAACTCGGCTGCGCTTTTGTAGCGAGCGCCCGGCGTTTTGTGCAGGCACTTCAAGCAGATTGTTTCCAGCTTCCGCGGGATTTGCCAGTTGAGCTTGCGCGGCGGCGTCACATCGGCGGTACAAACCAGGTCGATCGCTTCCAGGATGCTGCCGCTTTCAAAAGGGGGTTTGCCAGTCAGCAGCGCGTACAGGATGGCGCCCAGCCCGTAGACGTCGGTCGCGGCGCCGATTTGACCGACGCGGCCCGACGCTTGCTCCGGCGCCATGTAGCCGGGGCTTCCCATCACTTGGCCGGTGCAGGTCAGGTGCGACTCGTCATCGACCCGCTTGGCCAGGCCAAAGTCGGTCACCTGAGGGCGCCCTTCGGCGTCGAGCAACACATTGGAAGGTTTCAGATCACGATGAATCACCCCATGCTGATGAGCGTACTCGATCGCCTCGGCGATTTGCCGCACCAGGTCGGCCGCTTGGTCGAAGGTAAAGGTCTCGGTCTTCAGCGCGACCGCCAGGCTTTTGCCAGCGACGTAGCCCATTGAAAAGTAATGACGCCCGGCGTGACTGCCGACCTCGTAGATCGGTACGATGCCGGGGTGGTTGAGGTTGGCGGCCGCTTCGGCCTCGATCCGAAAGCGAGCGACCTCGTCGGGCGAAGCGAATTGCCCGGCCAAGATCATCTTCAGCGCGACGGTTCGATTGGGATGTTGCTGGCGAGCCCGATAGACGACTCCCATGCCGCCGCGAGCAATTTCCGCTTCGACTTCGTAGCCGTCGATCTGAATCGAAGCGGGCAGGGGAGGGGAAACGTCGACCGTGTCGTGAATCGCGATCGTCGGACTCTCGGCGGTCAGCGCCGCTTCCAGCGGCGAACGATCAAGCCGGCTGTCGTCATCCTGCGCCAGCATCGCCGCGACCTGCTTGCGCAAGTCGTCGCGCTGCGCAAACCGCGCCGCCAGGTGAGCGTCGCGTTCCGAAGCAGGCAATTGGCTGACCTCGTCAAACGCCTCGCAAACAAGTTGATAGTCTTCGGGAGTCACTGGTGCAGGTCAGGTCTTCGCGGAATGGATGATGAGAGCGGAAAGCGAACAGGAAGAGCCCAACACTAGCCCACTGCGCCAGCGAGGGAATAGAGTCGAAAATGTCTAATGCCGGAAGCTGCGTCTTTCATTAGACATTGGGATTTAGACATTCGTCATTTACTTGCGGCCGCCTTCCCTTGCTGGCGCAGCGGGCTAGTGTTGCGTCTATTCCACTTCGGTCACTCTTCCAACTGCGTCAGCAACCACGCTTTGGCGGCGCGCCAATCGTTTTTGACGGTGGAGGGGGAAACGTCGAGGGTGGCGGCGGTTTCGTCGACGGTCAGGCCGCCGAAGTAACGGAGTTCGACAATACGGGCATGCCGCGGGTTCAGGGCGGTCAGACGTTCCAACGCGTCGTCGAGCGCCACCAGGTCGACGTCGCGCGAGGCGCGGTCGGGGGTCAGATCTTCTTCGATCGCGATCTTCTGAGCGCCGGCGCCTCGTTTGGCGGCGTTCTTTTGCCGGGCGTAGTCAACCAGGATCCGTCGCATGACGTTGGCGGCGATCGCACAGAAGTGGGCGCGGCCTTGCCATTCAACCCGATTTTGATCGATCAGCTTCAGATAGGCTTCGTGCACCAAGGCGGTTGGCTGCAGCGTGTGATCGGCCCGCTCGCGCTGCATCTGCCGCGCGGCGATTCCTTTCAATTCGTTATAGACCAGCGGCAGCAACTTTTCGGCAGCGTCGGTTTCGCCACGCGACAAAGCGGCCAACAGTTGGATGGTATCGTCGCTCACGCAGACTTTCCTCATGGAGATCAAACGGGACTATGCATAGCAGTCCGTTGATTTTCTCAACGGACTGCGTGATCGCACGGATGCGCTCGCAAAATAACGACGTAAGTCGTTATTTTGCGAGCCGCGAAGAGCTATGCTCTGAGCCTGGCGAGGTTGAAAAATGCCACGATGGCATTATTCAACAGGCAGATAGCTTAGCACGCCGCCGAACCAGGAGGAAACGCCGCAGGGGGGAGAGCTTATTTCGCGGTGACGTCAAATTTGAAGTCGTTCGGGCCGGCTTCGGTGACGTCCGCGGTCAACTTACTGCTGGAGTTGTACTTGGCAGGAATATAGTTGACCTCGCCGGCGTCCATGCCTGGCGTACCGCCGGCAGCAGGGCGAAACGCGGCGATCTCGACCCGCCGTGAACCGGGCTCGACTTTGCCGGCGAACTTGCCGTCCACGATATCGAGACTGTCAATCGAGCCTGCCGAGACCGTTTTGAAGTGGATCAATCCTTTGTCGAGCGGCTTGCCGTCAATCAGCACCTGGCCGGTGACGTCAACGCGGGTCGGCTCCGGTTTGCCAGGCGTACAGCCTAGTGCAGCGACCATGGCTGACAACAGCAGGAGATTCGTGATGTGCTTGTACATTTCTCGTTTCTTCCAATTGATGCTTGCAGGCGTTTTCCAGGCGCAGCGAGATCGCCGACTGCCAAGGGCAATCGCTGCGAGTACGCGAGCGGCAGCGGCGCAAAGCCACCCGTGAGAAGCGATCTCAAGAAAATGCCTGGAAGGCGAAGCGTGCGATCCCAAAATAGCGACGTAAGTCGTTATTTTGCGAGCCGCGAAGAGCGATGCTCTGAGCCTGGCGAGGTTGGAAAATGCCATGAGGGCATTTTTCAACAGGCAGTTAGCCGCGGACGACCTGGCGCGAGCCGTCGTAGCAGATTTGCTTTTGTCGCCGCGCTACCATGTCCCAATCAAAACGATGCGGGGGCTCAAGGTAATTGCGATAGGCGGCCGCCATTTGCCGCCCCGCTTCGCTGAAAGAGACTCCGCCGAAACCGCAGCCCATCGCTGGAAAAGCGACCGTTTCGATCTTGGTCTCGCTGGCGACGTTGTGGCGATAGATTGCGACGAGCGCGGCGAACGTGGCGGCGTAAACCTTGTCGGTTCCTTCAATCGAGCCTGGGACGCGCATCGTCGGGGCATGGACGACATACGGGTAGCCAGGCGTTTCGGTCTCGACGACCATCGCCGTGCCGATCGGCTGCTCCCCGAGATATTGGTCGAGGATACGAGTTTGGACTCGCTGCATGAGGGCTTCGCCATGAAAGGCGATTACCGCGGCGTCGATGCCGGCGGTCATCATGCCAAAAGAGTTGGCCGCGGTCACAAAACAGTCATGCGGCGGCAGATTTTCAAAACGACAGGCCTGGGCCGAAACGCCGGGCAAACCGTCAAAACGAGCGAGAAGCGTCTCGCAAGTTGCAGGGTCGGGATGAACCAACCAAAGAGTTAAAGGAAAGGGCATCGCCAGATTCTAGCGAGGCGAATTCGACGAAGCAAATATTCGGCGGAGACCGCGTTACTTTTGCAAAATCAGCTTGCCGCTGCGGGTTTCGCGCAGGCGATAAACGGCGCCTTTATGAGAGATCAAAATCTCGTTGCTGCCATCCATTAACTCGTTGGAATCGACCACCTTTGCGTTGAGGCCGGCCAGTGCCTGTTCGGGCGAAATGGGGGCGTCTTGACGGTCGTTTGTGCGTTGCGATGGTTCGCTTTCCATGGGTCGGTCCAAGCAGAAATCGGGCGAAAGGAAGTTTTTTCGAGGCTGGTCGTTGACAGTGCCACCGACGTGCCGCTAAACTTCGTACATCGATATTGATACTCGATATCAGTTTTACTTGCAACGCATCCCCCGAGTTTTCTCGCAAAATTCCGTCTACCGTTCGCCAGCTCTCCTGCCAGCCCACACGGTCGCACCCAAACGCGTTGCGAAAATCCCCCCTATTTCCGCCCCACGGGCTAGTTCAGAAGGAGAGCCGACCATGCGTCGTCGCGGTTTTACGTTAGTTGAGTTGTTGGTGGTGATCGCCATTATTGGCGTGCTGATCGGGCTGCTGTTGCCGGCCGTCCAACAGGCCCGCGAAGCGGCCCGCCGAATGTCTTGCAGCAATAACATGAAGCAGATAGGGCTGGCAACTCATAACTTCCACGACACCTACCTGGAATTCCCATACGCAGTCAAGGATGCAGTTGATAGTGACGAAACCACGACCTACCTGACCGGCTGGATTCAAATTATGCCGTTTATTGAATCCGATGCGATCGCGAGTCGCTGGGATCCCACGGAAAGCCGCGCCAGCACAAACGACGCCGATGGTGACGGCTGGACCAATTTCATGCTGACATCGCAAATCATTCCGACCTACTTGTGCCCAAGCATGGTAATGCCAAGCGGCGCGCTGACCTCGTCACTTGGCGAAGATCGCGCACCGAGCAGCTACCAATTTTGTGCGGGAACTCAGGACACTTCTTTGCTCTGGTACGCACCCTACTACGGAGTTGACGAACCTACGTTTAACGGCGCGATCATCCCGATCAAAGAGAAGGACGCTACAAGCCCGAACCATCGAAGCCCAACTAAGTTCCGCGATATCGTCGATGGCACGTCGAATACGTTCCTCAATGGCGAGACCGATTTCATGCCGCAAGGCACTCCCTCCACTTCCTACGGCGCTGTCTGGGCCTATGGATACCTATATGGCTGGGGGTCAACGTTCGTTCCTTTCAACAAGCACGACAATACGTCGACCGTATACGGTGGATATCGCAGCCAACATCCCGGCGGAGCACAATTTGGCTTGTGCGATGGCTCGGTTCGATTTGTTGCCGAGACGATCGACCAGGAAATCTACGACGCAGTCGCCACCCGCGCTGGCAACGAAGTTGCGCCGCTTCCGTAACAACTAGGTGAGACGCACGATGAATCGCATCGATATTTGGCTATTGATTATCGTCGCCGTTGCACCATGCGGCTGTGGCGAAGCGACCGCACCTGCGGCCAATTTGGGCGAACAGGGTCCTCTTACCGTCGAGAAATGGAAGCAACTGCCGGTTTCTCAAAAGTACGATGAGAGCTCTTTTGAGAGCCTGCGTTTAGGCGACACGAAACTTCAATCGGAACGCAACTGGCACAAGTTCATGATGAACGTGGTCATACCAGAAAGGAAGAAAGATATTCCTGCGGTGCCGGGCGAACGACCGACGGACGATAACGTTTCGCAAAACAAGTAGCCTGATACGGGCTACTACCGACTCCTAGCAGCAGTCGTCGCGGCGTTTCCTTCGGGAGACGTCGCGGCGGCTTTTTTTGCATATCTCGGCAGCGTAGATAGGCGTCGCATCCGCTCGCGGCATCTTCTACCATAGGAGACGGTCGCGGCGCTGGCGCCGCTTACTTTCCCGTTCTTCCCGAGCACGCGCCGTCGTCATGCAACTTCATTGTCTCGGCGTTTCCGGCTATCATCCCAGCCAGACCCGACAAACCGCCTGCTTTATGTTGCCCGAGATCGGCCTGGTGCTCGACGCCGGGACTGGTTTCCATCGCGTTCGCAGCCGGATCGCGACGCCGCAGCTCGACATCTTTTTGTCGCACGCCCATCTCGATCATGTGATGGGGATCACGTTCCTCTTCGATACGCTCTATCAGAAAGAGACGCAGGTCCGCGTGCATGCCGAGCAGCCGAAGATTGACGCGATCTGCCAACACCTGTTGTCGCCGCTGCTGTTTCCGGTCGCCCCGCCGTGTCAGTTCGTTCCGCTCAAGGGAGACGTCGCCCTATCGGGAGGCGGCCGCCTCCGTTGGTTCCCGCTCAAACACCCTGGCGGCAGCGTCGGTTATCGGATCGACTTGCCGGGTCGCAGCATGGCGTATGTGACCGACACCACCGCCGCCGTCACTGCCGACTACCTCGAGAAGATCCGCGGCGTCGACCTGCTGCTGCACGAATGCTATTTCCCCGACGGGCTCGATCAGTTCGCCCAGACAACCGGCCACAGCTGCATCACGCCGGTCGCCCAAGTCGCCAAAGCGGCTGGGGTTGGCCGGCTCGTGCTGACCCACGTCAATCCGCTCGATGACATCGACGATCCGGTCGGCGTCGAAATCGCCCAGCAGATCTTCCCCGACACAGTTCTGGCGGAAGACGAAATGGTGATCGAGTTTTAGGGGAAAAGCGGAGATAGAATGGAAGAGGCAGACGGAACGTGAACCTACGATTCCGCTTTCCGCTTTCCGCTTTCCGCTTTTTCAATCGGCTGCACTCCGTCCATGCGCGCGACCAGCTTCCGCAGCGTCTCGCGGTATTGGTAGTAGTCGACCTCGAGCCGATGCCGGGGCGAGTCGAGATATTCGCGCCGCTGCGGCAGGCCGAGTCCGCTGGAGTGCTTTAGCGCGCGGAACCAGGCGGCGACTTCCGGATTGGTCCTTTGGGCGGCGATAAAGCGGGCTATGATCTTGGCCTGCAGTTCGGTCAGGGGCCATTGCCCGCTGTTCGGCTGGATCATACCGGCCACAAACAGGTCGTCTCGATCGGGATGAAACGCATGCAAGAAAAGCCGCGGCATCCCGTTTTGCGGATTCAGCTCGGCGAGATCGATAAAGGGAAATGACAGCTTGTAGCCGGTCGCCAGAATCACCAGATCAAATTCCTCGCGGCGATCATCGGCGAAGACGACCTGGTCCCCCTCGAATCGCTGCACATCGGGGAAAACCTGCACGCGGCCATGTCCTACGTAATAAGGAAGCTGCGAGTTGATGATCGGGTGGGTGTCGAAGATCTCATGATCGGGGCGGGGGAGACCATATTTCTCGGGCCGACCGAGCGCAAACCCAATCGACTGCCGAATGACCCACCGCTTCAGCGACTGGGGCAGTGGCCATGATCGCAAACGATCCCCCACCACGTCCGACGGTTTACCACGGATGAACTTGGGCACGAAGTGATAACCGCGCCGCATGCTGATCGCGGCCGAGCGAGCGTGGATCGCCGCTTCCACCGCGATATCGCAGCCCGTATTTCCGGCGCCAATCACCAAGACGCGCTTATCGCGCAGCTGCTCGCTGAACTTGAATTGCCGCGAATGGATCACCTCGCCATGGAAGCTGCCATCGATCTCGGGCGCCAGCGGATCCCAATGATGTCCGTTGGCGATGATGACGCCGGCGTAAATTCGGGGCGCAGACTCCCCTTCGACGTGGACTTCCCACTGGTTTTGCGCAAGCCGAGCGATGTGGTTTACCGCAGTGCGAAACTGGATGTGGGAATAAAGATCAAATTTGCGCGCATAACTGCACAAATACTGTTGCGCTTCGTAGTGACTGGGGTAGGAAGAAAACGCCCCAGGCATGGGGAATTCTTCATATGCGGTCATTCGCTTCGAAGAGATCAGATGGGTCGATTGATAGACGCTGCTCGACGGCTTGCCGAAGTTCCAGTTCCCTCCGACCTCCTCTTCTCGCTCCAGCGCGTGACATTGTACTCCATATTCCAAAAGATTTTTTAGGACTGTCAGCCCGGATGGTCCTGCCCCGATCACACAATAGGTTGGCTGGTTCGTCGGCGTAGATATTGAACTTACGGACAAGAGATTCCCTTAGTCAAAGTTGTTTGGTCTCAACAGGGGGAGCCAGGCGCTTAATTACTCAGCACGCAAATGAATTCATTTTTCGTTTCTCCAATTGAATTTCGCTTGACATTCAGCCAGTCGGGACGGACAATCTAACTGACAGTTTCAAGGTGGTCTTTCGATCCTTTCGGGGGACCGCAGGTCAAAAAAGTGTGGAACATTAACACTTTCGCAACAATTCTCGAGTATGTCCCCCTAGGAGGCCAGGACAAGATTTCGGGAATCCCAATCATCATTTCACTGGACAACTTCTTTGAATTAGTGAAGATTAATTATTACTTTGCTGACAAATCAGTAACTGCGGCACGTCCTCATGCGGTTCGTTGAGTCTCAATAGCAGCGAATGCCTGAGACCGTGCCGACCGGAACAGAACGCGATTTTAAGAGGAGCAGACTATTATGATGCGGGTGACCAAGGTCGCATCGGCGGAAGATTACCAACTAATCAGCAGCTTCGACGAAGTAAAACGAACGCTGTTGGATGAAAGCAAATTCCAGGATCGACTCGAAAAACCTCTCGCCTACTGGGCGTTGCCAAACGATCGCCGTTTGCCGCTCGCCTTTCTCGGACGTTCGCTCGGCGATCTGCTGGCGACCCCCTTCGAGGAGCTGTCGGCGACCCCGGGCATCGGCCAGAAGAAGATCAGTTCGCTGGTTCGTCTTCTCCACCGCGCCACCAAGGAAGAACCTCATTCGACGCCGTATGGCGCCCAAGAGCAAGCTCCCCCGACCCAGGGCGACGAGATTCTGGGCATGCCGTGCACGCCGGACGGCCAATTCGATCACACCTTAGTTTCGGAACTGCTATGGGCCAAATGGCGCGAATCGGTTCGCGTTCATAACCTGCAGCACGAGAAGCTCGGCCGACTCGCCTCTTCGCTCGCCGAAGTGCCGACGGTCATCTGGAACACGCCGCTCAGCTTCTATCTCGACTACACCGTCGCCGAGATTCGTCGTCTGAAAACCCACGGCGAGAAGCGCGTCCGCGTGGTGCTGGAAGTCTTCTTCCGCATTCACCAGATGCTCGAAAACGTCAAGCCGCAAGAGCAGTTCGCCCTGAAGCTGCAACCGAACTTTGTGCCGGCCGTCGAACGCTTTGTTCTCGATCGCCTGGCCGACGACAACCAACCTTCGGAAGATGACGTCCGCGCTTACATCGCCGACGCGCTGCTGAAGCAAATCAAGCTGGACGCCGGCGACACCGTCTTCGACCTGGCGGTCGGACGTTTGGGCCTGGGCGGCAAGCCGCAAAGCGTTCGCATGCAAGCTCGCATGCTGGGCGTCACCCGCGCTCGCATCTACCAGCTGCTGGAAGACTGCAGCAAAGTGATGACCGTTCGCTGGCCCGAAGGTCAAGCATTGCTCGCCACGCTGGTCCAAAAAGGAATCAACGCTGGCCACTCGCCGATCGAACAGCGCCTGCTGATCGCCGTGCGAGAGCTGTTCTTCCCGACCAAGCTCGAATCGTTTGAAGAAGATCCGCAAATCTAAGCGATCTCACCTTCGACGTAACGAAATACGAAAGGCTCGCCTGTCGATCAGGCGAGCCTTTTCTTGTGCATCAAACGATGCGGCCCAGCAGCGGAGGGTTCGCTGTGCGGTCGAATCGAAACGCAAGGTTGCGTCCCGAAAGCACTGGGGACAAAACGTGCTGCGTAAGGACGTCCCTACGCGTCGCTCCGGCCGCACAGCCGACCCTCCGAGCTGCCGTGGCTAACAGTCCGTTGATTTTCTCAACGGGCTGCTGGATCGCAGGGATGCGATCCCAAAATAGCGACGTAAGTCGTTATTTTGCGAGCCGCGAAGAGCCATGCTCTGAGCCTGGCGAGGTTGGAAAATGCCACGAGGGCATTTTTCAACAGGCAGCTAAGCGATGCTGCAGCTCTTGGCGGGCGGCTCGTCTTTCACTTGGTTCCAGGGCATCCGGGCCAGCATCATCGCCATGCCGCAGGTGTCGGTCGCGCCAGCGAAGACCAGGCCTGCCCCCACAAACGCCGAAATGCCAATAAAGTAGGGATGGACCGTCAGTCCCAGCACGGCGCCCAGCAGCACCAGAGAACCGGCGGCGATCCGGACCTGACGCTCCAGCGACATCGCTTTCTTGCCGCGCTCGACCGGCAGATTCGCCGCCTCCCAGGCATTGGTTCCCCCTTCGATGTTGACCACGTTTTCGTAGCCGGCCGCCACAAATTTGCGACAGGCCTGATCGGCCCGCTTGCCGCTGCGGCAGATCACGTACAGCGGCTCCCCTGCGTCGAGACGGCGAGACTTGACGACGCTATCGACGTCCAACGACTCCAGCGGCGTATTACGGGCCGCCGAGGCATGGACCTCGCGGAACTCGGCCGGGGTTCGGACATCGATCAACTCGATCGCCTGGCCCGACTTTTCGCGGTCCGCCAACTGAGCCGGCGAAATGGTTTGAATGTCGGACATGATTCGCTCCTTCTCTGAGGAATACTTCAGCTTGAACAGGCAGGCGAAAGACGCCGGCACGCTACCAGCCTCTCCCCTGTCCTGATAATTCAAATATATCGCTATCTTCCGATATGTCAAGGGGGAAGTCGTTTCATTTTCGGGATCCGATACCTTATATTGGTACTCTTCTTTCCTCCCGCTGGAGATTGGTAAGCATGCCCGTCGACCCTGTAGCTCCACTACAAGCCGCACTCGAAGTCTCGCCCGATAACATCCCGCTGCGTCTCCACTTAGCGAGAACGTTGGCCGATTTGGGCCGGACCCAAGAGTGCGAACAAGAGCTGAAAACCGCACTGACGTACGCCCCTAACAACGTCGAGGCGAAGCTGGCCCTGGCCGAGTCTTACGTCAAAGCGGCGAAGACCAGCCATGCGATCGTCATCCTGGAAGAGCTGGCCGAGCGCGGTGAGGCGCCGCCGGAGACGCGCGTGCTGTTGGCCAAGTTGCTGCTGACCACCGGCGAAGATCGCTCGGCGGCCGCTCACTACAAGGAAGCGATCGAGGCCGATGAGAGCGTCGCCGATCCGCAATTGGCCGATGCGTTGGGCGTCAGCGGCGGTTGGGAAGAGGAAGAAGAAACGATCGTCGCCGGCCGCGTTCGCGAAATGACCGGCCCGACTGACGAGCCTCCCGAGGTCGATCGCCCCGAGCGCCCCAACATCAAGTTCGCCGACGTCGGCGGCATGAGCGTCGTCAAAGAAGACATCCGGATGAAGGCGATCTATCCGCTCGAGCAGGCCGAGATGTTCGCCGCGTACGGTAAGAAAGTAGGCGGCGGCATTTTGATGTATGGCCCGCCTGGCTGCGGCAAGACCTACCTGGCCCGCGCCACCGCCGGCGAGATCAACGCTTCGTTCATCTCGATCGGCATCAACGACGTGCTCGACATGTGGATCGGGCAAAGCGAACGCAACCTGCACGCGATCTTCGAGCAAGCCCGCCGCAACGCTCCCTGCGTTCTGTTCTTCGATGAGGTCGACGCCCTTGGCGGCCGCCGCAGCGACATGGCGAGCGGATCGTCGCGGCAAACGATCAACCAGTTTCTGTCAGAACTGGACGGCGTCGAGTCGAACAACGATGGGGTCGTCATCCTGGCGGCGACCAACGCGCCATGGCACGTCGATCCCGCTTTCCGTCGACCTGGACGATTTGATCGTTTGATCTTCGTCCCGCCGCCTGACCTGGAAGCCCGGGCCGAAGTGCTGGAAGTTCAACTGCGGGGCAAACCGCAACAAAACGTCGATCTGAAGCAAGCCGCCAAAAACGCGGACGGCTTCTCCGGCGCCGATCTGAAAGCGGTCGTCGACATCGCGATCGAAGCGAAATTGAGCGAAGCGATGAAGACCGGAATTCCGCTGCCGATTACGACCGCCGATCTACTGGCTGCCCGAAAGAAGGTGAAGCCGTCGACGCAGGAATGGTTCGCGACGGCCAAAAACTACGCCGTCTTCTCGAACCAGGGAGGCGCTTACGACGACGTGCTGAAGTACTTGAAACTCTGATCGCCGCCGCGCCGTTCGCTATTCGCCTGCTTCTTTTCGCTGAAAGTTCCACGTGTCCGATCCGCAACTTGACCGCGCCTTGCTGTTGATTCAACAAGGCCGCTTCGACATGGCGACTGAAACGCTGCAATCGGCCATTCAGCGCGATCCCAATAATCCAGTAGCGCACACGTATGCCGCACTCGCCTGCGGCGCCTTGGAGCAAGCGAACAAATCGGACTTTCACATGCAGGAAGCGCTCCGAATCAATCCCGAGTTCAGCTTCGCTCATTTCATCCACTCGACGATCTTGTCTTCGCGCAACCGCGCCGACGATGCCGAGCGTTCCATTCGCGAAGCGATCCGCATTGATCCCGATGTGCCGGTTTACTACGCCCGTCTCGGCGAAGTGATGCTGGAAACGAAAGCGTGGAGCGCCGCTCAACAGGCGGCCGAACAAGGACTCGCGCTCGATCCCGACGACGTGAAATGCCTGAACATTCGTGCGACGGCGCTCACCAAGCAAGGCAAAACGCAAGACGCGGCCGATTCGATGCGCACGGCGCTGCGCCGCGATCCGGACAACGCCGACACCCATACCAATCTCGGCTGGTCGCTGCTGCAAGCAGGCGAACATCAACAAGCGGCCGAGCACTTTGGCGAAGCGCTCCGGATCAACCCGCAAGACGAGATGGCCCGCGTTGGCCTGGTCGAGTGCCTGAAGGCCCGCAACGTCGTCTACTCTCTCATGCTCCGCTATTTCCTGTGGATGTCGCAGCAGTCGGGCCGGATGCGGTGGTTCGTGATTATCGGCCTCTTTGTCGGCTACCGCGCCGTCCAGGCGTTCGCCAGAGCGAATCCAGAATACGCCGTTTGGACCTATCCGGTCGTCGCCGCCTATATTGCGTTTGTGTTGATGTCTTGGATCGCGTCGCCATTGTTCGATCTGGTGTTGCGGCTTGATCGACTCGGGCGCCTGGCGCTCTCCAAAGAACAGATCCAAACTTCCAACTGGATCGGCATTTGCCTGATCGGCTCAGCGTCATCGCTCCTCTTTCTATTCGGAGCCCACACGCCGTTACCAACGCTGTACGTTGCGGTCAGTTTCGCCGTGTTGCTGCCATCAGTGGCGCACATCCATGATTGCGACAAAGGCTGGCCCCGCTACGCGATCCTGGCGATCTTCGGCCTCTTAGCACTGCTCGGCTCAATTTGCGTCGGCGCATCGATCGCGTCTCAGGTCGTGCCGGAAGATACGGGCACGCTGATGTTGCATCTGGCGGTGTTTCCCTTTTTCGCGCTTTGCTTTGGCGGAGTCGCCTCGCAATTTGCGACGAACTTCCTGGTTGCGGCCAGGGTTCGCAGGTAGCCGATCTGCCGTACAGACGATCGCACCGCACTATCTGACTCACGATTGCGTCCATCCTTTATTGGTCCTTGCCCATGAACTGCGATCCCATGCGACGGGCCAACCTGTTGATGCAGCAGAAACGCTTTGCCCAAGCGGCCGAAGCGTTTTTGGAGGTGCTGGCCGAGTTTCCGAATGAGCCTGAGGCGCTGGCTTCGCTCGGCTGGTGCCAGACCCAATGCGGTCAGCTCGACTTGGGCGAAGAGAATATCCAGCGAGCGATCGAGCAGGCGCCCGGCAGCGACTTTTTGCACCAGATCCACGCGCTGCACTTGAGCCATCGCGGCCGCCATGCCGAAGCGGAAGCGGCGATTCGTCAGTCGCTGGTCATGGAGATGATTGCCGACAATCCCGTGGAGTGAAGGCGGCGTAAAACAGCTCGCCCTTACGACCAATCAAACCACTTCTTCAGTGTGTGGAAGGTCGCGTCGCGACCAACTTTGGCGATGCTGCGGGTCAGCGGGATATGCTTTGGGCAGACCGAGACGCAGTTCTGGGCGTTGCCGCAGACCTGGATGCCACCCTCTTCGGTGACCGCGTCCATCCGTTCGCGTTTGTTCATCTCGCCGGTCGGGTTCATGTTGAACAGCACCACCTGGCTGATCGCGTGCGGGCCAATGAAGTTCTCGTCGTACTCCGCTTCCTTCCGCTCTGCAAACGCTTCGGCCGATTCGCTCGATTGCTGCTCCAGCTCGATCTTCGAGAACTGCGGGCACGATTCGACGCAGCAGCCGCAGGTCATGCATTCCGACAGCGGATAAGAGGCTTCTTGCGCCGCCATCGATTGCTTCGGACCGGGGCCCAGATCGTAGTAGCCGTCGACTGGCACCCACGCTTTGACCTTTTTCAGGGCCTGGAACATCCGGCTGCGGTCGACCATCAGATCGCGGACGACCGGGAACTTGGTCATCGGGCGAAGTTCGATCGTGGCGCCATCTTCGTCCAGCAGGCGATCGACCAGGGCCGAGCAGCTTTGACGCACCCGACCATTGATCACCATCGTGCAGGCTCCGCAAACCTCTTCCAGGCAGTTGCAGTCCCAGCAGACCGGCGAACATTTCTTGCCGCCATCCTCTTCACCCCGCGCGGCGATCTTTTGCAGCACGCTGATGACGTTCAATTCCGGTTCGTAGGGAATCGTGAAATAGGCCCAGTAGCTAGGTTGTCCCGGGCCGTTTTTGCGAAGCACCTTGACGGTGAACGATTGCGGCTTGGGACGGCTCGGCTGTTCTTCAGAGTGAGCGATCATGGCTTCCTGGCGACTCCTCGGAATCGAATCAGCGCCGCGGCGCGACGCCTGAATAGGACGTTAGTTTTGTAAGGTTCGTTTAGCGACCAGCGATTAAACCTCGGCCGGCTGCTTGTTGGCCGCTTTCTTGGCGGTCCGTTCCTTCCAGACCTTTTCGATGATGTCGGCGCCGACCAGCCCGTACAAACGGGGACGAGGCGGCAACAGCGACGTATCGACGTCTTCGTAGGTAATCTGCGGTTCGCCGTCAGCATCGACCGTGGCGATCGTCGACTTCAGGAACTTATCGACATTCTCTTGGAACTTGTCGCACCAAGTTTCGGCCTGTTTGTGACGTTCGTCGTAATCTTCCGCGGTCAAACCAGGCAGCTGGAAGGCAGGCTTGTAGTGAGCGCCGCGGCATTCGTCACGCTGCAAGGCGCCCTTCAGAATCGCCTTGGCGATCGGGAACATGTCTTGCAGGGCCTTGGTGAACAGCACGTTTTGGTTCGACCACGAGCCGGTATCCGACAGCGAGCAACGCTTCACCCGTTCGCCCAGGTCGTGGACGACGCCGATGGCGTTCTCCAACTGTTCATTGACGCGGACCACAGTGGCGGCCTTGGTCATGATGTTGCCCAGCTCTTGATGAATCAGGTACGGGTTCTCGCCCCCGTCGTTCTTCAGCAAAGCCTGGTGACGATCCTTCTGCTTGGTCAGGGCGGCGTCGAACAGCGACTGCGGACGCTCGGCGGCGGCCGATCCTTCCGGCATGTTCTTGAGCAGCGTCTCCAAACCGGGCGCCACAAACAGCCCCGAGAAAATGCAGCTGAGCAGCGAGTTGGCCCCCAGGCGGTTGGCGCCATGATAGTGGTAGTCGACTTCGCCAATCGCGTACAGGTTCGGGATGTTGGTGACCTGGTTGGTCGGCGAGCCCGGCATCAGGCCACCTGCGGTGGTTCGCTCGTAGTCGGTCCAGAGACCGCCCATCGAGTAGTGAACCGCCGGGAAGATCTTCATCGGCGTGAACCGCGGGTCGACGCCTTGGAACTTTTGGTAGATGTCGAGGATACCGCCCAGCTTACGAGTCAGTTCGCTCGCTTCGATGTGCGTCAGGTCCAAGTAGACGCACTGGCGATCTTTCTCGACGCTCAAACCTTCGTTGACGCAGACGTTGAAGATTTCACGGGTGGCGATGTCGCGCGGCACCAGGTTGCCGTAGGCCGGATAGCGTTCTTCCAGGAAGTAGTAACGTTCCGACTCCGGAATGTTCTTCGGGCTGCGCGAATCTTGCGGCGTGCGCGGAACCCACACGCGGCCACCTTCGCCACGGGCGCTTTCGCTCATCAGACGCAGCTTGTCGGCGCCGGGGATGGCGGTCGGGTGGACCTGAATGCATTCGCCGTTGCCATACTTGGCGCCAACTTGCATACAGCGGCTGGCGGCGCTGCCGGTGCAGGTCATCGACATGGTCGAGCGGCCATAGATCAAACCGCAACCGCCGGTCGCGACGACGACGGCGTCCGCCTTGAAGGTCCGCAGCTCCATCGTGACGGTGTCTTGGGCGACGGCGCCAATGCAGACGCCGGCTTCATCGAGCACCGGGCTCATGAAGTCCCAGGCTTCGTACTTCTTGACCAGACCTTCCACTTCCCAGCGACGGACCTGTTCGTCCAAAGCGTAGAGCAGCTGCTGACCGGTGGTGGCGCCGGCGAACGCGGTCCGCTTGTAGAGCGTGCCGCCGAAACGACGACGATCGAGGAACCCTTCCGGCGTGCGGTTGAAGGTCACGCCCAGGCGATCCATCAGGTCGATCACCTTCGGGGCCCAGTCAGCCATCTCTTTGACCGGCGGCTGATGGTTTAGAAAGTCGCCACCGTAGATGGTGTCGTCAAAGTGCTTCCACTCATTGTCGCCCAACTGGCGGGTCTGGTCGTTGACGCTGTTGATGCCACCCTGAGCGCAGACGCTGTGCGAACGCTTGACCGGGGTGATGCTCATCAGGTCGACCGCGATGCCGAGTTCGGCCAGTTTCATCGTGGCCGCCAAACCGGCGAGTCCGCCGCCAACCACCAGAACGCGTTGCTTCGCCATGCCAGGTATCCCTCGTATCAAGTGGGGTCGATCGTCGCTCGGCCCAGGAGTGCGTTGTGTACTGTTATCGTAGCGCGAAGTTGCCGGTTGACCGCCCGATTAATCTTCTGACTCTTCCGCCGGGGCGGGGCCGTTGAAGGCAGGGGCTTCGTCCAGCTCTTCGGCAGGCAGGTCACGTTTGTGCTCGCTCGGCGGGATGTCGCCGATTTCGACCAACAACTCGTACGCGGTGTTTTCTTTCTCGCGGATCTCTTTGAAGTCCTTCAGCGTCCACAGTCCGACGATCGACGTGATGCCGACCAAGGCTAAGGCCAGACCAAAGATGCTGGTCACGCACTTGGCGCCGGTCTGCGCCTTCGGGCTGATCCAGATACCCCAAGTGATGCCCATCGTGAACAGGCCGTTGGAGAGGTGGAACACGCAGGCCAGCACGCCGATCGTGTACAGAATCGGGTACAAGACCGAGGCCTGCATCGCGTGGGCGGCCGACGTGGCGGCGTTGTATGGCTTGAACATCCCACCCCAGCCCTGAATCAGGTGGAGCCAAGCTTCATTGTGAATCCAGCCATGCATGTGGAACACGTGCCAGGCGATGAAGACAAAGGCCAGCAGACCAGTCGCTCGCTGCATCGTGTAGCGGAAGTTGCTGTTGTAGCGGTACTCGGAGTAGTTGGGGGACGCTCCCATGGTGAACGCCAGACCGAGAAACGCGTGAAACATGATCGGCAGGAAGATGAACGTCCATTCGACCAGCGGCAATAAAGCCCCCAGCGAGTGAATGGAGAAAACGTTCCGCTGGAACGTCTCTGGCGAGGCGGCCACGCTAGCGTTCACCAACAGGTGAACGATCATGTACGCACCAACCGGCACCAGGCCAGTCAGCGAGTGGAGCCGACGAATCAAAAATTCATTACGAGCCCAGAAACCGGGTTTATTACTCACCTGCAACCCTCATTGGCGGCGATCGGCGACAACCCTAACTGTCCTAGCAGCAAGGGCTTAGAACGCAATTCGGACATCCGCCGATACGTGACCGGCCGAAAGAAAACGCAACATTGCCCGATGCGTTCTTGTTTATACCGCATACAGAATCGTCCTTTGAAGTACCCTCAACAAAACCATTTACGCAAAATTCGTTCGATTTCTTCGGTGGTGGTAATCTAGGCAACCGCCTGTCAATTCGGCAGCAACTCAAAGCCCGATGAAAAAGGGGTGAATTGCGCTAAATCTCGATACGGCCCAGATTTACTACAAACGTTGCCGCATTGTGCGAAATTGGAATTAAAATTGCTCTATAGGAATTTTGGCGTCGAGCCTTACAACGATGCCTGCAAGTACGTCACCCTCTTTAACCGCAAAGCGGCGGAAGATGAAACAATGGGGATCGTTCACGCCCCGAACTTGTTGATCACCGACGATGACCGCGGCTTTCGCGAAACGCTGGCCGAGGTCTTCGCGGCTCGTGGTTTCGAAACTCATCTCGCCAAAGATGGAGTCGAAGCGATCGACGTCGTCCGCTCGATGCGGATTGACGTAGCGCTGTTCGACTATCACATGCCGCGGAAAACAGGCCTCGAAGCGATTGTGGAGTGCCGCACCGCCGTCTCCCAACTGCCGTGCATCCTGCTCTCCGGCAATCTCGACGACATCATCCGCCAACAGGCGATTTCGGCCGAGGTCTTCTCGGTGCTGGCCAAACCGGTCAGCCTGCCCGATATTACCTCGAAGGTCCGAGAAGCGCTCGAGCAGCGTTTTCCCGAGCGATTTAGCTCGGATGACAACTAACGCCGATCCCCTTCGGCACGCCTAGCAGTCCGTTGATTTTCTCGACGGACTGCGTGATCGCATGGATGCGATCCCAAAATAGCGACGTAAGTCGATATTTTGCGAGCCGCGAAGAGCTACGCTCTGAGCCTGGCGAGGCTGGAAAATGCCACGATGGCATTTTTCAACAGGCAGCTAGGCCTGCCGACCTCTTGCCGCGCGATCGTTGGCGCCCTGCGCCTAGCCATTTGCGCCAATGACAAAATAACGGATTTTTACTACGCATTTTCGGATTGAATGCATTGACCCCCAGCGGCACGATGGACAAGCAGCCCGAGAGCAGGGGCAAAATTCGCTTGCGCCGCTTTCCGGGCCGATCCCAATTCTACGGCGATCCGCGAATCCCATCATGCGCGGACTGGAGCTGTGCGATCGCCATTTCTCGGTACCGCTGATGGCTAGCGGCAAACAAAAGGCCCTGCTCATGAACGCTCGCACTTCTCTCTTTCTTCTCTGTCTGCTGGCGGCGATTGGCTGCGGTGGGCAACAGGGACCGCGCCCTTATCCCGTTCGCGGCGTCATCACCTTTGACGGCAAGCCGCTCACCCGCGGCACGATCATCTTCAACCCGGTCGACCAGGCGCATCCGGCGTCGCGCGGCGAGATCCAGTCGGACGGCAGCTATGTTCTTTCGCTCACCGCAGCCGGCGATGGCGCTATCCCGGGCGAACATCGGGTGATCGTCAATTCCTCGACGCAGGTCGAATCAGGCCTGGAAGTAGGCGACCCCAACTACCAAATTCCGCGCCCCTTGGTTCCGCCAAAGTACTCGTCGCTGTCGACCACGCCGCTCAGTCACACCGTCAAGGCGGAAGCGAACACCATCGACATCGCACTCTAATCTCAGGTCGTTTGCGCGGTCGAACCGATCTCCTTTTCTCTCCTTCCACTCATGCCCGAAGAGGTTTCTCATGCGACGCAACGTTTTTCGCCTGTCTGGATTTACCCTGGTCGAATTGCTAGTGGTGATCGCGATCATCGGCGTGCTGATCGCGCTGTTGTTGCCGGCGGTGCAACAAGCCCGCGAAGCGGCCCGACGCAGCCAATGCCAGAACAACCTGAAGCAGCTTGGTCTGGCGCTGCACAACTTTCATGACACGTTCGGCGCCTTGCCGCAGGGGGGCTACTCCAGCGCCGCCGGAACCAATTACCGCACGATGAGCGGCTTCGTCCCGATTCTGCCGTTCCTGGAACAGCAGAACATCCACGATCAATTCACGATCACCTCGGCGGTCGACCACACCGACAACTCCGCCGCGATCCAGAACTTGTTTGAAGGCTATTTCTGCCCGTCACGACGTCGCGCCGAGGCAGGGCAGAGCGGTTGGTACATGGCGACTTGCTCTCGCGGCGATTACGCGTTTTGCGCCGGCGGCGAAGGGAGCCATAGCAACAACACCAACAAGTCGTCTTACGACGGCGTTTTCAGCCAGGGATCTGACATGACCTTCGCCAACATCAGCGACGGGCTCTCCAACACGATTGCGATTGGCGAGAAGCGGGTCGAGCCGTACGACGGCGACAGCACGGTGCGATCAACGATGGACGGCCCGCACTATCGCTGGGGCTTTCATGGCACGCGATTGCTGAAGTCGCCCTTCAGTTCGCCGATCGTGACCGGCACGTGGAACGATCTCGATTGCAACTTCGGCAGCTCTCACGCAACCGGCGGATGCTTCTTCCTGTTCTGTGACGGCTCGGTCCACTTCCTGTCGAAGACGACCAATTGGAGCGTGCTGCAGAACCTGGCGAATCGCGCCGACGGGAACCCGGTGTCGCTCGCGGATTAGAAAATGCCTCCACTAGCCCGCAGCGCGAGCGAGGGAATGCGTGTTGAGTTCAGCGACAAATGTCGAAGCTCGGATGACGTAAAACTCATTCGTCATTCTGGTTTCGCCATTCGTCACTTGCTTGCCATCGCATTCCCTCGCTGGCGCTGCGGGCTAGTGTTTTGTCGAACGCGCTTCGCACTTAGGCCGTTCGTGTCAACACATACACGACGTCTTCGCTTTGCTGGTCAACTTCGATCGGCTGCAACAGATCGTACGTAAAGTCGTACGTTTCGGCGATTTCCCAGTGGCCGGCCGTTTGCAAGGTTTGCTCCATTTGCTCGGCCGTGTAGGTGCGAAAGCTGAGATCGCCGGTCACTTTCAATTGGCGACTGGCGTCGGTGATGTCGTAGCTTAGCGACGCTCGTTCGATCCGGGCGTCGAGGTCGCGGTCGTACGTCTCCAGGTGACACTTCACCATCACGTCGTCGCGGGTCGCAACCCACGTTTCTTCTTCCAGCGGATCGCCAATCGTCGGCGTCAGGTGGAGCCCGACCACGTAGATTCCGCCTGGGCGGATGACGTCGGCCATGCAGCGAAAATGGGCGACCGCCTTCTCTTCCGACAGCAGATGACGCACGCTGTTGATCATGTTAAAGCCGGCGTCAAACGGCTCGGACTGAGCGAACTGCTTGAGCTGAAAGTTGGCCATGTCGCCAGACACCAGGTCGACGCCGGGGCAACGCTGACGACAGTAGCCGACCATCTTTTCGTTCAGTTCGACTCCAGCGACGTCGAAGCCGGCTTGTGCAAGCTCGACCAGCAATCGCCCCGTACCACAGGCCGGTTCGAGCAGGCGGTTTACTGAACCGTCTACGTAGCGGTCGAAACAGAAGTCGAGGAACTCGAACTCCGCTTCCCAGTCGTCGGCAAATACGACGTCGTAATACTCCGGCAGATCGTAGATGTCGGCGATGTTGGGCTGATTCATGGCCGATCGCCTTAGACTTCGTGTCCTTCAAAGGACTGAATCAACTCTCGGATGGCGTCGGGAATGCGGATCGCCTGTTGATTCTTGTAGTCGAAATAGACGACGCCTGATTCGCCGTCGGCTACCAGTTGCTTTTGCTCGACGCTGTAGATGGCGTGGCTGATCCGAATGCTCGTGCCCCCCAAACGCGTCGCTTTGGCGCCAACCAACACCGTGTCGGGAAAGCGAACCTGGCGGCGGAAGTTGCAGGTCACTGAGTAGAGAATCGGCCCGGTGCCGGTCTCGGCCATCACGCCGTCCAGCTTGGCGGCCGAGAGGTACTCGACGCGAGACGACTCGAACCACCGCAGGTAGACGGTGTTGTTGACATGTTGGAACGAGTCCATATCCCCCCATTGCACCGGAAGCTGCGCGACGGCGTAGTAGTCGACCAATTCCGGCGGTTTCTCAAAACTCACAAGACGCTCCTTTGGGGAGACAAGTGGTGGTTGGAGGCTTTGCTTATTGTATTCGGGCGCGGTAGAAACGACGAATGTCGAAGCTCGAATGACAAACTAATTCTGATTCGTCATTCTGGTTTCGACATTCGTCATTATTCTTATGCTTGCATCCGCATTCCCTCGGCTCGCGCCCTCGGGTGAGTGTTGCGGGCACATGCATCGACGCTGGATCTTAGTCCAGCCAGGTTTGATCTTCTAACCGCTGCGGGACGTACTCTTCGGTCACGTAGCTGAGACCTTGGCTGATGAGCGCTTCGACTTCCAACTTGAAGCCGTTTTCGAGCAGTTTGCCGATCTCTTTTTGCCAGGTCTTTTTTTGCTCGAACCACGGGTACTTGGCGATTTGCTTGGCCCGTTTGCGGTCGGTGTCGTTCAGCGCGATTTGGACGCTGGGGTTCAGGTTGCAGCGTTCGTAATCGATTGCCCGCAGTCCCAGGAACTTCGCCTCCGGCACCGCCATACGCTTCGACTCGTAGGCCAGGTTGATCGAGCCTTGCTTGATCACGCTGTAGATGTAATATCCCCACGGATCGTTATCGAAAACGCAGTAGATCGGCAGCTTCAGTTCGTTGTGCAAACGATGCAGCAAGCGGCGCACGCCACGGGGCGGTTGGCCGCTACCATGCGTCAAAATGCAGTTGTGCTTCTTCCAGAACTTGTCTTCGTTGAAGCGTTGCCAGACCGTATCTTTTTCGACATGCAGGACGAAGTCGGCGCCACACTCGACAAACTGGATCACATCCTCTTCGACGATCGAGGGAATCCCGTAACCGCCGCTTCCCATTCGCGAGCAGTCGATCGTGTCTCCCTTGTCGTTCAGGATGATGTTGCCGACCATGCTGCCGCGCTGTTGCGCGTACAGATGCAGCTCTTCGCGCAGCGAGTTGAGCAGGACTTCCAAGTCTTCGATGATCGGATCGCTTTCGGCCTGATCGCTGAAGGTCTCTTCTTTGGTGCCGGCGATCGTATGCTTCATCAGGTAGTAGAGACCCCGGATGCTGGTCGTCTTGCCTGACTCGACCAGACGCTTGCAGCCGGATGCGGCCAGCATCGTCTGCATGTAGCTCTTCGCCTGGTTCAGGTTGAACAGCTGCCGGGCAGTCGTGTTCTTGCCCATCTCCAGAATCCGCTGCGACTTGTTGTATTTGACGTTCGACAAGCTGCGGGTGGGAATATCAAGCTTCGGATCACGCGTCCGCTGCGCGGCGGTGACGACCGAGTCAGCCAGACTGGTCAGACTGCCGATCGTCTTCTTGTCGCGCTGCGTCAGCGTCACCTTTTCCTTGGAATCGCTGCGAGCCGCCGGAGCAGCCTTCTTCGCGGTTTTCTTCTTGGCCATGGCCTATATCTATGCTCTGGTTGTGATTCTGTTCGTAGGCTGGGTCGCGACCCAGCTTTTTCAGACCTGCGGCGCCCGGTATCGCTTCGCTTTCCGAGGCGGATTTGCTGGGTCTCGACCCAGCCGACGTTTGGTTTAGCGTTATTCCTCGGCGGTTTCTTCAACCGCGTCCTCGACTGCCGCGCCATTGGCCGAGGGACGATTGAGCAAATCTTCGGTCGTTTTTTCGACGATCAAAACGTTGTCGCCGAAGACTTCGTTTTCTTCGACCAACTTGCCCGATTCGGTCAGTTTCATGTCAGCTTCGGCCGTCTTTTTCTGCGCGACCGCCATCAGGTTGTCGTACACCGTTTGACGATCCGAGCCGTTGATCTCGCTCACCGCGGTCGCGACTTCGCCGAGATATCGCAGGAAGATGCTGCGGCGATCGGCTTGCTGTTTGACCAACTGACGCTTCCGGAGGAACATCCCCAACTTGCGTCCGACCGCCTGGAGTGCGAGCCGCAGTTCCTTCTGAATTTCGGGATAGCTGGCGACCGCTTCTTTCGATTCGCTGGTGAAGGGAACCCAAACGCTGGCCATGTGGACCATCACCGTGACCGGGCCGCTCGGCAAGTTGCCGCGCGACTGGGTCAGCCCGTAGCTGCGCCAGTTCATGCCGGTGATCGACTGCGTAATCGCACAGGCGCCATGCTGGAACTGCAGCGGCACGCGGTTGGCGTATCGCAGCACGTTCATCGACTGCCCTTCGTTGATGTTGATGTTCTGCATCGCATCAAACAGGACGTCGATCTCGCGCGGCTTCAGCTTGCCGGGGCTCTTCCGGGCGCCCAGCTTCGACGACTTGGTGATCCGGTCGGCCGCATCGGCGCCCAAGCCGTTGAACGTGTTGATCAGGAACTGACGCACGGTCCGCGCGTCGCTTTCCGACAGCAGCTCTTTCAGCAGGTCCTTGGTGATCTTGGTCGTTTCGACCGAACCGCCATAGGCGAGCGCCACCTCGATCAAGAACGGGTTGCCGCGATAGACGGCCGGTGGGCGAGTCGCGGCGCAGTAGAACTCGGCCGGCACCACCTGGTGCATCCCTTTCAAGAGCAGGTCTTCGCCGATCGGCACGATGCACTCGGTCGACGGGTTGCTGATCTTGGTGTCTTGAATCGAGTGATAAAGCTTCTCGATCTCGTCGCGGTTCAGCTTTTTGGCGTGCGTCCGCGTGCCGATGTCGGCGCCCTTGCAGATCTGCTTGGCGATGCCGTTGGAAACCCGCGAGAACGAATTCGTCAGGAAGCCGGAGATCGTCGTTTCGCTCGTATCCTTGAGCATCGTGATCAAGCGACCGACTTCGACGCCGTAGGGATGCGGCTTGATTTCGATCGGCTCTGGCGGCAACTGCCGCGTCGACCGGTTGTAGGTCCGCAGGTTGTTCTCGGGATCGAGGTAGCGGATCGTGACGTGCGGATTGGCGATCGCCGTCTGCTCCAGGTACTCGTCGACGCTACCGCGGCCGCGCTGGTACTTCGCTTCCAGCTCGATCGTCACACGGGTTCCGCTCGACAGCTCTTTGCCCGGGTACTCTGGCGCGTCTTTCGGATAGTGAGTGACCCACTCGATCCCTTGCTTGGCGATGTACTTGTGACCCGCCTCGCCGGCCGGGATGTCGACGCCATCTCCCTTGTTGTTCAGGATCTCCGGATCGTTGGTCTTGGTGTTGATCCGCAGCTCGTAATAGTGAGCCGGGCGGCGGATCGAGACCTTCGAGACGATCTTGACCGGCTTGCCGGTCGTCAGTAATCCGTACATGCCGGCGGCGCTGATGCCGATCCCCTGCTGACCGCGGCTCATCCGCAAACGGTGAAACTTCGAGCCGTACAGCAGCTTGCCGAAAATCAGCGGGATCTGCTTTTTCAAAATCCCGGGACCGTTGTCCTGGATCCCCGCCTTGTAGCGGTTGGTTCCGGTCTGTTCGACATGGACCCAGATCTCGGGGACGATGCCCGCTTCTTCGCAGGCGTCCAGCGAGTTGTCGACCGCCTCTTTGATGGTGGTCAGCAGCGCTTTGCGGGGATTATCAAAGCCGAGCAGGTGGCGGTTCTTGGCGAAGAACTCGCTGACCGAGATTTCACGCTGGCTCTTGGCCATCGTCTCGGCAGTTGCACGGCGTTTCTTTTTGGGGGCTTCCTTCGTGGTCATTTCCGCCTCAATCGTCGACAAAACAGGCGTTCCTTTCAGCAAGTGGCAGCGTCAAAGTCCATGACAGCCTGGGGAAGAGAAATGTTTCGACAAACATCGGCGCGAAAGCGTCCAAACTTCCGTCTGCGGCGTAATTTCGCCAACCAGCCGTTCGGTCGCAACCCCCTAGAGCCTTGCAGGGCGGGGGAGCTGCGGCGATTAGCGGTCGGCAAGACGCGAGCCAAGACAATCGGCCGATTGTAGTAAAGTTTGCCGGTTGTAACGACAGGACAATCCGCGAGATTACGGAAATGTCGGAAGCATCGTCACATTGGGGACATTTGGCATATACCAGGCGAAAACATTCACGCGCCGCCTATGGAGTTCCGAATAACGATTGCAGCAGTCGAATCTTCGCGCCCCTGCCCAAACGGGGATCGCGTCATAACCAAACCGAACACTTTTTAACTGCTCGACGGCGGCCAGATACGCCGCATGCCGAAGGAGACGATGATGCAAGCTTTCGCCATCCGGGCGCTGATCTGCGGCTTTGTATTGGCCGCCGGCCTGACGGTCGCCGCCGAAAACGCGTCGGCCCAACAGCCGTTTACGCAGTACTACGTCGCCGATCCCCACATGGGCGTTCACGCCGAGATGTACGTCTCGCCGGTTCCAACCCCGCCGCTGGTCGGCCACACCGGCATTACGTACCCGCCGCTGGCTCCGCACGAATGGTTGTACCCGCACACGCGGCGCTACTACCAAACCTACAACGGCGGCCGCGGCTGGAATCGTACGACCGTTAAATGGTACGGCGGTCACAACTGGCTCTCGCCGGCGAACCCGTTGTTCTAAGTCGGCCTGACGACCACCGCAAGTTCTAAGCAAGGATCCCGAGCGATGACCCGTAACCTGATTTTCACCGCGCTGCTGGGCGTCACGGCGATCGCCGGGATGGCCGCCCAAGCCGAAGCCGGTTGGCCCGTCACCTATAACGGCGCCGCCGTGATCGCCAACCAGAACGCCGCCACTTACCCGTGGCACGGCGGATACTACTACCAAGATTGGCACACGCCGGTCGCACTGGTCGTGCCGCCGACCGCTTCGATGCAAACGCATTACAGCTGGGGCGTGCCGTCGAGCCGCGTGACGCCGATCAACCATCAGTTCAACCAGATCAATCCGGGCCCGGTCGGCGACGTTTCGATGCTTCGCCCGACCCCGTACTGGCCGAACAACACCTATCAGTTCGGCGTTTACTATGTCCGCGGTCCCTGGGAGCACCAAGAACCGAACCACTACGGCTCGCACCATGGCGGCGGCGGGCTGTGCCACGGCCTGCTAAACCGTCTCGGTTCGGGCTGCGGCAACGGCAATTGCAACGGGCACTGCCCCAACTGCCGCTAGCGAAGCCAACGTTTTCCTAGAAAAAAGGGAGGAGCAATGACGCTCCTCCCTTTTTTTGCGCTCAGCGTGCGGCATCACGCGATAAGTTGCTCTTGACCTTGAGCCCGGTCGCCCCGACCATCCGCAAACCCACACCCCCATTTCCGCATCTGCACTGGGAGCCCTCGAACCATGCCTGTTCGTCCATTCGCTGCGTCGCTTCTCTTGGCCAGCGTCGCGGTCGCTTCGACCGGCTGCTTCAGCCTCAGCTTGGGCGGCAGAACCTGCACCGGAACCAGCCCCGAGACGATAGCCCGCATCACCGCCCTGGAAGAGCGGATCAGCGTGCTGGAGCAAATGCTGCCGCCGCCGGTTGAAACGATCATGCCGGCCCACGGCCCCTAACTGCAATGCCGATGCGTGGGGCGCCAGATTGCGGCGGATCGCAAATTCCGACCAAGTCGCTGGCCTCCCCTTCGCTATTGGGTAAGCTTTACTGGCCGATTATTTGCCATTTCGTGGGGCACGGATCAACAAGATGTTGTTTCATGCCCGATAAATGCAAAAATACCAAACTGTCGATGGGACTGCGCTTTACCGCTACTAGGCGACCCTCGCAGGGCGATTGCAGCGCCTTGCCGACATGGGGCAGAAAGTACGATGGCGAAAATAACCGGTGCGGTCAATTCGGCCGACGACTTCACGATCGATATCGAGATCTGTCCGATCGCGATCTTGCTGGTCTCATCGGCTGGCAAAATTCTGCGTACCAATCGGCGGCTCGATCGCCTGTTTGGCTATGAGGCCAAAGAACTGCACGGTCAATCGGTCGAAGTCTTGGTTCCCCCGCAGGTTCGCCCTTACCACTCTGACTTGCGTAACGCTTTCTTTGAAGTTCCTACCAGTCGCCAAATGGGGACAGGCCGCGATCTGCACGGCGTTGGCAAAGATGGTTCGATGATCCCCGTCGAGGTCGGCCTCGATCCGGTTCAGGTCGATAACGACATCATGGTGATCGTCACGGTGCTCGACATTCGAGAACGAAAAAAGAACGAGGCGATGATCTTGCGAGCGGTTAACGCCGCCGCCAGCGCCATGATTCAAGTCGACGAGTCAGGCGCCATCGAACTGGTCAATAACAAGGCCTGCCAACTGTTCGGCTACGAGCATGACGAGATGATCGGCAGCCCGATCGAAATATTGGTGCCGAACCGTTTTCGCCGCAAGCATGTCGTCTATCGCGACAGCTACAACAAAGACCGCTATGCCCGCAACATGGGCGAGGGTCGCGATCTGTTCGGCCTGCGCAAGGACGGGACCGAGTTTCCGATTGAAATCGGCCTGACCCCGGTCGACGAGATGGAGGGCAAGTCGACGATGGCGACCATCATCGACGTCACCGATCGCAAGGCGCGAGAAAACGATATCGCCCAGAAAGCGCTCCAGCTAGAACGGCTTAACGAAGAGCTGCGTCAGTTCGCCTACAGCGCCTCGCACGACTTGAAAGCGCCGCTGGCTTCGATCGCCGGCTTGATGCACATCTGCGAAACCGACCTGGAACTCGGCGACGTCGAAGAGCTAAAGGCCAATGTTTACAAAGCGAAATCGTTGGCGGAACGCCTGGCCGCGCGGATCGAAGTCGTGCTGTCGCTGGCGAAATCGGAACTCGTCTCGAGCGACTGGGAAGAGATCGACGTCCAAGAGCGATTCGAGACGATCTGGAACGCCGTCAAAGACGATCGGGTTCATATTGATACCGACTTCCAGCACGAGGGGCCGGTCCACAGCGTCCCGGTTCGCTTCGATCTGATCCTGGAAAACCTGCTTTCGAACGCCGTCAAGTATTATGACCCTTCCCAGACGACGCGCGTGATTAGAATCAAGACATGGACCGCCGAGGATCATTTCTGCCTATCGGTGGCGGATAACGGCATCGGCATCCCGGCCGAATTCCACGATTGCGTGTTCAAATTGTTCCAGCGTTTTTCCGACAACGACAAGACCGGCAGCGGGATTGGGCTGGCGCTGGCGAAAAAGTACACGACGCAACTAGGTGGCGAGATCAAGTTCGAGTCGACCCAAGGGAACACGGTGTTCACGGTCGCCTTACCGCAGAATCATCGACACGCCGATTGAGAAAGTTTTGGGTACCCAAATGTCCGTGACCATAGCCGTGGTGGATGATAGCGACGTCGATCGTTACCTCGTTCAACGAACCGCCAAACACCTGGACATCGAAGCCAGGGTGGTCGAATACGAGGCGGGCGACAATTTCTTCGCCACGGTTATCGACGAACAGCGCCGCTTGGCGGAGCTGGGCCAATCGCCCCCGCCGATTTTGATCTTGCTCGATATCAACATGCCGCGGATGAATGGGCACGAAGTGCTGGAGTCGCTGCAGAAAGAGTTTGGCGAAGCGAATAATTTTATGGCGATCGTGATGTACTCCTCGTCCGACTACGCCGACGACAAGACGAACGCTATGCAGTTCGACTTTGTCAAAGACTACATCGTCAAACCGATCACCAAA
Source organism: Blastopirellula retiformator (assembly GCF_007859755.1). NCBI lineage: Bacteria > Pseudomonadati > Planctomycetota > Planctomycetia > Pirellulales > Pirellulaceae > Blastopirellula > Blastopirellula retiformator. Next base: position 202,314 of record NZ_SJPF01000003.1, on the reverse strand, counting down.
GAGCAGTTGAAAGGCGCCATCGATCGGTACTGCTTGGCGACATAAGCTATCGCTCAGCGCGAGAACGAGGAAATCTATTCCTCGTTCATTTCGTTCAGCATGTCGCTTTCCGAACCGTTACCCAGATCGCCGTCGTGCGGACCGCCGTCCCCTTCTTCTCCACCACCGCCACCTTTAAAGTCGGCCTCTTGCCGGCGGTGTAGATAAAGCTTGATCGGCACTTCGCTGAAGCTGACGTGATCGCGAATCATCGACAGCAGGTAGCGGCGATAACCGTCGCTAAACGCTTTCGGCGAGTTGCACTTCAGCACGATCGTCGGCGGCTGAGCGCCAATCTGCGTGGCGAAGTAAATCTTCGGGCGCCGCAGTTTGTAGAGCGGCGGCGGCGTTCGCTCCAGAGCGAAGCGAATGATCCGGTTGAGTTCGCCGGTCGTGATCCGTTCTCGCGATTGCTTGAACAACATCTGAGCGTGGTTCAGCAGCGCCTTCACGTTCTTGCCGGTCTGTCCCGTGATAAACGCCACCGGGGCGTACGGGATGTTGCGGAAGGTGTCGTGCAGGTACGTCGCCCAGCGATCGGTCGGCATCTTGTCGTGGTAGAGATCCCACTTGTTGACGACGAAGACGACCGGCTTGTAGTTCTCGGCGATGTACGAGACCAGTTGCTTGTCGACCTTGCTGATCTGCTGCGATGCGTCAAAGAACATCAGCACGACGTCGGCCCGGCGAATGCTGCGCTCGGCGCGATGCGTGCTGTAGAAGTCGATGTCGGTCTTTACGCTCACCCGGCGGCGCAACCCCGGCGTATCGATCGCCGTGAACGACTTGCCGTCGAGCTCAAAGCGAATGTCGACGCTGTCGCGGGTGGTGCCGGCCACTTCGCTGACGATCATCCGCTCGGCCCGGGCCAGCGAGTTGACGAAGGTGCTCTTGCCGACGTTGCGGCGGCCGACCACCGCGATCTTCATCTCCGGCTCGCCGCTGTCGGCTTCCCCTTCTTCGGCGTCGGGCAGACGATCGGCGATGACGTTCAGCAGGTCGTCTTTGTTCCGGTTTTGCAGCGTGCTGACCGGGACCAGCATCCCGCGACCCAGCTGATAAAACTGGTCGGCGTCATGGTCCATGTGCGATTCGTCGGTCTTGTTGGCGACCAGGACGATCGGCTTGTTGACGTGCCGCAGCCGCTGGGCCACTTCCTGATCGAGCGGCAGAATCCCGTCGCGGGTATCAACCACAAACAAGATCAGGTCGGCCGAATCGATGGCGATGTTGATCTGCTGCTCGATCTCGTCGGTCAGGTCGTCAACGTCGTTGATCCCGATCCCGCCGGTGTCGACGATTTCGAAGTAGCGATCACGCCACTGCATCAGATAGGTCATGCGGTCGCGGGTTACCCCGGCCACGTTATCAACGATCGCCAACCGCCGACCCGCCAGCCAGTTAAACAGGCTCGACTTGCCCACATTGGGGCGACCAACGATAACGACTTGCGGCAAACTCATGGGATTTCTACAGAATCAGATGATGGCGGCGCTCGCCCTGCAAGATGTCGACGGAAACCTTGGTCGATTCCCTCGAACTCATCCCCCCCGGTCAGAGCCGCGCCGAATTAAACACCCAGTGTAGACGAAGACGGGCGGGAAATCACGGCGCCAGAGCTTGTTGGAAGCGGAAACGGGCGTTCTGCGGGGATTGCGGGGCACAGGAGGCGGGCAATAGGGCAAAATCGGTCTCTAACCCGCACTTTGCGGCTCTAGCGTCTGGATCCAATTGCTCGCAGGATCGATTTTTGACTCCTCGGTCCGGTCGATCTGTTTGACAAAAATCGTGCGGGGCTTCCCACCGGTCGTTATGCTCAACAGGAAGTTGATGGCAAGTACCCCGTCGTCCACCGATCGACTGTTTCCCTGCCGCCCCGTTCAGGTCCATGAAGCTTCTCTACGATATCGAGATCGAAAACGACGAGAAGCCGATCCACGTCCTTCTGCCCTATGCGATCTACGTCTTGCCGAACCAGCGTCTGGCCGATGTCCGGGCGATGCCCGTCTGGTGCGATGATTGCGGATCGGTCCAAATTCGCACGTTGGACGAAAGCGATCCCGCCACGCTATTCGATCCCCCGACGAACCGATCTATCCAGCTAAATTGCTGTTTCGCCTCGATCAATATCGATAACCGAACCGGCTCTATCTCTATTCGGCCGAACGAGACCTGCTTGCCGAGACGTCGCGGACCGATCCCAACGGTGATGGCTACATCGATGACGCTTCGCCCTACAGCGTGATTCGTAAGGCGCTAGACGCCGCCAGTAGGGACGCCTGAAAAAACACTCGACTCCCCACCGTGCGCGAGCGGGGAAGTCGAGCGGTCAAGGTCTCGTGAGCGGGCGTCTGAGATTACGCCCAAACTTTCCACCAGGGGCGTTTGGGCCGCGGGATCGGTTGGAACTTCTTATGCTTCGCACAAGCGTTCTTGGCTCGTTCGATCAGGGTGCCGCTCATGTTGGCGTCGTGCATGTCGGCGTCAGTGAAGTCGGCGTCGTCGATCTTGGCGTTGCTAAGGTTGGCGCCAGTCAAAATCGCGCCGCGTAGATCGGCTCGCGTCAGGTTGGCTGCCGAGAGATCGCACCGCAGATCGCACATGCTGAGGTCGGCTTCGACCAGACGAGCCGAGGAAAGGTTGGAGCCTTCCAGCTTGGCGTAGCGCAAATTGGCGCCGGTCATATTGGCGCCGGCGAAATCGGCCCGCTGCAATAGACTATCGGTCAAGTTGGTCTTTTGCAGATTGGCTCCGGCGAAGTCGGCGTCTTGGGCCGATGCCCCAATGAAGGTCGCCCCTTCCAGGTCGGAACCTGCGAAGCTGCAACCGGCGAGATTGTCGCTGTCGAACACGCAGCCTCGTAAGACGCGATTGGAAAGGTCGGCGCCCTTCAGGTTCTTACCGATCAGCTTTTGCCCCTGAAGGCAATCGGCGTCCATTTCAAACAGAATGTCGCCCGATTCCCGATGCTTGATTTGAATCATGGTAGCCCGTTGCCCGCTTTCTAGGAGAATTAGAGATACGACAACCGCGCTTTCGGAAGACCAAACCCCGGATGACCGATCAGGTATCGCTCGGCGAGAGCGGTACGCAAGAATCGGCGTCCTCCGAAGGGCGAGTCATCGCCTGCGGTAAACGCTTCGCACTTTTGCCTGCTAATCTGTCGCGCCTACTTCTCTGCTGCGCTCAGCTCGATTACGCCGATGTCCTCGTTCGCCGTGCAACGAGGCGACTCTACTCCTTGGCGTCGCAGTGCTCCTTAGGGCCTCTGTTCCTGGTCGCTTGAAGAAGGTCTTCCGATCTCAGCGCCCTTACAAGCGCTTCGTGGGTCGAACCAATTCCTCAATGGCATGCGGGTAAAAGATCTGACCAGTTACTCATGATTCTAAAAAACCAGTAGTTACGCCCCAAGAGAAAAATTACAACTTTTTTGGTGCAGATTCGATAAGAAGCGAAGTATTCCTACTCGTGTGGGTGGAAACTTTACTTCCAAACTTTCCACCAGGGCCCCTTGGGTTTGCTCGGCCGACTGTGCATCTCCTGCATCGCGCCATCGAGCAAAGTCCCTTTGAGAACTGCGCCGGTGAGCTTCGCGCCAACCAGTTTTGCACCATCAAGATTAGCGCTCGTAAGATCGGCGCCCATCAAGATTGCGCCGTCGAGTTGGGCGTTGCGCAAACTGGTTTTGCGCATCGCCGCACCGGTCAGGTCGGACGAACGCATATCGCAGCGATTCATCTTGGCTGACGAGAAGTCGCCGCGCAAAGTCGCCATGCTCAGGTCGCAGTCGGACATCGACGTCTGCGTCAGCTTGGCGGCCGAGAGATCGGCGTACCGAAACGAAGAGCGGGTCAATGTCGCTTCGACAAACGAGGCCCGCTGGGCCTGGGCGTTGGAGAAATCGGCGCCTTCCCCTTCGCACCCATCCAAAATGGCGTCGGCCAGGCTGGCGTTTTGCAAGCTGGCCGACTCGAGCCGGGCCCCGCGCAAGTCGGCATGTCTCAGATCGGCGATATCAAGATTGGCGCTCCGCAGATCGGCGCCAGCTAGATTGGCGTAGGCCAGGGCCTTGCTCGACAAATTGGCTCCGCGAAGCGTATCGGCCGCTACTTGAAAGAGCGGCTCGCCAGTTTCCCGGTGTCGAATTTCGATGGGCATAACACTATTGGCGCCTACGAGAAACAAGTAAACCGAATCGATCTCCCCCCATCTCCTGTAAACTAGGGAAGAGCAGGGGATCGAGGCGCATGCCGCAGGCGAGTGGTCGCGACATTCCAGCCAAAATCGGACCTCATCCTTCTACCGCAAAGGTTGGGTATTTCCGAATATAGAAAGAGCCCTGGCCACGCCCTAGGGTTTCTGCTTTAGTTTTTGATGAAGATTTGGCGTCGTTTTCGCGTCCGCCGTTCGCACTCGTACCTGCAAAGAAAGCCCGGATGAAATTTAAGGTCGACATCGACGTCTATCGCGGTCCGCTCGACCTGTTGCTCTACCTGGTCCGCAAGCACGAGATCGACATTCGCGATATTCCGATCGCGATGATCACCGAGCAGTACGTTCTGTACCTCGACATCATTCAGCAGATGGACGTCGACGCGGCGGCCGACTTTCTAGAAATGGCGAGCACGCTGGTCGAAATCAAGTCAAAGCTGCTGCTGCCTGGCGCCGAGACTGACGAAGAGCTGATCGACGATCCGCGCGAACAGTTGGTCGAACGGCTGCTCGAATACAAACGGTTTAAAGATGCGGCGGGGCTGCTCGACGATCAAGGGCGGGCCTGGAACCGCCGCTTCTCGCGACTTTCCGACGATCTGCCGCCGCGCCGGATCGATCCGGCGCAACAGCCGATTCATGAGGTCGAGTTGTGGGACCTGGTCAGTGCATTAACGCGAATCGTCCGCGACAGCAAGACGGTCCAGCCAACCAACATCGTCTACGACGACACGCCGATACGCGTTTATATGGAGCGGATCCATCAGCGGATCGTGAACGAGGAAAAGGTCTCGTTCACTTCCAACTTTGAAGGCGCCGTTCACAAGGTCGTGATCATCGGCCTGTTTCTGGCGGTGCTCGAACTGGTGCGGCACTGCCATGTCGTCGCCCAGCAGCCGGAACCGCATGGCGAGATCTACCTTTCCGCTGGCGATGGCTTCAACACCGAATTCACGCTGACCGACGTCGACGACTACTCTTCTACGGCGTCTCCTGAGCAGGTCCCTTCGGACGAAGAGACGAATTCGTAGTTGGAACCCAGCTGACTACAGACCGCTCTCTTGCGCGCTTGAAAGACGCCCCATTTCGGCCCCTCACCAGCATCCCCCACCTTCGGCTATCTTTTCTGCGCCATCTGCTTGTCGCTGTGCGCAAAACGAAGATTAATATTCGTCGAATTTCCCGGGAGGCTCTTTACCTGTTCTTAACACCATTCGTTTGCCACCCCCTGGCAATAAAAAAACCCACCTCCTTAACGCCCTTCTGAGCGGACCTGATCACCCTTGAGAAATTCCAAAAAAAACGTCAAACAGTAAAAAGGGGAAACAGCCAGTAAGCCGCTGGCCTTCGCAAGTTCTTCAGTTAACAAAACGTGAAGAGTCCTCTCGTCTCGATTGCCCCGTTGCTATATTGATTTGCTTTACGGCACGGCCGGACGAGAAAGCGAATGGGCGCGATCTCCGACGTCGAGCTGACATCGGTCGTTTGTCGAGGCTGATCGACAACATTGGAGAGGCGCGAAATCATGAAACTTGCTCACCGTAAATCTGGGTTTACCCTCGTCGAGTTACTGGTCGTTATCGCGATTATCGGCGTGTTGATTGCGCTGTTATTGCCGGCCGTGCAACAAGCCCGCGAAGCGGCCCGTCGCATGCAGTGCACCAACAATCTAAAACAGATCGCACTGGCGACGCACAACTTTCAAGACACCTACGGCTATATCGTGTTTGGCGGTCGCGACGGATCGCTAACGGATCCCATCGACGAATGCTGCACTTCTTCGACCGTGGAAGGGTGGAGCTGGTCGTTTCATCTAACGCCGTTTCTCGAACAGCAAAACATCTACGACCTAGCCGACTACGCTCATCCGATTGGAACTCTGAACGTGGTCGCGCAAGCTGGAGTCGACTCGTATTACTGTCCTTCGCGGCGCGCTCCCACGGCTTACGGCACCGGGCTCTACTACCGGGGCGACTACGCCGGCAGCGGCGGCGAGCGGACTCAAGGAAATATCCGTTCGGCAGGCAGCGTCGGCGAACGTGGCGTAATTCGTAACCTCGCGACCAACAGCAAACTGGCGATCGAGAAGATCCCGGACGGCTCGTCCAACACAATCATGTTTGGCGAAAAGGCGCTCCACCAGGATTCTCACGGCAGCGAAGGTGGAGACAACGAACGCTGGAACAACCCCGGCTGGGACGAAGACAACATTCGCTACGGAAGTCATGTCGACAGTAGCGACAACGTCGTTCCGCTGAATCCGATCCCCGACGCCTTCGCCCCGTACAAAGATAGCGCGGACAAATGGGGTTTCTACGACAAGCCGGAGCTCGGCTTGGGGATCTACACCAATTGGCATCCCTACTTCGGCTCGTCGCACAGTGGCGGCATGAACGCCGCCTTCGCCGATGGTTCGGTTCAGTTCATCGCGTTCAACATTGATGGCGAGATGTTCCGTCGCGCCACCCTTACCGACGATGGCGAAGTCCTAAACCTGGACTAGTAGAAGTTCTCGTAGTCGGGCGTAGATCGCCCACCTCCGCTCCCACACTCCATTTGATACGGCGAAAACAAAATGGCCATGTTACGCTTCGCGATGCTTTTTTCGGTCGTCACGCTCGCGATTGGTTGCGGAGGCTCCGCTTCCAACACTCCGCCAGAGATGACGATGGAACTGCAAGAACGGATCAAAGCGGAAGACGCCGCAGTTGAAGATGCCGAACGCGCAGCAAGCAATTCCTACAAACCTGCGAAGAAGAAATAGCCCTGCGAGCGCCGCGGCCTGACCGCGGCGCAATCGTTCTTCGATCAAAATCTCATTCTTACCAAGGACAATTCATTGACGATTGTCGGACGAAGCTCAGGTAAAACGGCCGGTTTTACTTTAGTAGAACTACTGGTTGTGATCGCCATCATCGGCGTTCTAATCAGCCTGTTGCTACCGGCCGTGCAACAAGCCCGCGAATCGGCCCGTCGCACTCACTGCAGCAACAACCTGAAACAGCTCGGTCTGGCCGCACACAACTTCGAATCGACCTACGGACATCTCGTCTGGGGCGCACGTGACGGCCTCTTGACCGACTTGACGACTGAATGTTGCACCGCACTTACGGTTGAAGGCTGGACCTGGAGCTTTCATTTTTTGCCGTTCATCGAACAGCAACACCTGTACGATCTAGCCGACTACGACGATCCGGCAGGAACCCAAGACATCGTCGCCCAGAACTTCGTGGAAGGTTTTTTCTGCCCCACCCGGCGCGCTCCCACCCCCTATGGTTCGGGCTCAGCCTATCGCTGCGACTACGCAGGCAACGCCGGTGAACGAACCCAGGGGAACGTTCGCAACTCGAGCAATCTCGGCGAGCATGGCGTGATTCGCCACCGCAACAATACCAAGGGGGAACTGACGATCGAACGGATCCGAGATGGATCTTCGAATACCATCATGTTCGCGGAAAAGGCGCTCCACCCCGAAGCTTACGGCACGGAAGGGGGCGACAACGAGCGCTGGAATAACAGCGGCTGGGACGAAGATAACATTCGCTTCGGCAGCCATGTCGATTCGTCAGACAACGTCACCCCGCTTCCCCCCATCGCCGACCGAGACGCGCCGAATCCAAACGACAGTTGGAATTTTGGGAAGGCGAGCCTCGGCTACAACGGAACCTACGGCGAATGGCAGCCCTATTTCGGTTCGTCTCACAGCGCCGGAATCAACGCGGTGCTGGCGGACGGCTCGGTTCGCTTCATCCCGTTCACGATTGACGGAACCGCCTTTCAAAACGCTTGCTTGGCCGACGACAAACAAACATTCTCTTGGGACTAGTCGTTCGCCCATCAGGCCCATCGCTCCAAAGACTCGCGCTACAAACGCGAGTCTTTCTTTTGCGCTAGGAAGTCGCGCAGCTACTCAATCCAACCGCCGCCAATCACCTGGTCGCCGTCATAGCAGACCACCGCCTGACCCGGCGCGACGCCGCGGCGCGGCTCGTCAAAGGTGACCGCGATCCGCCCTTCCGGCAAACGTTCGACCGTCGCGGGAGCGTCGTCGCTGTTGTAGCGAATCTGGGCGCGGCAGCGGATCGGGCCTGCCGGCAAGTCGACCAGCCAATTGCAATCGCGGGCCGTCAGTTCGGTGCGGCCAAGCTCCTCTTTTTCGCCAATCACGACGCGGTTGGTATCGGGCTCAATCCGTACGACAAAGCGGGGTTCGCCAAGCGCGACGCCCAACCCCTTCCTTTGGCCAATGGTGTACTTTTCGATCCCGTCGTGCGTACCGACCACTTCGCCGCTGGTGGTGACGATATCGCCGGCGGTTTGCAGATCCGAGCGGCGGGCTTTGATGAATTCGTCATGCTTGCCAGAGGTGACGAAGCAGATTTCCTGGCTATCTTTCTTGTCAGCGACGCGCATCCCAATTTGCGCCGCCATTTCGCGAATTCGCGACTTCTCAAAGTGTCCAACCGGCAGCAGCATCCGCCGCAGATAGTCGCGCTCGATGCCGAACAGCACGTAGGTCTGATCTTTGCCGGGATCGACGCCGCGCACCAGCCGCGGCAGTTGCCCGTCGGAATCGGCCAGCAACCGAGCATAGTGGCCTGTAGCGACGTATTCCGCATCGACGCTGTCGGCGTAGTCGAACAGTTTGCCAAACTTAATCCAGTTGTTGCACATCACACACGGATTGGGGGTTCGGCCGGCGACGTACTCTTCGACAAAGTAATCGATGATCTGGCCGAATTCTCTCTGCAGGTTCAGCGCGTAAAATGGGATGCCTAGGTTATCGGCAACGCGCCGAGCGTCAGCCGCATCGCTAGCACTACAACACCCCTGCTTATGGTCGGGTCGCTCATTAAGGATTGGCAAAGCCGATTGGCCGTCGATCTGACAGCTGGCGATGGGAGACTCCTCGCCATGACGCATGAACACGCCAACTACTTCATGCCCCTCTTCTAGCAAGAGATGAGCGGCGACGCTGCTATCAACACCCCCCGACATAGCCAGAACAACACGCGCCATCAGACCTAAAACCTTACGAAATTGCCGCAGACTACCTACTTCGCTAGTCTACTCCCCAAGAATGATCAATCCTTTGAATTATACAGGCTATTACGAATAATGCGGCCGATCACCCTCAGCCGATAACCCTCCCGTCGAGATTGTTGTTTGTCCGATCTCTCTTGAAGAGCGCAATCCTCACCTGGCGGCCGCCCCTCCTGTACTGCCGCTGCTCGGACAGGCCATATCAAGACACTTAACCCACTACCGAACATGATACGACTCCCGGAAGCACGTGGCTCGCGCCTGGCGCCTTTGACCGGCATGTCCGCCGAAGCGCTCCATCTTTGGAGCATTCCGCTTCGCGCCGGCAAGTCGCAGGTCGCCCAACTGCGCGCAGTGCTATCTGCCTCGGAGCGAGAAAAAGCGGACAGCTTTCTGCTCGAAGCTCAGACCGTACGCTACACCATCTGCCGTGGCGCGGTACGCCAGATCCTGGCCGAGTACCTGCAGCTCTCGCCCAATCAGCTCGCACTGACCACGGGAGAATTCGGCAAGCCGCTGCTGGAACATCGAGATTCAATCTGGTTCAACGTCAGCCACTCGGGCGATTTGGCTGTGCTGGCCGTTTCGACGATTGGTGAAGTCGGCGTCGATATCGAGCAGGTCCGCCAGATTCGGGGTCTGTCGCGGATGATCGATCGCTGCCTAGCCCCGTACGAGCGTCCCGAGGTGCTCCGCCTGCCGTCGGCCGAACAAGATCGCCAGTTTTTGCGGTATTGGACGCACAAAGAGGCGTATTTGAAGACGTTTGGCGTGGGGATCCGCCGTCCGCTGGAAAAGCTGGAAATCGACCTGTCCGCCCCGCCGGCGCGTCGGGTGATTGACCACGGCGACCGCTCGGCGCAAGAAAGGTCGGCTTCGATCACCGAATTCTGCCCGGCTGAGGGATATGTCGGCGCGATTTCGGTCTGCGGCTCGATTCCCGCGGAAATTGCCGCCCAGGCATGGGTCGGTGGTCGCTTCCGGGCCCAACGTGTAGGATAAATCCTTTACGGAATGACGTGAGAGGACCTACATGACAAGCGACAAAGCGGCTGCTGGCGCCTCCGCCACGGCGGAAGAGATCCAAGAATGGATGGTCGCCTATCTTGCCCGCGAGCTGGATACGGCGCCCCAGTCGATCGACGTGACGGCGCCGTTTGAATCGTTTGCGCTCGATTCGGCGTCGGCGATCGGGATGACCGGCGACCTGGAACAATGGCTCGGACGCCGCATCGACCCGACCGTCGTCTACGATTACCCGACGATCGAAGAATTCTCCGAATACTTGGCCGAACAGCGATAAACGCCGGCCGAAGGCAAGGACGCAACCGGCGCAGGTCAAAAACCGTAATATCGCTACAATGACGTCAAGGCTTGCGCCGCTCGCCAGTCCGCTCCCCTTTCGGACGAGCCCTATTTGGCCGTCATTTTCAAGCCACGACGTAGATTGATTACCGCGATGCATCTACCTCACTCGCCGATCGCCGTGGTGGGCGTCGGTTGTCGTTTCCCTGGCGCCTCCGACCCAGCCGCCTATTGGGAACTCCTTGCCGGCGGCGTCGACGCGATTCGCCAGACGCCGGCCGATCGCTGGGACGTTGATGCGCTCTACAGCAGCGAACCAGCGACGCCCGGCAAAACCAGCACCCGCTGGGGCGGATTTTTGGACGACGTCGCCGACTTCGATCCCGCCTTCTTTGGGATCTCGGGGCGCGAAGCCGAGAAAATGGATCCCCAGCAGCGGCTGCTGCTGGAAGTCGCCTGGGAAGCGCTCGAAAACGCCGGCGCCCCGGTCGACAGTCTGGCTGACTCGCCGACCGGCGTCTTTGTCGGCATCAGCAACAGCGACTATGCCCGGCTGATGTTCCGCGGGCTTGATTCGCTGACCGCCTACAGTGCGACCGGCACCAGTCTCTCGATCGCCGCCAATCGCCTGAGCTACGTCTTCAACTTCCGCGGCCCCAGCGTCGCGATCGATACGGCTTGCAGTTCGTCGCTGGTCGCCGTTCACTTGGCCTGCCAAAGCCTGCAAAGCGGCGAGAGTAACCTTGCCCTGGCTGGCGGCGTCAACATGATCCTGACGCCCGAGGGGACGATCACCTTCTCGCAGGCCCGGATGATGTCGCCCGACGGCCGCTGCAAGACCTTCGACGCCAAAGCGGATGGCTACGTCCGCGGCGAAGGGTGCGGCATGGTCGTGCTGAAACGCCTGGAAGAGGCCGAGCGCGATGGCGACCAGATCCTGGCCGTCGTTCGCGGAACCGCCGTCAATCAAGATGGTCTCACCAACGGGCTGACCGCCCCCAACGGCCCGTCGCAGCAAGACGTGCTGCGGGCAGCGCTGGCCGATGCAAAGCTGGAGCCGCACGACGTCGAGTACATCGAAGCGCACGGCACCGGCACTTCGCTAGGCGACCCGATCGAAGTCCGCTCGGTGAAAAGCGTGTTGGCCGTCGATCGCCCTGCCGACAAGCCGCTGCGGATCGCCTCGGTCAAAACCAACATCGGCCACTTAGAGTCGGCCGCTGGCGTCGCTGGTTTGGTGAAGTGCATCCTTTCGCTCAAGCACCAGCAGATCCCGCCCCACCTCAACTTCAGCGAGTTGAACCCGTACATCGATCTGTCGGACGCCCCGATCGAAATCCCGCTGAAGCCGACCGATTGGAAATCGCAGCCCGGTGAGCGCATCGCCGGCGTCAGCGCCTTCGGTTTTGGCGGCACCAACTGCCATGTCATTGTCGGCGACTACGCTGGCGGCAAGGCCAAGGAAACCTACGCCGACTTCCAGCGTCCGCAGCATGTGGTGACCCTGTCCGCCGCCAGCACCACCGGTCTGGCCGAAGTCGCCACGCACTACGCTGATTTGTTGTCAGAGCAAGCCGATCTCGACGTAGCCGACTTCGCCTATTCGGTCAACGTCGGTCGCTCGAAGCTGGAAGCCCGCAAAGGCCTGATCGTCGACTCGCGGGAAGCGGCAATCAAGCAGTTGCGCAAGATCGCCGAAACGGCGCCGAGCAAAGAAAGCGGCCCCAAACGCCGCAAAATGAAAACCGCCTTCCTGTTTACCGGGCAAGGCTCGCAGTACTTCGGCATGAGCAAGTCGCTCTACGAAACGCAGCCAATCTATCGCGCGACGCTCGATCGCTGCGCCGAGATCCTGGCGCAGTACGACGTGCCGCTGCTGGAGATCTTATTCGGCGCCGACGCCGACGCGGTCAATCAAACGGCCTACACGCAGCCGGCGCTGTTTGCGGTCGAGTACTCGCTGTTCGAGCTGTGGAAGTCGTGGGGCGTTGAGCCCGACATGGTGATCGGACACAGCGTGGGCGAGTATGTCGCCGCCTGTGCGGCTCGCGTCTTTTCGCTGGAAGATGGCCTGAAGCTGATCGCGCTGCGCGGCAAGCTGATGAACTCGCTTCCGGCCGGAGGCGGCATGGCCGCGATTTCGGCCGGTCCGTCAGTCGTCGATCCGTTGATCGCCGCCAATCCATCCAAGCTGTCGGTCGCCGCCTACAACAGCCCGCAGCAAACGGTCATCTCCGGCGAAATGGCCGCGCTCGACGCGGCGATCGCCGAGTGCGAAAAGCAAGGCGTTCGTGCGACGCGGCTGACCGTTTCGCACGCGTTCCACTCGCCGCTGATGGACCCGATCCTCGACGAGTTTGAAAAAACGGTCGGGCAAATCGAACTTCACCCCGCGGCAATTCCACTGGCCGCCAACCTGACCGGCCAGTGGGCTGGCGACGAAATCACCACGCCGACCTACTGGCGCAATCATCTGCGCGAAGCGGTTCGTTTTGGCGATGGCATGACGCTGTTGGGGAAGAAGGGCGCCAAGGTCTATATCGAGATCGGCCCCAACCCGATTCTGACCAGCCTAGGCCGCGCGACGCTCGACGGCAAAGACTTGAACTGGCTCTCGTCGATGCGAGCCAAGCGGGACGAGTGGCAAACGTTACTCGGCTCGCTTGCGCAACTATTTGAGCTGGGGGGCAAGATCGACTGGCAAGGTTTTGAAGCCGGCTACGCCCGCACCAAGATCGACCTGCCGACGTATCCATTCCAACGATCTCGCTTCTGGGCGCCCGACAGCGCCGGCCCGACCGACAGCGGCGGATACGTCAGCACCGCCACGTCGCCGATCGTCGGCGGTCATCCGCTGTTGGGTCAGCTGCATCCGACAGCGCTCGACGAAAAACTGTACGAGTCGACTCTCTCGGCGTCGCGCCCCAACTACCTGCGCGATCACCAACTGTTTGGGCAGCCGGTTTTCCCGGCGACCGGCTACATCGAGATTGCGCTGGCCGCCGGTCGCGCACATTTCGCCGCCACCAACGTCGCCGTCGAAGGACTGAACATCCATCAGCCGCTGGTGCTCGACGACGCGATGCGGTCGGTGCAAACGCTGATCACGCCGGGCGATTCGGTTTGCGATTTCCGCATTCTCAGCCGCGAAGCCTCGGGCGAGTCGGACGCCGTCTGGAAGCTGCACGCCTCCGGCAAGGTTGCGCTAACCGACGCCGCCCCTGCCGAGCTAAAACTGCAAGACGTCTACTTCAAGATGGAAGGGGAAGTCGAGGTCGACGAGTTTTACGCGGCCTGTCGCGCCAGCGGACTCGACTACGGCCGCGCCTTCCGCGGCATCAAGAAGATGGGGACCGGCGGCGATGACGCACTGGCCGAAGTCTCGCTTGCCGCGCAGCAGAAGAGCGACGCCTCGCATTACGCGATCCATCCGGCGCTCTTGGACGCTTGTTTGCAGACGGTCGGCGCCTTGGTCGCCGATCAGGTTGACGCCGATTCAACCTTCGTACCGATCGGCGCCGCGGCGGTGCATCTCTTCGCCCCGCATTCGCCCGCCCACGTGATCTGCCATAGCTGCATTACCGAGCGGAAGAGCGGCCGTTCGCCCCAAGTCGTCGCCGACGTCATCCTGGCCAATGAAGAAGGGGAGCAACTCGCCGAAGTTCGCGGCCTCCGCCTGATGCGGGTCTCGCGACAAGATCTGCAGCAGCGTCTGCATCATCATGTCGACAGCTGGCTGTACGAAGTGATCTGGCGCGATACGCCGCGGATCGGTTCGCCGCTTTCGGTGGACGAAACGCAAACGCCGGTCTGGCTGGTCTGGGCTGATGACAAGAAAAGCCCGCTCGCCGCTTCGCTCCACAAAGAGCTAACCGATCGCAAACAGCGGTGCGTGATCGCCTCGCGTGGCAAGAAGCTGAAAGTAACCAGCGACGCGGCCGAAGTTGCAACCGGCGATCCGACCCAGTTTGAATCGCTGTTTGCCGAATTGAAGCTCTCGGCCGATAGCCCGCTGCGCGGCGTCGTGGTGCTGGCCGACGATTGCGACAACGCCGATACGCAAGCGGCGCAAGCGACGCTGCATCTGACGCAGGCTCTACTAAAGCTTGAAGATCAAACTCCGCAGCTGACCCTGGTCACGCAAGGCGCCCAACAAGTCGCCGCCGATTGTGGCGTCGCTCAGCCGTCAGGCACAACGCTGTGGGGACTCGGTCGCGTTATTGCCGCCGAAGCGCCAAAGCTCTCCTGCACGCGGATCGATCTCGACCCGGCTGGCGCCGAGAACGCCGCTCGCCTGTTTGGCGAACTTTGGGTGCCTGACAAAGAAGTCGAGATCGTCCTTCGCAGCGACAAACGCTACTCGTCCCGACTGGTATCGGCCGCTGACGCCAAGCGGGGACAACTCGCGATTCCGTATGGTCCGTACAAGCTGGGCCTGCAGAAGTTTGGCCTGATCGATCAACTGACGCTCCGTGAGTTCGCCGTTAGCGAGCCGGGCGAGACCGAAGTCGAGATCGCGGTGAGCGCCGCGGGGCTCAACTTCCGCGACGTGCTGCGGGCCCTTGGCATGCTGCAAGAGTACGAAAAAGAGATCGGCATCCTCAGCGAAGCGGACGTCACGTTCGGCTTTGAATGCTCAGGCGTCGTCACCCGCGTCGGCGACAAGGTGAAGTCGTACAAACCAGGCGATACGGTGATCGCGCTGGCGACCGCTAGCATGGCGAGCCACCTGACGATCGATCAGAATTACGTCGCTCCCCGTCCGACCAAAATGTCGCACGAAGAAGCGGCGACCTTGCCCCTGGCCTACCTGACCGCCTACTACGGCCTGGCCAAACTGGCGAAGCTGAAGAAGGGCGAGCGTGTGCTGATTCACGCCGCCGCAGGCGGTGTGGGACAAGCGGCGGTCGCCATCGCGCAAGCGGCCGGCGCCGAGGTCTTCGCCACCGCCAGTCGCGGCAAGTGGGACTTCCTCCGCTCGCTTAGCGTTGAGCATATCTACGACTCCCGCACGACCAGCTTTGCCGACAAGATCCTGGCCGATACCGATGGCGCCGGCGTCGATGTCGTGCTCAACAGCTTGAACCAAGACTTCATCCCAAAAAGCGTCGAAGTGCTGGCCGAGAAGGGACGCTTTGTCGAGATCGGCAAGATCGGCATCTGGACGAAGGAACAATTCGCCGAGGTTCGCCCCAAAGCGAAGTACTTCCCGTTTGACCTGGGTCAAGAAGAACGCAATGACGTTGGCCTGATCGCCAAGCTGCTGGGCGAACTTGGCCCACAGTTTGACTCGGGCGAGCTGCGACCGCTGCCGATGGAAGTCTTCCCGGTCGAGAAATCAGTCGAAGCGTTCCGTCACATGCAGCAGGCCAAGCATCGCGGCAAAGTCGTGATCGGCATGGCCCGGCCGCTGAGCGAAACGTCGCTGGTTAGCGGCGATGGAACCTACCTGATCACCGGCGGTCTCGGCGCCCTCGGCTTGGAAGTCGCCGCGTGGCTGGTCAGCCGCGGCGCCAAACGCCTGGCTCTGGCCAGCCGTAGCGGCAAGCCGAACGAAACAGCCGCCGAGCGGATCGCAGCGTGGCAAAGCGAAGGCGTCACGGTCGAGTGCGTTGCGCTCGACGTCGCCGATGCCGAGAGCGTCGCCAAGTCGATCGCCGCCATCAACAAGCAAAACCAACTGGTCGGCGTGATCCACGCCGCCGGCGTGCTTGACGATGCGACGCTGCCGCAACAGTCGTGGGAGCGGTTCCAGACCGTCTTCTCGTCGAAGGTCGACGGCGCGTGGAATCTGCACATGGCGACTGCCGAGTTGCCGCTGGAGATGTTCATCACCTTCTCGTCGCTGGCGGCGGTGATTGGTTCGCCGGGACAGTCGAACTACGCGGCGGCCAATGCCTTTATGGACGGCTTGGTCAAGTATCGTCGCGGGCAAGGGCTGGCTGGGCTCAGCATCAACTGGGGCCCCTGGTCCGGCGGCGGCATGGCGGCCGATCAGGATCACACGAAATGGGCCAAGCTCGGCGTTGGCGTCATCTCGCCGCCGGAAGGATTGTTCGCCCTAGAGCAAATCGTCAGCGATCGCTTGAGCGCCAATGCCGGCGTCTTCCCGATCGACTGGAGCAAGTTCCTTAAGCAGTTCTCCCGCAACAAGCACCCGCGGTTGCTCGACCAGCTGGCGACTCTGCATCGCCGCGCAACGGTCGCCGCCGCTGGCGCTGTCGCCGGCGGTTTGAAAGGTCAACTGGCCGCCGCCGGAGAAGAAAAGCGAGCCCGACTGATTGCCGACTACGTCGCCGAAGCGGTCGGCAAGACGCTGGGCGTCGCCGCCGCCCAACTCGACCGCAGCAAGCCGTTAGCCGACATGGGCCTCGACTCTCTGATGGGGATCGAACTGAAGAACGGGCTCGAGTCGGAGCTGGACATCGAAATCCCGATGGAGAGCTTCTCGGAAGAAACGACCGTCAACAGCCTGGCCGTCGCGGTGCAGGAAGTACTGGGGATCGAAGGAGACGTCTCCGCTGATTCCAATAGCGGCGAATCGCCCGCCGCGCCGGTCGCCAACTCGCAGCAAAAACGTTCGATCGACGAGATCGGCCCCGGCGACTACGATGTCCGCGAGTTCCCTGAGGTTCGTGAGCTGGAAACGCGGCTCGGAACGTTCGCGCGGATGGGGGTCGAGAATCCTTACTTCGACATCCACGAGAGCGTTACCCGCGACACGGCCGTGATCGGCGGCCGGGTGATGATCAACTTCTCCAGCTACAACTACCTTGGCTCAAGCGGAGCCCCGGAGGTTGACGCCGCGGCTAGGGCGGCGATCGACCAATACGGCACCAGCGTCTCGGCCAGCCGAATCGTCAGCGGCGAAAAACCGATCCACGGCGAGCTAGAGCAGGGGATCGCGAAGTTCCTGGGGGTCGAAGACGCGATCGTGCTGGTCGGTGGTCACTCAACCAACGAATCGACGATCGGCTATCTCATGAAGCCGGGTGACTTGATCCTGCATGACGAACTGTCGCACAACAGTTTGATCCAAGGCTGCATCTTGTCCGGCGCCCAGCGCCGCGCCTTCCGCCACAACGATTTTGAAGCGGCCGAGCGGATGCTGGCCGAATCGCGGGGCAACTATCGCCGCGTGCTGATCGTCGTCGAAGGCGTCTACAGCATGGATGGCGACTATCCCGATCTGCCGAAGTTCATCGAGCTGAAAGAGAAGTACAAGGCGATGCTCTTCGTCGACGAGGCGCACTCGATCGGCACGATGGGCAAAACGGGCCGCGGCATCTGCGAACACTTTGACGTCGACCCCAACCGCGTCGACATGCTGATGGCGACCCTCAGCAAAACGTTCGGCAGCTGCGGCGGCTACATCGCCGGTCGCAAGCAACTGGTGAAGTTCCTCAAGTACACCGCCCCAGGCTTCGTCTTCAGCGTCGGCATTCCACCATCGAATGCAGCGGCCGCACTGGCGTCGCTCCGTCGGTTAGAAGCGCATCCGGAGATTGTCGCCCAATGCTCCGCCAACTCGGCGCTGTTCCTGAAGCTCGCCAAAGAACGCAACCTGAACACCGGCTTCGGCCAAAACACGCCGGTCGTGCCGGTGATCATCGGCAACTCGATCCGCGCGCTGAAGCTGTCGCGGAAGCTGTACGCCCGGGGAATTAACGTCCAACCGATTCTCTACCCGGCCGTCGAAGAAAAAGCGGCCCGCCTGCGGTTCTTTATCACGTCCGAGCACAAAGAAAAACAGATCCGCGACACGGTCGATGCGACGGCGGAAGAACTGGCGAAGCTGGAAGCCGAAGGTTAATCGTAGCCCGAGGCGCGAGCCGAGGGAATTCGGCCGCAAGCACCAACCAAGGCATGCAGGTGCAAGTCCACTCCCAAACCAACACCAGGCCGCAATCCCTTCTCCATCTGCGATCATCTGCGTAAATCTGCGGTTCAAGAACTCTGCTGGCGAAGGATGGAACCGCAGATGTACGCAGATGGTCGCAGATTACAGAAAATGTCTTGTCTGTCTTGCTCGAGCCCAACGGGTTGAGTCGGCCTCGCCGCATCCCCCAAAAATGCTTGACCCACCACCCCCACTTTTAGTATAAACTTGTACAGGCACGCAGATCTCGGCATTCGTCCCAGATCGGCGAGCGATTCCTCTCCTTTCCCGGCGCCTGCAGGATGCGTTGGGTTCTCTTTTTCATAGCGCGCTCGGCCCGCAGGATCAGGCCGCGCGTGGTGGTTTGGGCAGTGTTGTTTTCGGAAAACGCCGACTCCGGTGGCGCTCTCCGTACGCGCGCTCCTACAGCCAAGGGAGAAGTTGGTCATGTCGATCGCGATGTTAGAAAGTTGCGAACTGCAGCAGCCGAGTTTTGAAAATCAGAGCTGCGTTGAAGCGGCCCCGTCTCGAACCAGCCAACCAGAGACAGCGCCGTCCGATTCTCCGCTAACAAGTGTGACGACGGCACAGATGTTCGCGCGGCGGCGGCCGCCGGCTTGGCTCTTGCCGGGGATGTTGCGGCAGCATCAAGCGGCCGTTCTCTTGGGGCCGAGTCGTTGTCTGAAAAGCTCGATCGCCATCGACCTGGCCGGCGCGCTGGCGACCGGCGGTACGTTTCTGGGGCAGTTCGCCGCCGAGCGGGCTTTTCGCGTTGGGTTTGTCGCCGGCGAGGCGACTCGCGACGTGGCGGTTGACCTGACCGTGCGGTGGGCCAGTGCGAACGGAACCGAGCTGGAGTCGCTCGAGCGTTTGACCTGGAGCTTCGACCTGGCGAGCCTGGACGGGCCGGCCAACTTGCGTCGGCTAAGCGATTGGATCGAGCGGCACAAATTAGAGGTGGTGCTGATCGACGCGGCCGATCTTCTGGCGCCGACGCGGCGGGGAGCCGCGGCCCAGCTGCGCGATCTGGTCCGCTGCATTCAAAACGCCGGGGCGACGCCGATCTTCTGTTGCCCTTTGCGCAAAGAGCCAAAGCCGCGCCCCTTGGGCACGGCCGACCTGGCCGGCGATCCATGCGATGCGATTGCCCGGCAATGGATCTTGGTCAACCGCCGCGAAGCGTTTGTGCCGGGGAGCGGCGCGCATCGGCTCTGGCTCACCTATGGCGGCAGCGGCGCCGTCGGTGATCAATTGGGGGTCGACATCGACGAAGGAGCGGCCGGCGACGCTTGGCAGGTGACCCCGCGCGACTTGGCGTCGATCCGCGCAGAAGAGGCCGATCAAATCGCCGCTGATCAGGCCGAACATCTGCGGTGGAAGTTGCGGGCCGTCCTAAAGCGGGTCGATCCGCTACTCGCCACAAAGCTGAAAATCCGCGAGCTGTCGGGCATGAACGGCGGCAAGTTCGCCGCGACGTGGGACCGCATGGTCGCCGACGGCGAGATCGTCCCAATTCGCCCGCGTTACGCGGCGGCGGCGCAGTTCGGCGAACCCTGTTATCGCCTGGCGGATGGAGCCGAAAAAAAAGAAGCGAGTCGAGTCCACTCCCCTCTGGCCGATGACAATGACGAACTCCAAGACCGGCCAGAAAAAAACGAACCGCGGAGTCCACTGCCGTCCGACGAGCCAGGCTTCGTGACGCTAACGTGCGCCGAGTTACTCGCCTTGGACGAGGCGGAGCAAAAAAAAGCGCCGCCGAGTCCAGTCCCTACGCCGCGCCAGAGACCCCGGCAGCTTCCGAAGAAAAAGAAACGGCGACGATGAGGGCGTAGGGCAGGCCGTGCCTGCCGAATGCAAACGCCCGCAAGTCGGCAGGCACGGCCTGCCCTACGTCGGAGGCAACTCTTCTTTGATTAACTGCTTATACGCCCCTTCAAACCATCGCGCTACGTCGCTCTTATAGAACGCCGAGAACCGGCTCTCGCTTGGTCCACCGGGCAGGTTGGACCAGGCCTCGCTGGTCGCCATGTCGGCGATAAAGTGGTAGCTGGGGGCGAAGGTCGACGATCGTTTCGCCGTTTGCAGCACGTGCCCTTGGAAGATCGTCGAGAAGTTGCCCGGCATTGGGTAAGGGCGACTCTCGAAACCAAGTAACCGCCCGACGCTGATGCCGCCGAAGAAGCGGTCGGTGAAGTGGAAGTTGTTTACTTCGGACCACGGCTTCTCGACTTCCAGCTTCAGCTTGTCGGCGGCCGCGCGGATCAATTCTCCTTTGTTGCGTCCCTTCCACCAGAGCGACTCGTCTTTCTTGAGGATGCGATCGACCGCGGCGATCACCATGCTCGAAAATCCGACCCGCGATGCGACGTACAACACGCGACGACGACCGAGTCCTTCGGCCTGGCCGAAGATTTCGAGCAGCGTGTTGCGGTAGAGCCGTTGAAAAAGGACCGCTTCGTAGCTGTCGGGCGAATAGTCCTGGTTCCAGTTCTCGAGCCGCTGCACGATCGATTTGTCGGCGACATGCGGCAACAAATAGGGAAGCAGTTCGCGGGCCTGCAGACTGACCAGGTCGTACTGCAGCGTCTGCATCTCTTCGACGGTCACTTCGCCGGCGTAGGTCAGCTGCTCGACGATGCGGCGTTTGCGATAGTCAGGCAGCGTTTGACTGGTGACCCGCACGCCGTCGACTTCCGGCTGCTCTTCGTTGGCGGTGGCGACAAAGCCACACTCGGGATTGTAAATGCTCGGCAGATACTCGGGGCCGAGAAAGCCGTTCCAGTGATTCGCTTCGTCCCACGCGGCCAGCGGCCCCAGTCCCGTCGCGCCAGGGCGACGTGCCGGAAAACGCCCGTTCCCCTGCATGCCGATGTTTCCTTCGACGTCGGCAAAGACCCAGCAGAGCGTCGGCTGCGGACACTGTTCGGCCACTTCCATCGCGGTGGTCACGTCCGGCGACGCGATCACATCGAGCCACGAGCCGATCGCCGCGCCGCTGCCAGGCGCCGTGCCGCTCCAAGCGAGCGAGAACTGATAGCCGGGCGTCAGCGGATCGGCGTCGAGCGTCCCTTGCGGATTTTCGAGTACCGTCATCGTCTCCGCTTCGGCGCCCCCCTTGCGGCCGAGCGTCTCCTCGCGAACTTCAAAGTTCATCCAGGTATCAGCGCCGCGGCGATATTGCCACTCGCCGGTCGGAGAGCGTCGACAATCTTCCACAAAGATGTCGATCGTATCTCCTTTCATGTAGGTAACGCCCCAGGCCAACTTCGAGGTGCGCCCCACGGCGACCAGCGGACACCCCGGCAACGTCGCCCCCATCACGTAGTCGTCCCCCCAGTCGAGCACCGCCTCGTACCAGATCGCCGGCAGACGGTTGATTTCCAGATGCGGGTCGGAGCAGAGCATCGCCCCGCCTGAAGCGGTGCGCGATGGCGCGACGGCCCACGCGTTGCTGCCGGCCAAGCGCGGCAAGTCGGCCAGCACTTCCAGCGCTTCGTCCGACATGCGGGGCAGGGAAGGGACCTTTCGAATCAACTCGAAGTCAACATGATCGAGCCGTCCTTCAAACATCTCGCGGAGCGCCTCTTCGCTGGCGCCAGACTGGATTAGCTCGACGACGATCCGCTCGTTTTCCAACTGACTGACCGCCAAGCCGCCAAAGCTGAGCAAATTGCCGATCAAGAGCACGCTGACCGGATCCCACGGCTCGGATTCAAAACCGGTCGCCCACATTGGCCACGATTGCCCAACGGCGGCGGCGCCATCATTGACGCCGACCGCGTAGTGGGCGATTTGCTCGCGAATGTGGGAGCGGAGCAGGCCGACCTCGCGCTGATGATTGCGATGCAAACCGATCCGACGAAAAAAACGATCGGTTTCGCGCAATTCCTCCTTGTCGGCGATCAACTCTGACGCGCGACCGGCCGAAACCGCCCGGGCGAACATGATTTGCGTGATGCGGTCGGTCGCATGCATGTAGCCGAGCCCGTACAGCGCATCGTGGTGAGATTCGGCAAAAACATGCGGAACGCCAGCTTCATCGCGGGCAATCCGTAACTTTCGTTGGCAGTTCGGCGTCGAAAGGGGAGTTAGTGTCATCGCTGGCGCAGCTATGTCGGGAGAGATCGGGTGGTATTCGTAGTATCGACCGCCAGGCGTGTCCCAGTTTACCGCTGTCAGCGTTACAATCGTGACGCTGGCGCCCGCCAGCGGAGCAACTGGTTTAACCCCTGTGTTGCACCCCACCAGTTCATCGTTAACCGACCGTGAGGCGGCGTGAGTTCGACGCGAAATCGCATCGCAGGCTACGCATTCGCCAGCCCCTGGCTGGTTGGGTTGGTGCTGTTATACCTGTTTCCGTTCGCGGCGTCTCTGTATTGGAGCTTTTGCCGCTACGATCTGATCAATCCGCCCCAGTGGATTGGGGGCGAAAACTACTCCCGGCTTGCGGAGGAAATCGCCAGCGGGACCGGGTTTGGCCAGGCTTTGGGCAATACCGCCTATTACGCCGCCGTTAGCGTGCCGCTGTCGATCGCGCTCGGCATCTCGCTGGCCGTCCTGCTGTCACTGCCGGTCCGTGGCCAGGCGATTTTCCGCACTCTCTTTTTTCTGCCGTCGGTGATTCCCGTGGTCGCGGCCAGCATCTTGTGGATGTGGCTGCTCGACCCGACCGATGGGATCGTCAACTACGGTCTCTCATCTCTCGGTCTGGGCCAGCCAAAGTGGCTCGAGTCTCCGGGCAATGTCTTCGCGGCGTTCTGGCAAACCGGCAGTCTTGCGCCGGGGTCAAAGGACGCGCTCGTGTTGATGAGCCTTTGGGGAGTCGGCAACTTTATGGTGATCTATCTGGCGGCGCTCGGCGATGTGCCAAAGTCGCTGTACGAAGCGGCGCAGCTCGACGGCGCCGGACCGCTGCGCCGATTTGTGCACATCACGCTGCCGATGCTCACCCCGATCATCTTCTTCAACCTGGTGATGGGGCTCATCCAATCGGTGCAGGCCTTCACGCAAATCTACATCGTCAGCGAAGGCCGCGGCTCGCCGGCCGGCTCGACGATGATGATCAGTCTGCAGTTGTTCCTCAGCGCGTTTCAACATCTCGATATGGGGTACGCGTCGGCGATCGCCTGGTTGTTGTTCGTTCTCTTGCTCGCGGCGACGCTGTTGCTGTTTCGCACGTCGCGTCGCTGGGTCTATTACGGAGGATGATCATGCACCGCAGCACGCTTCAGATCGCCGCGATTCTTTTGCTGCTGGGCGTTGTCGCCTATGCGGCGTCGCTGGGCGACAAGCAAGAGCAAGCGACGCCGCCGGGGCGCAAGGAGGTTCTGTTCTGGCATTTCTGGGGAGGCGCCGACCGGGCGACCGTCGAAGAAATCGTCCGCCGCTTCAACGAGTCGCAAGACGAGCACTTTGTTCGCGCGATTGCGATGCCCGGCAACAACCTCGACCTGAAGTTCTTCCTGGCCGTGGCGGGGGGAGATCCGCCGGATCTGCTGAACATCGACGATCCGGTGATTGCCGACTGGGGCGCTCGGGGCGCGATCTTGCCGCTCGATGCGTTTGCCCCTGAGCACGAAGTTCGCCAGGCGGAAGCGTGGCTATTTCCCGCCGCGCGACGTTTGGCGACGTACGAGGGACGTCTTTACGCGCTGCCCAACGGTCTCGACATTCGGGCACTCTACTATCACCAGACGTTGCTCGATCAGTACGGATTACAGCCGCCGGAGACTTTGGCCGATCTCGATAAGATCGAAGCGACGATCGCTCCGCCGGGGCTAACCAGCTATGAGCGACATGGCTACTTGCCCGACTCGCGGCGTTTGTGGGCATGGGGCTATGTCTTTGGCGGGCAGTTTTATGACGAAGCGTCACAGACAGTGACGGCAGACGACGCTCAAATTGACGCGGCGCTGCAGTGGATGGTCGGCTATCGACAGCGATATGGGCCAGCCGAGATCGCCGCGTTTCGGGCCGGCGATCAGTCGCTCCCGGGCAAGGCGTTTCCGCTGCTGTCGGGGCGGTACGCGGTGATGATGGATGGTCAGTGGCGGGTACGCGATATTCGGGCTTATCAGGCGGCGCAAGCGGAACGAGGCGAACCGATCACGCAGTTTGGCGTGTGTCCGTTGCCTCCGCCGCCCGGTGGACGCCAGCGGGCCGGTTGGGTGAACGGCAATAACTTTGTCGTGCCGCAAGGCGCCCGAAACGCGGCTGGGGCCTGGGAGTTCATGAAGTTCTGGAGCGGCATGGGGCACGAAGCGGAAGCGGCGCAAACCTGCGTCGCCGGCGGCTGGATCCCGGTTTCCCAGCAGGTCGCCCAGCAGCCGCAGTTCCAAGCGTTTCTGAAGTCAGAGCCGCTGTTCGCCCAGTTTGTCGAGCTGGCCGGCAGCGACAACCAATACCCGATCCCGGTCGTTCCGGCCGGCCCGTTTTTCAACAACGAAATCAAGAACGTTGCCGAGCAGGCGATGCTGGGCGCCGCCGAACCTGACTGCGAGGCGATGCTGCGCGACGCAACGCGAGTCATTCAGCGACAGATCAATGCAGCCCGGGAGTCGGAAGAGTGAAACTGAACCCGATCGAGAAAATTCTCGCCTACCTGGCGCTATTGGTCGTGGCGGTCTTGCTGGCCGGACCGCTGGCGATCATGGTCTGTTCGTCACTGAAAACGCCGGCCGAGATTCAGGCCAATCCGCATGCGCTGCTGCCGCAGTCGTGGCGGTGGGAAAACTATGGCGACGCGGTCAGCGCGATGCCCTTCTTCCTTTACTTGCGCAATACGCTGCTGATCTGCATCGGTTCGGTGGTAGGAACGGTGATCTCTTGCTCGATGGCGGCGTATGCGTTCTCGAAACTGAATTGGCCTGGCCGCAATCTGTTGTTTGGCGTGCTGATCGGCACGATGCTGCTGCCATGGCATGTGACGATGATCCCGCGGTTTCTCCTCCTGCGCGAGGTCGGTCTTTACAACACGCTGGGCGCGTTGATCATCCCGACTTTCCTGGGAGACGCGTTCTCGATCTTTCTGTTGCGACAGTTCTTTCGGACCATTCCCGAAGAACTGAGCGAGGCGGCGCGGATCGACGGGCTCAGCGAATGGGGGATCTTCTGGCGGATCGTGTTGCCGCTGTCGAAACCAGCGATCGCCACTGTGGCGTTATTTCAATTTATCGCCGCCTGGAACGACTTCAGCGGACCGTTGCTGCTACTGAGCGACAAGAGAAACTTCCCGCTGGCCTATGGCCTGGAGCAGTTCGTCAGCTCCTACAGCGACCAAACCCACTTGCTGCTGGCGGCGGCGACGTTGTTCACGCTGCCGATTGTGGTTCTGTTCTTTCTGACGCAGCGGACGTTCCTCAAAGGGATCGCGACGACGGGGTTGAAGTAGCTCGGACTACAAGGTCTTAACGTGTGCCCCTGCTGGACAAGCCAGCAGGGGCACACGTTAAGAGCATGGCATAGACTTAGCGGATCTCACGTCCTTGTTCGTCCATGTTGTTTTTCAGGTCGTCGACGATCACGTCTCGCACGTCGCCGGGGTCGTCGTATTGCCACACTTTGACCGACGCAAACTTAATGCTGGCCGTTTTCCAGGCGGCTGGTCCCGCCCAATCAGGCAGCCAGATGCCCAGGTTCAACTGGGCCGCCATCGACGGAACGAAACGATGATTCTCGGCCACCTTCTTGCCGTCGATGTAGTGAACCGCGTAGACGGCGTATTGATCAGGCCCGAGCTTCTTCAGTGGGTTGCCGACATAGTCTGCAAACGGAATCGACTTCTCCTGAATCCAGTAAAAGCCGTCCTGCTGGGCGACCATCGCGTCGGTCACGGCCGGCAAGGGCTGCAGCTTGGTCCGCCACTCGGTGACGAAGGCGTGGTAGTCGCCATCGATCGCGTGCGACACATCCCACAGCAGCGGCTCGTGCCGGTTCTGCAGAAACGTGTTGTAGAGCGCCTCCGAATATTTGCCACCCTTGCCGAACTCGGGGAAGTCGAGCTCCGACCAGTACTCGTTGGCGCCCATGCCGTACGCTTTCATGTGCGGGTTGTACATCGGCTTGTCGGCCTGGAACTCATCAAGCGGTTCGTCGCTGGCGTGAACCCAGCGATAGCCGTAAGTCCACATCGCCGGGATGGCGCCCCTTGGCTCGCGCGGGTCTTGCGGGCCTCCTTCGTGTCGTTCTTTTTGGCCGACCTTGGCGACAATTTCATATCGGCCGGAAGCAAAGAAGGGCTTCGACACGATCACGCCGCCCACGCGATCTTTGCGGCCCCACAGGCCGACGACGTCGCCATCGTACTGATCGCCATGGCCGGTGCAGACCAGGACGCTTTTCTGTTCTCCATGCACGTCGTCGGTGGCGATGGCGACATTCTCCGGCGCCACGCCATGATTGCCGCCGCCCCATTTCTTCCGCAGCACATACCACTTTTGCGGATCAATCTGGCCGGTCGACCAATCCTCGGTAAAGACGAGCTTGGCGCTCTCCGGCGGCGCCGGCAGACTTTCGGGCAGATCGGCCGCAGCGGAAAAACAGCAGATATTCAACAGGAGCAACAGCGACGCATGAAGGATTCTCTCGTACAAATCAGGGAGCGACGACAGGCTTACCTTGCTATGATAGACAAACGGTAAAACGTTACTCTCTAACCACGAAAATCTAACTGCGGCCAGGCGCACTCACGATGAAAGAAGACTTCCGCGGTTTCTGCAATGCCGGCCCCGATGTCGCCCGTCAGGCGATCGAGGAAGCGCATCAGGCGGTTGTCGAAGATCTACAAGCGGCTCTGGAAGAAGCGTCCGACGACGCTCAGCGCGACGACATCGAACAAGCGATCGCCGACGCCGTCGCCGAAAAAGATCGCGTGCTTAAACAGCTACTCTCACCCGACAGCGGTTTCTAGTACGGCTGCGGGATAAACCGGCGCTCGCCCCGCAGGTTGTTTTCGTACGGCTGGTCATCATCCCGCTTCGGCAGCTTGATCTTCTTGCGCGGAATGTCTTCGTACTCGCCCAGACTCAACAAGTGCGAGATGCAGTTGAGATGGGCGCGGCGTTTGTCGTCCGACGGTACGACGTACCACGGCGCTTCCGGGATATCGGTCGCCGCCATCATCGCATCGCGGGCTTTCGAGTAGTCGTACCACCGCTTGCGGGCCTCGATATCCATCGGGCTAAACTTCCACCGTTTGTCCGGCTGGTCCAACCGCTTTTGAAACCGCCGCCCTTGCTCTTCGTAGCTGACCGAGAACCAGTACTTGATCAAATGGATGCCGCTGCGGATCAACATCCGCTCGAACTCCGGCGTGCTGCGGAGAAACTCTTGGTACTGCTCGTCGGTGCAGAAGTCCATCACTCGCTCGACGCCGGCACGGTTGTACCAACTGCGGTCCATCAACACGATCTCGCCAGCTGACGGCAGATGCGCGACATACCGCTGGTAATACCACTGAGTCTGCTCGACGTCAGAAGGTTTGCTAAGGGCGACGACGCGACAACCGCGTGGATTCATCTTTTCCGCGATTCGCTTGATCGTGCTTCCTTTGCCGGCGCCGTCGCGACCTTCAAACAGGACGACGAATCCCGTTCCTTGCTTTTTGATCCACTCCTGCGCCTTGACCAACTCGATCTGTAACCGCTCAAGCTCCTTCTCGTACTGCTTCTTCTTCATGCGGTCGCGTGGGTCGCGCTCTTGATCCAAATCGCTGTCATTCTTCTTGGCGTGATCGTCTTTCGACTTGGAGCGTTTACTCATTGGGTCGGCTTTCAGAGAAGCGGGGCGGAGGGCGCCGTACGACTGGCCGGCGTCTTTCTCAGAAAGGGTAGCATACGCGCTCGGCGACTGTCGTGCGAATCATGCCGATCGTAGCGACGACGACCATGAGCATGACGCCAGCCGCTCCGCTGACGGATGCGATCCTCGTACTGACGTCGCCCGCGTAAGCGAGCCGGAAGTTCCACCAGGCGAAAAACGATCATGCTCCACGAATCGTTCATTCCAATCCTTTCTTCGGAGGAAACGTTCTCGTATCTAGCGCTTGCTCACTCCCACTGGACTACCGTTTCGGCCAATGCGAGCCCGCTCAAAAAAGCGCCTTCCACTTTCGCTTGTTGACACCAGTCGCCGCCGACCGCCAGACGCAACTCGGCGTCGGACAGACACCCAACCGACAGCGGCTGCGGCGGAATCGAGTATCGCCAACGATGAGCCGTTTGATAGGCGACCCCTGGCAGCGACTTGCCAATCGCCGCCGCCAGCGCCGCCAACATCTGCGGGGCGATCTGGTCGGGCGACTGCTCGACGTGCCGTTCGCTCCACGCTTGCGTCGCGTGCAAAACCCAACAGTCTGGCTCCGCATTGCGGCCCGGCTTACTGCCGTTCCGCGCAATCCAGGAAAGCGGAGAGTCATGCACAAAGGCGCCATCCAGATCGAACGGCAACCACTGCGTAAATTGGACAAGCGTCGCCCAGCATGGGTTCAGCGTGACTTTTGCGACCTCGGCAGCGCACTGCGGCGCGACTTCGCCCAGCAACACAGTCGCTTGCGCTGGCGGCGCCGTGCAGATAAGCGCATCAAACGGGCCGAAGCGTTCGCCCGACTCAGCGGCCAACGTCCAGCCGTCGTCGTCGCGGCTGACGGCTTCAATGCGTGTGGAGAGATGAATCGCCCGCCCTTCGGCGAGCCGTTTGACTGGCGCGTTCATCGCCGGAACGCCGACGTAGCGAACCGGGCTGTTTTCTGAGAGGGTGACTTCGCCGCACTGGAGCACGCCAATTGGACTGGTCCAGGGAGCCGCTGCTCCGGCAGCGACCCACGCATCAACTTCGACATGAAAGCGTGGGTCGCGGGCAGTGAAGTACTGGGCGCCATGGTCGAACTGGAGATCCGGCTCGACGCGGCGAGTCGACATGCGGCCCGCGACGCAGCGGGCCTTGTCGAACAACTGCACGTCATGTTGGGAAGAAAGCTCACGAGCGCAAACGAGGCCCGACAATCCAGCGCCAATAATCGCGACTTTCAAGCTTCCTTCCCTCCTGGTTTTACTTCTTCGACTTGAATCGATAGAGCGTGCCGTATTCGCCAAAGATGGCGCTGACAATCACGTCTCCCGATTCGTCTTCGCCAAACGTAACCACCGGCGGGTTCGATGGATTGGCGATGCGATAGTTGGCTTTCACCTTCTTCGCTTCCAGATCATAATCCAGCGCCCAAACTTTACCGGTCACGTAGTCGGCGTACAAGTATTTTCCGACCAATTCCGGCACGGCGGTTCCGCGATAGACGACGCCGCCGGTGATCGACTTACCGACCTCGTGATTGTATTCCCAGATCGGCTCGATCATCTTGTCGTTGGCGTCCACGCCGCTGTTTTTGAACTGGTGGAACCCTTCGCGCTTGTTCCAGCCGTAGTTGCCGCCTTTGACGATCAGGTTGATCTCTTCCCAGATATCCTGGCCGACGTCGCCGCACCACAATACGCCGGTCTTGGAATCAAAGCTGAACCGCCAAATGTTGCGAAGACCATAGGCGTAGATCTCGGGCTGGGCGCCTTTGACGCCAACAAACGGGTTGTCGGCCGGAATCGCATAGCTCTTACCGTCAGCCTGATGATCGACGTCGATCCGCAACAGCGAACCGAGCAGCGACGACAGGTTCTGCCCGTTTCCTTTCGGATCGCCGCCGCTGCCGCCATCGCCCAAACCAATGTAGAGATAGCCGTCGGGGCCGAACGCGATCGTGCCGCCATTGTGATTCCAGAACGGCTGCTTGATCGTCATGATCACTTTTTCGGACGCGGGGTCGGCCTTGTTCGGATCATCCTGCGACACCGAGAACTCTGAGATCACCGAAAGCTGCGGTTCTTTCTCGGTGGTGTAGTAGACGTAAAACTTGCCGGTCGACTTGTAGTCGGGATGAAACGCGAAGCCGAGGAAGCCTTCTTCGTTTTGTCGCGGGTTGAAATGGACCTGCTTGTCGATATCGAGGAAGACCTCGGTCGTTTCCCCTTCCGCTTCGTCCTTCGGCATGATGTGAATCACACCTTGCTGTTCGGCGACGAATAACCGGCCGCTTCCGTCGCCGGCATGGGTGATGATCAAGGGACGGCGGATTCGCAGGTTCTTGAAAGTGCGAACCATCTCGACCGTGTCGAGCGGCGTTTCCGAGAAAGCGACCGGTGCGGCCTCTTGAGCTCGCACGACGGCGGCGAACATCGCCAACAACAGAAACAACGAAAACGTTCGGCGAAACGGCATGGATGCGACTCGTGGTTTGGAAAGGGGGGATTTCGGTTCCGGACTATTTTAGCCTTCTCCAACGCCCCTTTCTATGAGCCGCCCAACACGAAATCAGGCCAATCCGCCCAATTCGGGGGCGACTGCCGCTGTCGGGTCAATCGCCAACCGCGACGCCAGGCGAACCGCTTCGATCAGGCTGGTCACGCCGGCCTTACCTTGCCACGCGATATCAAACGCGGTGCCGTGATCGACCGAGGTGCGGATAATCGGCAGTCCCAAGGTAATGTTTACCGCCACATCAAACGCCAACGCCTTCAGCGGAATATGTCCCTGATCGTGATACATGCAGATCACGCAATCGGTCGTCGCGCGGCGCTCCCGCAGAAAGACCGTATCCGGCGGCAAAGGCCCGGAAATATCAACGCCCATCGATTGTGCCTCGGCGACAGCCGGCGCGATGATTCGCTCTTCTTCCGAATTGCCGAACAAGCCATGTTCGCCAGCGTGAGGATTGAGCCCGCAGATCAGCATCTTGGGGGCGTGCCCCCGAATGCGACGCATCGCCTCGTGACAAAGCTCAATTACCTCGACAATTCTTTCCTGCGTCAGTAAGCCGGGAACTTCTCCATAACCGACATGCGTCGTCACAAACCCGCAGGTGATTTCTTCCGACGTCAGCATCATGCAGATGCGGGCCGAATCGGTCTCGTCGGCGAAGATCTCGGTATGCCCCGGATAGTTGACCCCAGCGGCGTGCAGCGCTTCTTTGTTGATCGGGCCGGTGCTGATCGCGTCGACCTGTCCCGCTTCTGCGGCGCGGATCGCCGCCAGGATGTAGTCGTAACAGGCTTGACCGCAGGTTGCCGAAATCTCGCCTGGCACAACGGCCGCCGCATCGATCGCTTGCAGATCATAAATGGCCGGCGTCGTCACGTCGCGCAGTTGATCGGCGCCGTCCGCAGCAGCGATCACCTGTTCGCACATCGGCAGGTCCAGCAACTTCGCCACCCGGCGCAGTAGCGGAGCGTCGCCAAAGACGATCGGCGTGCAATATTGGGCGACATCGGCATTGGCTAATAGGCGCAAGGCGATCTCCGGACCAACTCCGGCCGGATCCCCCATCGTGACGGCAATTCTCGGTTTCATAGCAATCTAGACGAACAAAGCGGGACAATCTCTCCCTCTTATTAGAATCAGATCGCCGCCCGACCGCTAGGAAGGCGAACCTGGCGGACCACTTGGTTGTCGAGGGAAGAGTAGAACCCGCACCTTACCCCACGAGCCCAACATGCCGCAGCCGCTCTATCAAATTGACGCCTTTACGTCCCAACCCCTCTCTGGGAATCCCGCCGCCGTCTGTTGGCTCTCGCAACCGTGCGAAGATAGTTGGCTCCAACAGGTCGCCGCGGAAATGAATCTCTCCGAAACGGCTTTTCTCTGGCAAGAGGAAAGCCGTTTTCGTTTGCGCTGGTTCACCCCGACCGTCGAAGTCGATCTTTGCGGGCACGCCACCTTGGCGGCATCGCACTTCCTATGGGAAACCGGCAAAGCGGCGCCAGAGCAGACGATTGAGTTCAACACCCGCAGCGGCGTGCTGACCGCGACGAAGGTTGGTTCGCGGATCGAGCTCGACTTTCCGATCGACGAGATCGAAGTCTGCCCGCCGCCGGCCGGACTGATCGCGGCGCTCGGCTGCAAGGCGATCGCCACCGGGCGCAATCGCCGCGACGTGCTGGTCGAAGTCGCGACCAAAGCCGAGCTGCGGAGCGTGCAGCCTGACTTTCGCGCCTTGGCCGAGATCCGCGTGCGCGGCGTGATGGTGACGTGCCGGGGCGATGGAGAGCGGTACGAATTCCTCTCTCGCTTCTTTGCCCCAGGCAGCGGGATCGACGAAGACCCGGTGACCGGCTCGGCCCACTGCGCGCTGGTGACCTACTGGTCGCCGAAATGGCAAAAAGAAACGCTGCGGGCGTTTCAATGCTCGCAGCGTGGTGGAGAGGTGGAAGTGACCCTCGACGGTGATCGCGCGAAGTTACGCGGCGCGGCGGTTACCGTCTTGCGGGGCGAGCTGGACGCGTGACGCGGCGCTACTGCGACAATAACTGAAAATCCAACCAGTTCGCTCCTCGGCAGACCGCAACCTTCAGAACTGACTTGCTCAACTCTGCATATTTCGGCGGCAGATTTCCGCCACGAATCGTCAACCGGAACTCTCCTTCGGGCAGACCGCCGTTTTCTTCTTGCAACACATACTTCCCCTTCGCGTCGGTCACGCCGCGAGCTTTGACCTTTCCTCCTCGGCCATAGATCGCCACTTCCAAACCGGCGACAGGCGCTCCATTCACGATGACGGTTCCTTCGATGGTAATCGGCTTGCGCCCCTTGGCGGTGGCCGATTTCTCGCGCTCCGCATCTTCCGCATTGGTCGTTGGCGCCCATTGGGCCAGACGTTTCTTCACCGCGGCGTTTTCCGGCTGATCGGCGACGTTGGTCCACTCCTGCGGATCTTCCAGATGATCGTAAAGCTCTTCGCTGCCATCGGCGTAGCGAATGTAGCGCCACCGCTCGTCACGCACGGCATGGTTGTTTCGCCCGTGCGTCGTCACGGCCGGGCGATCCCACGCGGCGGCTGGATCGCTAAGCAGCGGGACCAGGCTCTTTCCTTCCACCGCGGCCGGTGGTGTGAGCCCGCAGAGTTCGGCCAGGGTCGGGTAGATGTCGAGTAGCGTCACCGTTCGCCCGCAGCGCTGCTGGGGCTGGGTAACCCCGGGGGCGACGACTAGCAGGGGCACGCGGGTCGCTTCTTCCCACAAGGCGAACTTCCGCCAGTGTTGCTTCTCGCCCAGGTGCCAACCATGGTCGCCCCACAGAACGATGATCGTGTTGTCGGCGTACTCGCTCGCCTCTAGCGCCGCAATCAACCGCCCGATCTGGGCGTCGGCAAATTCGATGCTGGCGAGATAACCTTGCACCGCCTTGGCGTAGTTGTCGGTCGACGTCACCTTGCGATGGTCGCCATCCGGCCGGGCGATTTTGACGCCGGCCTGCGGAACATCGGCTAAGTCGTCCTCTTTGATCTCAGGCAGTTGAATCTGATCAAGCGGGAAGTGATCGAAATATTCCTGCGGCACGTACCAGGGAAGGTGAGGGCGGTAGATGCCGCATGCCAGGAAGAGAGGCTTGTCATGCTTCTGCTGCAACTGCTTGATGGCGAAGTCGACCATCTGGTAGTCGCTCATCTCGGCGTCTTGCGCGTTAACCGGGCCCCAATCGAAGTGGGAGGTCTTGGGAATGCCGTTAAGCGGCAGGTTCTTTGGCTTCGGATCGCCCATCTGCTTCCGGTACTGATCAAACCCTGTTTCTTCGCGGTAAGAACCATGGAAGAGCTTACCGCAGCCGATCACCTCGTAGCCGCTCGCCTGAAAGAACTGCGGCAAGGTAACCGCATCAGGCAGCGCCGGCCGCCAAGGCTGATCGTTGTGATAAACGCCGGAGGTTGAAGGCGGGATCCCGGTGAGCAGCGATGCCCGAGAAGGATTGCAGGCGGGCGCCGAGCAATAGGCCCGCTCGAACAACACCCCCTTGGCCGCCAACGCATCGACATTCGGGGACCTGGTTTGAGGGTGACCGCCCAGGCAGTGGACCCAGTCGTTCAAGTCATCGACGGCGACAAATAGGACGTTCGGCTTGTCGGCGGCGATTGCCAACGAAGCCAACCAGGGAGATAACGCGATCGCGAAAACGAAGAGGCGAAGCATCGGGGGCAAGCTCCGGTCATTGAGGGGCGAATATTGCAGCACAGATGCGCTGCGGCCCCCTATTATTGCCGAAAACTCCCCAACATTCAGCGATTTTGAACAAATCGCCGTTTCGCCTAGAAATCTCGCAGCATCTCGGCAGCCGCATTCTTGCCGGCTGCCCCCATCACACCGCCGCCGGGATGACTGGCGGCGCCGCACAAATAGAGCCCCGAGACCGGGGTCCGGTGGTCGGCCCACCCTGGCACCGGACGGGTGACAAAGAGCTGATTGAAGTTCATCGCTCCTTGCATGATGTTGCCGCCGGTGATGCCGTAGGTCCGCTCCAGGTCGAGCGGTGAGAGGACCTGGCGATGCAAGATCGAGCCCGGGACGTTCGGCGCGTACTCGGCCAACACTTCGACGCAGCGGTCGGCGAACGACTCTTTGATGTCGTCCCACGAGCCTTCCCGCAGGTTGTACGGCGCGTACTGCACGAACATCGACAAGATATGCTGTCCGTCCGGCGCGATCGTATTGTCGACCGACGTCGGCATCGTCATCTCCAGAATCGGACTGGCGCTCGGTTTGCCATACTTGGCGTCGTCGTAGGCCCGTTCGATGTAGTCGATGTCAGGCGACACATGCATCGTGCCATGATGCTGCGGCGCAACGCCGGTCGAGGGAAGGGCGGTAAAGTTCGGCGGCTCCGAAAGCGCCAGGTTCACCTTGGCCGAGGCGGACGCGTAGTCGATGTTCTTGACCGCCGCTAAAAACTCGGGCGGAAGCTGATCGGGATCGAGGAACTTTTCAAACGTCCAGTGCGCGTCGACGCTCGAACCGACGCACTCCGCTTCGATCGTATCGCCGTCGACTAGTTGAACGCCGCGTACCTTGCCCTTGTCGGCCAGGATCCGCGCGACCGGCGCTTCGCGGCGAATGTCGACGCCA
The DNA here is from genome assembly GCF_007859755.1 of Blastopirellula retiformator. Taxonomy (NCBI): domain Bacteria; kingdom Pseudomonadati; phylum Planctomycetota; class Planctomycetia; order Pirellulales; family Pirellulaceae; genus Blastopirellula; species Blastopirellula retiformator. The sequence continues at coordinate 166,905 of NZ_SJPF01000003.1, read as the reverse complement.
TACTGCCGACAAGCGTTTTCAAGCGCTGTCGCCAATCCCCCCATGCCGCCGCGAACGTAGCCCCAGACGCCTCGTTTGCCGCCTGCTTCCCCCATCACGTGATGCATTAGCACATAGGCGGTCCCCGGCGCCGAGATCGACGCAAAGGCGCCAATGATCGCATCGGTCGCCAGCGTGGCTCGCAGCGGCTCGCTCTCGAACCAACGTTCGACAATCGGCCGCGCGGCGCCGGTCAACAGCTCTAGCGCCGCCGGCAGATCGGTTCCCAGTTTGCCGACTTCGCTGTACATGTCCCACAGACGGCTGGCGTCACGCAGGCGTTTCGTCAGGCCGATCTTCCGCCAGGTCTTGGGCATCGGGATCGGATCGGGCGCGGTCCGCGACAGGAGCGGCTCGATCACCTTTGCGACGTTTTCGAGCAGTTCGTTGTATTTGGGATAGTTCTCGGCGTCGCGCTGGCTGAATTTGGCGATCTCTTTTTGCGTCGCCACTTCATCCGGCCCCATTAGCAGCGAGCGCCCATCCAGCGTCGGCGTGAACGACGAAGGATTGCGTGGCAAGATCGCCAGGCCGTGCGACTTCAGCTGCAAGTCGCGGATGATCTCGGGCAGAAACAGGCTGATCACGTACGCGGCGGTCGAGACCTTAAAGCCGGGCCATAGCTCTTCGGTGGTGCTGCAGCCACCCAGAACGTGACGCCGCTCCAGGACGCACACTTTTTTGCCGGCTTTGGCAAGATAGGCGGCCGTGACCAGGCCATTGTGTCCACCGCCGATAATGACGCAGTCGTAAAATTTTCCGCCAGCCATCGCCGCTCCGCCGTGACGAGAATTGTGTTCCTAACTTCACCGGCTAGCATCGCCCTGCCGCCCCCATAAAGTCGAGCGCAGTTTTGCTGGCCGTCAGAATCGGCGCAACCCGACCAGGCCGCTTTCTTCACTCGCGCGGCTCGGCCTGTTACGATAGATCGATCAGCTTCGATCCCACTTGCCCGCCATCAGGAGACCCGCCGTTGTCCGCCAGCCCCTACGACGAAATTCGGAATGCCCTCGACGAAAAAGGCGCCGAGGCGGCCTTAGAGCGTCTTTCGGACCAACTGCGTCAAGAGAAGAAGTACTACGAGCTGTTTGAAGCGCTGAAGATGCTTGCGCGGCTGCGGCTCGGCCTGCCGCTCCTCTACAACGATCTCGGGGACGAACTGACCGAAGAGAAGCGGAATCAGCTGGAAGACGCCCTGATCGAGGTCTGCCGCGAGGTCGGCACGCTGCTGCTAGACGAAGGGCGGATCCGCGAAGGGTGGTACTACTTGCGTCCCGTCGGCGACAAAGAGCCGGTCTTGCGGGCGATTCGGGAAGCTGATTTTGACGAGGAAGACACGCTCGACGACGTGATCGAAGTGGCGCTGCACGAAGGAGTCGATCAAGAGCTTGGGTTTGGCCTATTGCTAGAGCATCACGGCACCTGCAACGCGATCACCACGTACGAACAACAATTCGCCGGATTATCGCCCGCCAAGCAACAGCCGCTGGCGGCGAAGTTGCTGAAGCACTTGCACGAAGAGTTGACCGCGACGCTCAAAGCGGACGTCTCACATCAGGAAGGGAGTGATCCGACCGAACCGACGCTGGCCGAGATCATCGAGCCCCGCGATTACTTGTTTAGCACCAGCGGCTATCACATTGACGCCAGTCACTTGGCGGCGACCGTTCGCTTTGCGCGCGTTCTCGACGATCCGGAGCTGGTTCGCTTGGCGCTCGACCTAACCGCCTACGGCCGGCGGCTCGATCCGCAACTGCAATACGAGCAGCCAGTTCCGTTTACCGACACCTATCCTCACAACGCGCTCTTCTTCCAGGCGCTGTTGGGCGAAAACTACGATGCGGCGATGCAGCACTTTCGCGAGAAGGCGGAAGCGAGCGACATCCGCCGCGAAGGCTCGCTGGCGATCGAGACTTACATTTCGCTGTTGGCCCGCACTGGCAAAGCGAGCGAAGCGCTCGACGTGGCGCTCCGCATGATTCCGGAAGGGGTGCACACGATGGGAATCGCCCCGACGCTGGCCGAACTTTCTAACGCCTCCGGCGACTACGAAAAGCTGGCCACGTTCTGCCAAAAGCGAGACGACATGCTCGGCTTCATCACCAGCCTGCTGCAATCGAAGACGAAGTCGTAATCCGCGACTACTTCCGCCGAATCGGGAGCGCGCCGTTCCAACCTTCGTCCGGTGCAGGGCCAGCTTCGGCGATATAGGCCTCGATCAGTTGGCCCAAGGGATGTGCAGCGCCCGTTTGACGAAGCGCCGTGAGCGACGCGTTCCAATCGCCGCGGTCGAACGCTTCCAACGCCGGCTGTAGTTCCAGAAACCGGGCTGGCGTGTCGGCCGATGAGAGGGCGTACACCGAGGTCGCCTCTTCCATTCCGGCTGGTTGAACTTTCAGCAGCCGCTCGAATCGCAAATCGTCACAGCCAGCCGCTTGCGCGGTCGCCTCATCGATCAGCGCCGGGGCGGCGAACTGCTTGGACAGACTCTCCAGCCGCGCCGCCAGATTGACCGGTGGACCGAGCGTCGTCACCTTCACCTGATCCTGGCTGCCAATCTTGCCGGCGACGGCGCTGCCCGAGGCGATCCCCACGCCAACCCGATAGCGTCCGTCGCGATCGGCCGCTTCCAAGATCTGCATCGCCGCGCGACAGGCGGCCGCCGCATCATCCTCTTTGGCGACCGGCCAGCCCCAAAACCCCATCACCGCGTCGCCATGAAAGTCGCCGATCACGCCGCCATGCCCTAGAATCGCGGCCGTCATCACGCCGATTGCATCGCTCACTTCTTCCAGTAGCTGCAGCAGACGATCGCGTTGCAGTTCAGCCCGGCGGCTGAAACCGCGGAGATCGCAGAACAGGACGGTGACGTCGGCGATTCGCGGCTTGAGCAGATTCTCCCAATCGTCCTGCTGGATCAGCTCCTGCAAGCTGGGTGAGAAGAATTGGGCGAACGAGGCCTGACGCTTCTGCAGTTCGCGGGCGCCCAGCAAGTTGCCGTAAGTCGCGGCCGCCAACAGGGTGAACTTCAAGTCATCCTGCAGCGTTTCGACTTCGGTCGCTTGTCCGATCAATCGCGGGCTGACGCCAGAGACGTAAAGCACGGCCGGCAACGTGCCGATCGGCGCTCCGAGCGCCCATTCGGCGTGCGGGTCGACAGTGACGCCGTGCGCCGAGATAGCGTCCTCTTTTTCCCAAACGTGGATCGTACACTCGCGACTTTTCAGCGTCTGGCAAATCAGTTTTGCGCTTGGCGTCATCGGAGCGGAATCGTCGCGGAGATGCATCGCGGAGGTCACGATTGGATCGCCCCGCTTTTCAAAAATGGCGGCGCCGGTGGCGTGCGGGATGCCTTTGACCACGATCTCCAACGTCCGAGCCGCCAGTTGATCGTCGCTGACCGCTCCGGCGACCTCGCTGGCGAGTTTCGAGATCGCTTCAATCCGCTCAGCAGCGACGCGAAAGGGAGCGGCCGCCAGGCGCGCCGGCGCGAGCGTCACCTCGGCCTGCGGACTGGGCGAATCGATCGTCACGTCGATTTCGTGCGGCACGACATGAAACTCGGTTCGCCCGATCACAAAATATTGCCGGGGCGCGACCGTCAGCGAGTCGGTCGCCCGGCCTTGAAAGAAGATTGGATTGGCGGCGGCGGCCAGGCGGTGGATCTTCAGCGACTTGCCGTCCCAGGTCGCTTCGGCATGCTGTCCCGAGATCTTCCCGTCCCACGGCGCCGCAAACGGTTCGGTCTTACGCCCAATCAGAAAGGTTTGACCGATTTCCAAGGGGCGGCGCGCACGGCGATTCGATTGCGTATCACGAACGAACAAGTCAAACATGCCAGTTCCAGTCGCCGGATGAGAGGTGAAGGATCGACAGCCAGTCAGGATAACAGAATTGACCGGCGGAAAGTGGCTTCCGATTCGCTAGTAGAAGATTGCGCAGAGATCGCGGCGGCGGCATGTGAAGTGCAACCGCCCCTCCGGCCGACGAATCGATTGCAGGGCCTCTACCGGTTCCGGAGCGCCCCCCAATTCGCGTGAAGAGAGATGCGGGGAAGCGCCGACCGAACGACTACACAGACGTCGCCGCGGCGACGTGCGTTTTGACGGTCGCTCCTATTTCGTCAATAATCCGGGCAGCCGCTGTTCCCGCCCCGCGATTCCACTGGCCTCCTTCCTCCATAGCATGTTACGCAAATACCTTCTGCTCGGGATCGTACCTGCGCTCGCGGCCGTCGGCTTGGCGATGGTGCTGAACTACGCAACGACCCGAACGCTGGTCTTGGAGAAAATCGAACAGGTACAGCAAACCGAACTTCAATTGCAGATCGAGCGCATCGAGTCGTTTTTCATGCGTCTGGTCGTTCGGCTAGAAACGCTGGCCGAGTCGTCCGAACTGCAGGCAGGACGGCGGGAAGAGATCATGCCCTATCTGGCGAAAGAGCGCCAATCGCTAGGGAATGAAATCGAGGCGATCTATTACAATACCGTCGACGGCGACGTCTACGATACCGACGGTTCCAAGTTCAACGTCAGCGATCGCCACTATTTCGCCAAGATTTCCGCGGGCGAGTTGGTTATCTCGCGCCTGCTTAAGAGTCGCGGCTCTGGAGCCGACGTCGTCTTGATTCTCGTTCCGACGTTCGACACCAACGGCGCGCGAAACGGCGCTGTCGGTTTAACGATCCTGGAACGTCACCTGATCGACTATCTGGATAGTGCAACCGTCTCGCACGACGCCAGGCTCTATCTATTCGACCAAGACGGGAAAATGATCGCCGGCGACGCCAACGACTCCTTTTCGGCCTCCTCCGTCTCGGCCGAAGGCCAAGATTCAACCAAGACCAACCGCAGCCAAGACCAGACGATCGTGATTGGCGCCATTCCCAACTCAGGCTGGTCGCTGGCACTGATTTATCCCGACGAAACGACGTTCCTGCCGATTTTTCGCCGCTTGCGTTGGGCGCAGTTGGGAGGGGCCGCCGTTGGTTTGGCGGTCGCCCTGGCGCTGGGCGTCCTATTCACCAACGCCGCGATGGCGCCGATCAAGAAAATTTCGGACGCCCATTCGCAATACGCCAAGGGAGACAAAAGCCTCCGCTTGCCGATGGATGAGCTCAACGAGTTTGCACCGCTGGCGCAGTCGTTCAACTTTCTGGCCAGTCGCATCTCGGCGGTCGAAAGCGAACGCGAGCAGCATCTGCGCGACGTCGAAGCGAGCGAGGCCCGTTTTCGCGCCCTGTTCGACGCCGCCGCGGACGCCATGTTTCTGGTCGACGTCAAAGCCAAAATCATCAACGTCAATGACGAAGCGTGCCGCAGTCTGGGCTATACCCGCGAAGAGTTGCAGCAGATGCACTCGGACGAAGTTGAAGTTGGGTGGAAACGGGAAGCAATCGTTGAGTTACAGGATTCGATCGCGGAAAACGATCCCCTTTCGCCAGTCTCGGGGCGGCACCGCCGCAAAGATGGGAGCGAGTTTCCGGTTGAAGTCCGGATCGGCCGCTTTGTCGAAAACGGGCAGCCGCTGTTTATCGCGATCGTTCGTAACGTCGAGGTCCGCCTGCGACAAGAGGAAATCATCCGCCGCGAAAAGGCGATGCTCGAGCGCGTGATGCAGGCGAGCGTCGCCGCCATCATGATCGTCGACGCCCACGACAAGACGAAGTTCGCGAACCGCCGCGCGATCGAACTGCTGGCGCTTTCTCCCACCGAATATGGCTTCTCCGAACCAGCGTGGCGTCGATTTGACTGGAGCGGCAAACCGTTGAACGAAGAAACGCAGACCGCCTACTCGCGGGTTCGCAAGACCAACGCCCCCGTCTATGGCGTTCGCTATCTTCTGGAGAGAGGACCGGGAGACCGCCGCGTGCTGCACATCAATGGGGCGCCGCTGCATAACGAGCAAGGAGAATTTGACGGCGCCGTATTGGTTGTCGACGACATTACCGACGCCTACCAGGCCGAGCGAGCGCTGAAGGCGAGCGAGGATCGCTTTCAGTTGGCGGTCCGCGGGGCCCAGCAGGGAATTTGGGAATGGGACCTTGTCGAAGACCGCACCTACTGGTCGGAGCGGATGTTCGAGCACTTTGGCATTTCGCCAGAGAATGGTCCGCCGCCCCGCGATGCGATCCGCAGTTGGATTCATCCCGACGACCGGCAGCGGGTCGATGAGATGTTCGAGAAGTTCGAAGCGCAACAGGGGCCCTTCGACGCCGAGTGCCGTTTCCGCGTCGCCGCGGGCGAATATCGCTGGTTCCGACTTTCCGGAGACGGCGAGCGCGACGAGAGCGGCGCCATCATCCGTCTGGCGGGGGCCTTAACCGACATCACCGCCCGTAAACAGGCGGAACAGTTCGTCCGCGAGAACGAAGCCCGTTATCGCGCGATTTTTGAAGCGGCGGTCAACGGCTTCTTCCTCTACTCGCTGGAGGGGGAACTAGTCGACGTGAATCCGGCCGCATGCCGAATCCACGGTTATACGCGGGAAGAAATGTTGGCGATGGACCCTCGGGAGTTCATCCACCCTGACAGCCATCTCACCTTCGAAGAATTCTTGAAAACGGTCGCCGCGGGCAAACGCTTTGAGGCCCCGGCGATCGGTATCCGCAAGGATGGCGGCGTTTTTTACGCCGACGTCATCGGAGTTCCGTATGAGGCGGACGGACGACGCTTGGCGCTGGGGACGGTGCTCGACGTGACCGAGTCGCGAATGGCGGCCAAAGAGCGGGAGACCCTGATCGGCAACCTCGAAGCGAAGAACACGGAACTGGAGAGGTTCACCTACACCGTTTCTCACGACCTGAAATCTCCGCTCATAACGATCAAAGGATTTCTAGGGGCGCTCTCCCAGGATATTGATCGCGGCGATATGCCAGCGGTGCAGGAAGATATGCAGATCATCAGCGACGCGGCCGAAAAAATGGCGGATCTGCTGGACGATCTGTTGGAATTGTCCCGAATTGGCCGGGTTTGCAATCCGAACGGATTTGTCGAGGGGCAGAAGCTTGTCGACGCCGTTTTGACCTTTTTGGCCGGTCGTATCGCCGAAAAGCAGGTCAACGTTGCGGTTAGCTGCGATGATCGCCAATTTTACGTCGACCGCGTGCGTCTCCAAGAAGTGCTGCAAAATCTTGTCGAAAATGCGGTAAAATACTCGGATCCGGCCGATCCACGCGTCACAATTCAGTTATCGTCCGACAAGACCCATACGACTTGCTGGGTCCGGGACAACGGCCCCGGCATCCCGGAGAGCTTTCGGGAAAAGATTTTCGGATTGTTTGAAAAGCTCGATCCCCATTCCGACGGAACCGGAATCGGACTGGCGATCGCAAAACGTATTATTGAGTTTCACCAGGGTGAGATCTGGGTCGAGCCGAATCCTGTCAAAGGCGCTTGCTTTTGCTTCCGCATTCCGCGCGATCCCAACTCCCCATTGTTATCGACTGTAACGCTAGGCTAAGTGAACGATGCAAGGACGACCCATCAAGGTCTTGTTGGTCGAAGACAATGCGGCGCATGCGAAATTGGTCATGCGCAGTTTTCGTGAGCATGCCGTCGCCAACGAAATCGTCCATGTCGACAATGGCGAATCCGCGCTGGAATATATGTTCCAGATCGGACAATACCAAAACGTAGATACTCTACCTGACCTGGTATTGCTCGATCTGCGGCTTCCTAAGTATGACGGCCTACATGTGCTGAGCGAGATCAAAAAGAATCCTTCGACCGCCAACATTCCAGTGGTAGTATTGACCACCAGCGACGCCGAGGCCGACGTCAATCAGGCGTACGGACACCACGTGAACAGCTACCTGGTCAAACCGATTGATTTCATTGAGTTCTCCAAAATGTTGAGCGATCTTGGATTCTATTGGTTGGTCTGGAACGAACCGCCGAAACGACGGTAGACGGAATCTCGTTACGAGAGGACACGCCAGTGCCGGACGAATATCGCATCTTGATCATCGAAGATGAACGCTCTCATGCGATTCTGATGAGCCGGGCGTTAAACACCTTCTCTTCGCAGTTTGAAGTCATCATCGCCTCTTCGTTGGAAAAAGCCCGACAAGAGATCGTCCAGCGACGTCCCGATCTGGCCCTGGTCGACAACATGCTGCCGGACGGCCGCGGCGTCGATCTACTGTCGCATCGCCGTCCTGAAGACCAACAGTTTCCGATCGTCGTGATGACCAGCTACGGCGACGAGCGGACCGCGGTCGAGGCGCTCAAGCGCGGCGCCATCGACTATGTCGTCAAGACCGAACACTTCTTCTCCGAACTGCCCCGCATCGCCGAACGGGCCATTCGCCAATGGCAATTGATCTGCGACAAGCGCGACGCGGAGCTAGCGCTGCGTAACAGCGAACGCCGCTACCGAGCGCTGGTCGACAATTCGCCGGTGCCGATCCTCGTTCACAGCATGGAAAAAGTGGTCCTGGCCAACGAGAAGGCGGTCGAGTGTTTGGGAGGAACGTCCGACGCCGACCTGATCGGACGCCCGATCGAAGACTTCATCGTTCCGGATGAGCGGCAATCGGTCCGCGAGCGGATCAGCTCTTTGTACAAGGGTGAACCGACCACCGCCGCCGAGCAGCACATGCTGTGCGTCGATGGCCGCACGATCGACGTCTCGGTCGCCGGCACGCCGATCGATTACCTGGGACATCCCGCCTGTCAGATCGTCTTCCTCGATATTACCGAGCGGAAACGAGCCGAACTGGCCCTGAAGATCCGCGAGCGGGCGATCGCCTCGACGACCAACGGCGTCTTCATCGTCAGCCTGTCGGAAAACGAACCGCAATTGGTCTATGGCAATCCGGCGCTGGAGGTGATGCTCGGCGTCGCCCCGGGGATGCTCGAAGGAAAAAGCCTGGACGTCTTCCGCGCCGATCCCCGCGAAGCCGAGCAACTGCGGCAGTTGAATTGGGGCATCGTCAACGGCGGCGCCATGCAAGAGACGCTGCGGCTGGCCCGTGCCGAAGGGGAATTTGGCTGGTGTGAGATTTCGATCGCACCGGTCCGGGGCGAAAAGGGAATCGTCACCCATGTCGTGGGCGTCGTCAACGACATCGCCGAGAAGATCTTGGCCGATGACGAACTCCGCCGCCGTAACATGGAACTGGCGCACGTCGCCCGGCTGAGCACGTTGGGCGAAATCGTCGCCGGCATCGCCCACGAGGTGAATCAGCCCCTCTATGCGATCTCGAACTACGGCAGCACTTGCTTGAATCTGCTGAAGTCGCAGCGCGAAGACCGCGAAGAGAACATCACCCACTGCATCACGCGAATCGTCGATCAGGCGACTCGCGCCGGCGAAATTATCCGGCGCTTGCGCAACTTCGCCAGCCGCACCGATCCCAAGCTGGAAGATCGCGACGTCCATGAGCTGATTCATGATTCGGTCGAATTGATCGCCCCGATGATTCGCGATAGCGACGTCTTCGTGCAGTACGAGTTGCCCGACCAACTGCCGCCGGTGACGGTCGATGCGATCCAGATTCAACAAGTCTTGATTAACCTGGTGACCAACGCCTGCGAGGCGATGAAGGCGATCAGCGAAAGCAAGACGGTGACGATTAGCGCGCAAGTGAGCGATGATCTAGTCGAATTTTGCGTGCGCGATTCTGGGCCTGGCCTTCCCGGCAACGTCGACATATTTGAAGCGTTCCGCACAACCAAAGAAGGCGGAATGGGAATGGGTTTGGCGATTTCTCGCTCGATCATCGAGCTACACGGAGGTAAGATTTGGTGCCAGCCATCCGCCGAGGGAGCGGAATTCCGATTCACTTTGCCGACTGCCTCTGAACCTACGGAAGAAGAACATGCCAACGACACCAACCGTGTTCATCATTGATGACGATCCCGCCGCGCGGGAATCGATCGGAATGCTGATCGATTCTTTGGGCCTGAAAACCGAACAATTTTCGTCGGCCGAAGAATTCTTAGCGGCGTTTTCGGCCGATCGCTGCGGCTGCGTCATCACCGACGTGCGGATGCTGGGATTGAGCGGCGTCGAGCTGCAGGAACGCCTGTTGTCGGTCGGTTACCGGATTCCGGTAATTTTGATCACCGCCCACGCCAATACTCAAACGACCGTTCGCGCGATGCGCAACGGAGCGGTGACCTTCCTCGACAAGCCGTGCAAAGAGCAAGAAATTGTCGACGCGGTCAACGAAGCGATCGCCCTGGACGCCAAATGGCGGGCCGAAGACGTCGACAAAGAGGAAGCGGAACGACTCTACCAAACGCTTACCGATGGCGAAAAAGACGTCATGCGGCTGATGGTGCAAGGCAAAGCGAACAAAGTGATCGCCCGCCGCCTGGACGTCAGTCTCCGAACGGTTGAAGCTCGCCGTCATAACGTCTTCAAGAAAATGGGAGTCGACAACGTTCCGGACTTGGTTCGGATGGCGATTCGGTTAGGGCAAGATATCGATTCGACCGGCGGTGAGGATGACGACGTCGACTAGCTCCTCTTCCGCCGATTGCTACGACTATCCGCAGTATTGGGATCTCGCCTTTCGGGACGAGACTCTGTTCGAGGCTGACTTTGTCGAGTCGGCCGCCGATAAGTACGCGATCGTTCCGGTCAAGTCGATCCTAGAGCCTGGCTGTGGCGGAGGTCGCCTGATGGTCGAGCTCGCCAAACGCGGGTATCAGGTCAGCGGTTTCGATCTAAGCGAACCGTCGGTCCGCTACGTGCAGCAGCGACTCAAACGCCGTAAACTGCCGGGCGACGTCTTTGTCGGCGACATGACCGACTTTACCTTGCCCAAGCCGATCGACTGCGTCGTCAACTTCGTCAATACGTTTCGCCACCTTACGACCGAAGCGGCGGCCCTTTCGCATCTGCAGCAAGTCGCCGCCGCACTGCGCCCTGGCGGACTTTTCTTGCTTGGCTTTCACCTGATTCCGCTCGACGCCGATCCCGACTGCACCGAGCGTTCGACCGCCAAGCATGGACAGACCAAGGTTACGCTGACGCTGCGGGTGGTCGACTTCAATCGCCGCCGCCGACTCGAGCGGATCCGCTTTAACCTGCGGGTCAAAAGCGGCCGGCGCGACCTGAAGCTCAAATCCGAGTATGACTATCGACTCTACACGCGGACGCAGTTTCTGAAGCTGCTAGAGAAGGTCCCGCAGCTTCAGCTGTGCGAAACGTTCGATTTCAACTACGACATCGACGAGCCGGTTCCGCTGGATGATGAGCTGTCGGACGCCGTGTTTGTGCTGCGAAAGCGGGCAAGCTGAACGGCGGCTCAAGACGAAAACCGACAAAAAAAGAAGGTACGGATGGAGGGACTCGAACCCCCAACCCTCGGTTCCGAAGACCGATGCTCTATCCATTGAGCTACATCCGCACGCTGGCTGCTGGTGCGCAAAACGACGAATCGCCGGCACTGCAGCACCGCAAATAATACCATTTTGGCCGCCTTCAGCAATGGCGCCAGCACGCCCAGGGGGTCGCTTTCGGCGCTATACTCGTTTTTGGGGCCGCTATGCGCAATAATAGAGGGCTTTCCTGGATCTGGGTTCACCAACGCAGCAAATTCTTATCATGGCGCTGGTTACATTACGCATCATCGACGGCGCGGATCGCGGTACGGTGTTTGATCGTCTCGAGACGCCGGTCACGATTGGCCGCGAAGAGGGGAATACCCTCCAATTGAAGGACGAACGGGTCAGCCGTTTTCACGTCAAGATCCAGGAGGACCATGGCAAAATCGTCCTGGTCGACCTTGAGAGCACCAACGGCACGCGGGTCAACGGCGAGGACATCCACCTCCGCATCTTGCGGTATGGCGACATGATCCACGTCGGCCGCTCGGTCATCCTCTACGGCTCGGAAGACGAAATCGCCGATCGTCTGGCCCAGCTCCGCGTGCAGCGGCAAAAAGAGCGGGGAGAGGAAGAGCGGACCAATGGTCCGCTCAATCCCAGCGACAGCGCCTCGTCGCTCGAGTTCGAGCTGAACTGGAACAACCAGGAAGAAGACCTCCAAGCGGCGATCTACTCGCTGGAACCGCCAGAGCTGCCCGAGCGTCTGAGCCCGGCTCAAGCGGCCCAGCTGGCCGAGTTGATGGAATACATCCACATCCGAATTCGCCACCTGTTGCTGTCGGTTGAAGTCAACGATGCGGCCGAAAAAGTGGCGCTCGACACTCGCGAATGGCAAAACCTGCTCGACCTGCAGGCCCGCATCTCGATCCTGCTCCGCCGGATTGGTGACCCTGGGCTGTAAAGCCAAGCGTTCCATTTTTTGTAGGGTAGGTGGAGCAATCGCGTAAGGCGCTGCCTGAAGCTGGACCTCTCTAGCTTGTGCAACCCACCTTCTTTGTTTGCAACCGCATCGTTGGGTTTCGCTCTGCTGCACCCAACCTACAGCCAGCCACGCCCAAGACATGCTCTTCTCGCGAAGATGCGCTAAGAACATGCCACCAAGTAAACGAGCTTAATCCAGCTTCGCCTTTCTCAGCCGCAGCGAGTTCCCGATCACCGAGACCGAGCTAAAGCTCATCGCAGCAGCGGCGATCATCGGGTTGAGCAGCAGGTGATACGACAGCGGATAGAGAACGCCGGCGGCGATCGGGATTCCTACCACGTTGTAGGCGAACGCGAAGATGAGATTCTGGCGGATGTTCTTCATCGTGCGGCGACTTAATCTTACGCTCCGCACGATTCCCCGCAGATCTCCTTTGACCAGCGTCACGCCAGCCGATTCGATCGCCACGTCCGATCCCGCCCCCATCGCAATGCCGACGTCGGCGGCGGCCAAGGCGGGCGCATCGTTCACTCCGTCTCCCGCCATGGCGACGACGTAGCCTTCGGCTTTGAGTTGCGAAACGCGATCTTGCTTGTCTTGCGGGCGGACTTCGGCGGTGAAGTCGTCGATCCCCAACTCTTTGGCGACCGACTCGGCGGTTCGCTGGTTGTCGCCGGTCAGCATGATCACCTTCAAACCGAGCTCATGCAACTGACGAATCGCTTCCGGCGTCGGATCTTTGATCGGATCGGCCACGGCGACCAGTCCCGACATTTTTCCGTCGAGCGCAACCAGCATCACGGTTCGCCCCTGGCTTTGCAGCTGGGCGACGCGATCCTGCATCGCGTCTCGGTTCTCCACGTTACGTTCTTCCAAGAGAGCGTTGTTGCCGATCAAGACTTTCCGCCCTTCGACTTCGCCGCTCACGCCGCCGCCGGGGATCGAGTCGAACTTCTCAACGCTCGGCAGTTCGATTCCTTGGTCCTGGGCGCCAGCAATAATCGACCGGGCCAGGGGATGTTCGCTGTTCTGCTCAACGGCGGCCGCCATCCGCAGTACGCCGCTGGGGGACACCTTCTCGAGCGATTCAAACTCGGTCAGCTTCGGTTTGCCGGCGGTCAGCGTCCCCGTTTTGTCGACGACAACCGCGTCGACCTTCTCCATGCGCTCCAGCACTTCGGCGTCTTTGATCAGCACTCCTTCGCTGGCGCCGCGGCCGACGCCGACCATGATCGACATCGGCGTCGCCAATCCCAACGCACATGGACAAGCGATGATCAACACTGCGACCGCATTGACTAGCGCCCACGAGAGCGCCGAACCTTCCGGCCCAAAGATCGCCCACACGACGAACGTCACCAGCGAGGTCGCCAGCACCGCCGGCACAAAGTAGCCAGCAACCTGATCGGCGATCCGCTGAATCGGGGCGCGGCTCCGCTGGGCATTGGCGACCATGTCGACAATCTGCGACAAGACGGTATCCTCGCCAACTTTTTCGGCTTCCATCAGAAACGAACCAGTGCTGTTGACGGTGCCGCTGATCACCTCGTCGCCCGCCTGCTTCTTCACCGGGTTGGGCTCGCCGGTCAACATCGACTCGTCGACGCTGCTCTCTCCTTCGGTCACGCGGCCGTCGACCGGGATCTTTTCCCCCGGTCGAACGCGAAGCAAGTCGCCAGAGTGAACTTCGTCCAGCTCGACATCCTCTTCTTTGCCGTCACGCACCCGATGCGCCGTCGGCGGCGCAAGGGCGATCAGCGCCTTGATCGCGCCGCTCGTCTTTTTGCGAGCCCGCAGCTCCAACAGCTGTCCGAGCAGTACCAGCGCGATGATGACAGCCGCCGCTTCAAAGTAAACTTCGACGCGGCCTTCGTGTTTGAACGCCTCGGGTATAAGGCTTGGAGCGAACACGCCGACCAAACTGTAGAGATACGCCGCGCCGGTTCCGACCGCGATCAGCGTGAACATGTTCAAGTGACCGGTCAGGAAGGAACGAACGCCCCGCATGAAGAAGGGCCAGCCCGCCCACAGCACCACCGGCGTGCTTAGGATCAGCTGAATCCAGACATAGGCGGTGTGCCCCAGCCACTGATCGACAGGCACGCCGACCATCGGTCCCATCGCCAGCAGGAAGACCGGCAGCGCCAACGCCGTCGCGATCCAAAATCGCAACGTCATGTCGTTCAGTTCGCCATCCTCGTCCTCATCGCTTTCGGCGGTGACGCTCTTCTTTTCCAGATCCATCCCGCACTTGGGACAACTGCCGGGATGATCCTGCTCGATCTCGGGATGCATCGGGCAGGTGTAGATCGTTTTCTTGGCCTTCTTCGGCGCCGATGGATTCGGTTCCAGCGCCATGCCGCACTTCGGACAGGCGGCCGGCTTGTCGCTTTCGACGCCGGGACACATGGGGCAGATATAGGCGGCCGTGGAAGCAGGCCTTTCTCTCGCTGGCCCGGTCGACAGTTGCGTCAGTTCGACCCCATGACCGCCGTGTCCGCCGTTCCCGTGACAGCAAGAATGTTCCCCTTCGTGCGCAGCATCCGCCTGATCGCCCTCATGATTGGCGAACTTGGTGCGACAATGTTCGCTGCAGAAGAAGTAGGTCTCTCCGCCTTGCTCTAACTGCAGCGCCTTGTTCGGATCGACGTCCATTCCGCAGATAGGGTCTTTGGCCACTCTGTCCGCTCCTTCAATCGAATGCTTTCCGGCTGCTGGTCTCGTTGCATCTATTGTTTCCGATACCGGCGGTGAAGACGAGGTTGTACCTGCGCCAGAAACGGGCGAAAGCCGAGACTATTTATCCCGGCTTTCGCAAAATCGATCTTTTTTTCAGCGGTCTGTGCCGTTGAACTAGAAGCTCAAGCAGCAGGGGGGCGAAACGATCGTTTCGTAAAACCGCTCGGCCAAGGGAACCTGGAGCGCCGTCGCGCGATCATAAACCACCTTGCCGTCGACGATCACGGCGACGACGTGGGTCGTCTGTTCCAGCGGATCGCCATCGTAAAGCACGATGTCGGCTACCTTCCCAGATTCGAGACTGCCGAACTCGTCGTCGACCTTCAATATCTTCGCCGCATCCAGCGTCAGCATCTTCAGCGCCTGCTCAAAGCCAAGCCCATGCGCGGCGGCGAGGCCCGCCTCGAGTCGAACGATAAACGACTTCGGCACGTAGCCTTCAAAACCGCTGCCGATCGCCAGCGGGACTTCCTGCTGGGCCAGATAGGCGGCGTTGGTCGTCAACGTGTTGACCTTGCTCATGTCGCCATTCTTCTGCTGCGTCGGATGGACCAGCACCGGCACGCCCGCCTCCTTGATCCGATCGGCAACGCGATACGCTTCGGTTCCCAGACCGATCTGCAGGTCAAAGTGGAACTCTTCCGCCAGACGTATCGCCGTTTGCAGATCGTCAGCCCGGTTGGCGACAAACAGCGCCGGCACCTTCTTGTCGAGCAAGTCGGCGAGCGGATCCTTCGACATGTTCGGTTCGACCGTTTCGTCTTTGTCGAGCTTCTTCTGACGATCGCGGCGATAGTTGCCGGCGTCAGAGAGGGTCTTCCGCAAGTTGGCGATCACCCCCATCCGCGTATCGCCGGCGCCATTGCCCTTGGCGGCGTTGCCAATGTTAAAGACGATCGCTTGCGGAAAGCGGACGGTCATTTCGGTCACATCGGTCCCGTGCGTGCGATACAGACCCGATTGACCAGCAATCACGTTGCGGCGACCTGGGCAAGAGTGAACCAGGGTGATGCCGTTGGCCAGCAGATGCCGCAGCAGCGGCTCGGCCGGATTAAAACCATCGGTCGCGCGCAGGTCGGGATGCATGGCGCCTCCCTTTTCGTTCGCTTCCTGATCGGCGTCGATGTTGACCATGCCCGAGAGCGGGACCGAACTATAAGCGTCAATCAACCCGGGCGTGATCGCGCTGGCTTCGATGACCGCCACGTCTTTGGGAAACTCGAAACCCTTGCGGGGGCCGACGTGTTCGATCTTGCCATCCTTCACGTGGACGACCCCGTTCTTGATCGGCTCGCCCGAGACGGTATGCACCAGACCAGCGACAACGACAAACTCGGTCGCTTCGCCGTCGGGTCGTTTCGCGTTCTTGGGAGTTTTCGGCGTCGGGTGAGCCGCGGTCGGCGGGGTGATCGGCTCGAAGAAGGGAACTTCGGTGGAAGGGCTGAGGGCGAAACCGCCGATCTGGTAGCGCTGCTGTTCGGCGTCCTGCAGATCGAAGACCGATTTGCCGTTGATGTAGGTCTGCAGCACGCGGGCATAGATGCTGAACGGTTCGCCGCTCAGCACGACAAAGTCGGCGTCTTTTCCCTGTTCGAGCGAGCCAATCTTCTCGTCCAGGCGCATCGCCTGGGCGGCATGCAGCGTCAACGCCCGCAAGGCCGTCTCTTCCGGCAATCCTCCACGGACCGCAGTCGCAGCGGTTCGCAGCAGGAACCGGCTATCGGTCACCGGATCGTCGGTGTTGATCACCACTTTGACGCCGGCTTCGTTGAGCATGGCGGCGGTCTCGTCGTACCACTCAACCGTCTCCGGTTTGCCGCCGGGGCTGTCGACGATGGTGTGCGAGACAATGGCGCCCGACTTGGCGATTTGATCGATCACTTTGAACGCTTCGGTGCCGTGCTGGATCACCAGCTCGAATCCGAACTCTTCTTTCAGCCGCAGCGTCGTCAGGATGTCGTCGGCGCGGTGCGTATGAAAATGGACGGTACGGCGACCATCGAGCACTTCGACCAGCGGCTCCATCGCCAGATCAACGGTCGGCGGATCAGGCGTCTCGCCGGCGGCCAGCTTCTCTTTGTACTTCGACCATTTGTCGCGATATTGCTGCGCCTTCAGAAACTCACTTCGCTGCATCGCGGCGACCTTCATGCGCGTCGCTGGCGATTGACCGCGGCGGCCGTAGACACCCTTGGGATTGTCGCCGTTGGCCATCTTTAGGCCGCCCAGATTTTCGGGTGTTGCTAGCGACATCGCCGTTGGGCTGTTGCCGAGCAGCTTGATGTAGATCGTTTGTCCGCCAATCACATTGGCGCTGCCGGGCATGACGTTGGCCGTAGTCACGCCGCCCGACTGGGCGATGCGGATGCTGGGGTCAAACGGGTTGAGCGAATCGAGGGCCCGCACGATCGACTGGACTGGGCCGCTGACTTCGTTGGCGTCATTGCCGGCGCTTGGGGTGCCGAACAGTCCAATGTGCGAATGGGTATCGACCAGCCCTGGGATGATCACCTTCCCGCCCAGATCGATCTCTTGAGCGTCTTCCGGAGTCTCGATCCGTTTCGACTCGCCCACCGCCACGATCTTGCCGCCCGAGACGACCATTGCGCCGGGATCGTAGGTCTTACCAGTCGCGGTCAAAATCTTCGCTCCACGGTAAATGACCGCCTGGGGATCGCCCGCCCTCAAGGTTCCGGCCATCAACGCTAGCGCCAGCATCGCGCCCCAAATCCGCATGATCTACTCTCCGGGTAGTTATTCATAAGTGCAATCCTCTATTGTAGTTCACGCCCTATCGCGGCGCCTCCCGCGCACGACGACTTCGGCATCGGCGTTGTTCCATTTGCGGCATTTTTGTATAAGCCGACACCTCGCCGAAGTTCGGTCGAGATTGGTCCTCGCCCAAGCGCCATGGACTGCTGGCGAAGTCCTTTACACCCACAAGGCCTACCGAGATCTCTGCATTTCTACGTGAAAAACCTTGCAGAGACGTTTGAGCACCCATGTTCTTTCGATTTATGCAAATCTCGACTTGGCTCCTGATCACATGCGTGGTCGCAAATGCGTTTGCCCAAGACGCGGCGTTCGCCTACGCCGCCGAGGAGCCAGCAGCGGCACGTCCCGAAGTCGATGTCGAGGCGATGTTCATCGACGGCGATTTTATGCCGGCGACGCTCTGTAATTTTGAATATGAGCCGATTCCGCTGCCGGAATTTCCTGATGTGAACGCGGATGTGGGGGATATCGAGGCCGAAGCGATCGGCGAGCCCGACTACGGCTACCTCGGTTATGTCCCCGGCGGAAACTACGTTCACATCGACTACTGGCTTGGCGACGCGAAATGGGACAGTTCGATCGAGTTGGGCATCAATGGTCAGACCGGCAATACCGATTCGCTCAGTTTGCGCTCCGGCGCCAAGATCAAGCGCGAAGGGAAGGCGACCAAGACGATCGCCGACATCATCTACGCCCGAACCAGCAACGATGGCGTTCCGACACAAGACAATGCGCTCTCCAACCTCAAAATTGAGTGGCCGTTCGTCAACAAGCGATGGCACGTTTACGCCAAGAACGGTATGGAATATGACGCGTTCAAAGACTTTGGCCTACGACTGTGGGTCAGCGGCGGTATGGGCTACGAAGTGGTGAAGACCGACGACACCGACCTGACAGTCGAGCTCGGTTCTGGTTTCTCGAAAGAGTTCGATAGCCCGGACGAAGAGTACGTGCCGGAAGGCGCCATGACGATCTTCTTCGATCACAACTTCAACAAGTGGCACTCCCTGGAAGGAAAGTACGAATACTATCCGGAGTGGGAGCAGTTTGGCGAATACCGCAGCATTTCCGATATCGGCTACAAGATCCTGCTCGACGACGCAGCGAATCTGAGTCTGAAATTTGGGGTGATCAATCGCTTCGACAGCACCCCCGGCGCCAACAAAAACAAAAACGACACGAACTACTCGATCCTGCTGCTCTGGAAGCTGTAGGCGCATAAAAACAGGACGCGAATGTCTGCGTCCTGTTGATCAGCGAAAATTTGCCGGCCCTTCAAAGTACGCCGGCGGATCTATTTTTGGGCAGGGTAAGATCTCTCGTCCACGCAAGCCGCGTAGCGTTTCTGGTCGGTTAGCGTTCTTGGCGAATCGATTTTCCGAGCGAGTTCTTCGTTACGTACGAAGCGAACTTCAGCTCGAGATCGCTCAGTTGCTGATCCATCCAGGCAGCCACTTTGTCGATCGTCTGCGGCTGGGCGACGATCACGGTTTCCGCCAACAGCGAGGCAGACGAATTGCGAACTTCAGGATGAATTTTGCTAAACGATTTCATGGCGTTGGCTCCTGAGAAGTTATTCGCAATTTGGTGCTGATTCTTGATCGCTGTGCGAGCACATTTCAGGACAATGCAACCGGTGCGCCATGTTCGCGGGTATTTCCCGTATTTGGCGTTTTTTGGGCCGCAACCTAGGAAATGGTAAGCACTTCTGCTTTTCTGACTACGTCTTGCACCTGAGTACCGTTCGTAGCGAGTGTGCCCAAAAGACAACAATGTGCCATTTTGGTCAACATCGACCGCCGCGCTTTGCGGCGTCTTCAGAGCCTAAGAGATCGTTCTACGGCCAATTTCGCCCTGTTTTGGCAAACCGGGCCGGTCAATCCGATTATTCTTGCTTCTGGGGGAGTCTCGTCTAAAAGCGATTCCCCCATCCTGGCGGTCCGATCTGCGGCCGCAAATTTTTTTCCGCTGGCGGCGAGAATTTCCCAATATCGCCTCAAGTGCTGCGAAGACTTCCTTATGTCAGGACGTTTCTGTTCCGGAGGCAGGGAATGAGCGAAACCACGAACAATGCATGTTGGCACAATCACTGCCGGCAGCTACGCAGTCACTGGGAGGGTTTTTCGATGTTTAAGAAGTTGATTCTTGTGGGCGCCGGTTCCGCGCTGGCGCTCGGTCTACTATTTGGTCGCGACGCCGTCAGCTATGTCGCCACCGGATATGGTCGTCTCCACGACCAAGTGAAACAAAACGTGCCGATCGAGTTTGAACTCGAACGAGCCCACCGGATGATCAATGATCTGACTCCGGAAATTCGCAGCAACATGCATCTGATCGCCAAGGAAGAGGTCGACGTCGACAAGCTGCAACGTCAGGTCGACAAGCTGAACGACAGCCTGGCCCAGGACAAACGAGAAGTGTTGCGTCTGAAAGCCGACCTGGATGACGGCTCGCAGACCTATCAATACGCCAGCCATCGCTATACCCGCGATCAGGTGAAGGCTGATTTGGCCGGCCGTTTCGAGCGGTTCAAGACGCAGGACGCGACACGCGAAAAGCTGGAAGGAATCCTCCGCGCTCGCCAGAAGGGACTGGACGCCGCCCGGGCGAAGCTCGACGGCATGTTGGTCGCCAAGCGTCAGCTGGAAGTCGACGTCGAGAATCTCCAGGCTCGCCTGAAGATGGTCGAAGTCGCCCAGACGACCAGCGCCTTCAAGTTTGACGACAGCCAACTGTCGCGCACCGAGAAGCTGCTGGAAGATATCTCGACGCGAATCGAAGTTGCCGAGAAGCTCGTCTCCTCGGAAGGCTACTTCGGCGAAGAGATCCAGCTGGACGAAGTCGAAGTCAAGGACGTCTCGGACGAAGTCGCCGCCTACTTCTCGGATGGCAATTCCGCAGAAATCGTGGTCGACCAGCGGGTGCCGACGATCGAGCTGACCAGCAAGAAATCGCTCGAACCGAGCCTGAACTAGCTGGCATTTGATAACGATTGTTCCGGCGGCGTCGCAATAATTGCCCGCCGCCAACGAATAGCAGATTGGATGTGAGCGCGTGGCGAAGGGGGCGAAAGCCTTCTTCGCTACGTCGCATCCTCGGGCCCAGCAATATCTGGGCACAGCGAAAACGGGTCGCCGGCGACTGAAATCGACGGCAAAGACGCGTGTTCCGGGGCTTACCAACGAACTAAAGTAGTAATGAGACGAAACCGCCACAACTCGCCTGACTCGGACTCGCGAAAAACGCGTCCCGATCAAGTCTGGCTCAGCACTGGCGCGGTCTCTTACGCCTCGGCCGTCCTCGAAACGCAGGTCGGCGCCAAGACAGCACGAGAACAGGTCATGAAGCGATCATCGACGAAACCATTGGCTGAAGCGCCCACGCGGCGCCAGTTGTGGGTCGATGGAGTCGGCGGTTTCCTGCTGCTGACCGGTCCCGACGTCTTGATCGGCCAGGCGACGCCGCAAAGTGGAGTCGACGTGCCGATTTTGGGCGACGTCAGCCGGCGGCACGCTTGGATCCGCCGCCGCGGAGCGGAGTATGTAGTCGAACCGCTGGCCGAAGTGCGCCGCCGCGGAAAACTGTTGGACCAGCCAACCGTCTTATCGGATGGAGACCTGATTCAGTTGGGACGCAGCGTCGTCCTCAGTTTTCAGAAACGGCATCCGCTGAGCGCCAGCGCCGTGCTGCGACTCGAAAGCTCGCAGCGTACCGAACCAGCGGCCGACGCAATTTTGCTGATGGCCGAAACCTGCATCCTGGGCCCCAAAAGCTGCAACCATGTGGTTTGCGGCGGCTGGAATCGGGATGTGGTATTGTACAAGCAGGGAGACGGACTGCATGTCCGCTCTCCCGGCGCATTTCAAGTCAACGGCCAAGCGGTGAAGAACAAATCGCCGCTCGTCGCCGACTGCTCGGTCCAGGGAGAAGACTTTTCGTTTTATCTGGAACGGTTGGCCGCTAGTGCCTGACCGAGAGCGCGGCAAGACGTTGGGGAACGTCTGTGACGGCCGAATTGCGGGGGACACATTCGATGCGCGACGACGCAGCGACGATAGAGCCGGAAGAGGAGCAGGGAAACACCGCCCAGCTTCCTTCTCAGGCCGATCATCGCCCGCGAGGGGGAACGATGAAATTTACCTATGCCAGTGGGTCGAAGCCGCTCGACGGCTTCACCATCAAACGAGGCGTCGGCGCCGGGGGCTTCGGCGAAGTCTTCTATGCGCTGACCGACGCCGGCAAGGAAGTCGCTCTCAAACATATTCAACGCAACCTCGATATCGAGATGCGGGGGGTCAAGCATTGCTTGAACCTGAAGCACCCGCACCTGGTGGCGCTGTACGACATCAAGTTTGACGACGCCGGCGAAGGCTGGGTCGTGATGGAATACGTACGGGGCGAAAACCTGAAGGAGACGCTCGATCGTCGCCCCAGCGGACTTTCGCCGGAAGAAACGATTCGCTGGTTCCGTCCGATCGCCGCGGCGGTCGGCTATCTGCACGATCATGGCATCGTCCACCGCGATCTGAAGCCGGGCAACATCTTTAATGACGCCGGCACGATCAAGATCGGCGACTACGGCCTGTCGAAGTTTATCTCGGTCAGCCGCCGTAGCGGACAAACCGAAAGCGTCGGCACGTTCCATTACATGGCGCCCGAGATCGGCAAAGGAGTCTACGGCAAAGAGATCGACATATACGCTCTAGGCATCATGCTGCATGAGATTCTGACCGGCCGCGTTCCCTTTGAAGGGGAAAGCAGCCAAGAGATCATCATGAAGCACTTGACCGCCGAGCCCGACCTGCGTGGCGTGCCGGAGCCGTTCCGCACAACGATCACCCAGGCGCTGCACAAAGACCCGAACAAGCGGACCGGCACGGTCGAAGAGATGCTGGCCAATCTCGGCCTCTCGAAGAACGAAACGGTCGTCGCTTCGCTGCATGATGACGTCACGATCCAGCGGGCG
The DNA here is from genome assembly GCF_007859755.1 of Blastopirellula retiformator. Lineage (NCBI taxonomy): Bacteria > Pseudomonadati > Planctomycetota > Planctomycetia > Pirellulales > Pirellulaceae > Blastopirellula > Blastopirellula retiformator. The sequence continues at coordinate 144,122 of NZ_SJPF01000003.1, read as the reverse complement.
AATGGAGCGACTGCGCCGCAATCGCCCGAAGAGCCGATCGTCGCGCCGCTCAACGGCGGCGACGAGGAGCCGGTCGCCAAAGCGGTATCCGGCGGCATGCGTTCGGTCGCCGACTGGTGGAACAACGAGAACGTCAGCCTGGCGCCAAAGCTCCTGGTGCTGGTCCTCTGCTCGTTCGCGCTGATCGCCAATCTAGGTTGGCTGCTGCCGCTCGGCTTGTTGGCAGGCGCCGTCTATATGGTTTACCTGGCAGGTCGCTCGATCTTTCTGCATATGAACGATACGCCGACTCGCAATACGGTGACCGAGTACTCGCCGTACCATCCGGTCGTCATGACGCGGAAAGAGCGAGCCAAGGAAAAGCGGACGCAAAAGCTGAGCCGTCGAGAGCGACAACGTGAGGCGCTCGCCGCGATCCCGCTCGACCTGCGAATGAAGAGCCTGGTCGGCTCGTTCCTGATCAGCGCGATCTCAGCGGCGGTGATCTCGATCTTGGCGCTCGCTTTGGGGGGCGTCTCCGTCGAGGGCCCGCTGGCGACCTGGGCGCCGCTGTTTGGCTGGCTGACGGCGATGACGATCTGTGGGTCGTGGAGCATCTTGCTGGTCGGCAAGTTGTGGGAACGAAACGAAGGAGATCCTTGGCTTCGCCGGTTCGCGATGGCTGGCATCGGCTTGGTGATCGGCTTGATCGGCTATGCGGCGGGACAAGCGCTGCTGCTGGACATGCCGTTGCCGGTAGAAGGAACGGTCACTGGTTGGCGCCCGAACCTGGGACTACGCGGTTGGTTTGAGTCGCTCGACGGCTCCCCGTCGCTGACGACCTATGCGATCGTCTTTGGCGCCCAGTTCGGCTTGCTTCGCTGGTGGAAACTGAGCGATCCGCTCCGCAAGACGCGGCTGAGTCTGTGGACGTTGTTTGTGACGGTCATGACCGCCGCACTGGTCAACTACTTCACGCCGTTCATTCAACCGTGGGGCCTGATCTTGAGCGGGGCGATCTCGCTGGTAGTTCAGATCTCGGCGCCTTGGTACAGCCCCAAAGAACGTGAGGCGCTGCGGCACGAGCAACAAGCGATGACCGAAACTTCCGCCTCCGCCTAATTGTGACGAAATAAGTTTCTAATGGCAGCTTCCCCTGATTGGTCCATGAGCACTATGTTACTACTCGGCGTTGGCGGCCTATTGGCCGTCATTGCAATTATCGCCATCGTCATCATCGCGGCGGTGTCGCGACGAGGCCAATAAACGGGACACGGAATTATCTTAGGCAGCATCATGGGCATCGGCGTTTTAGAGCTTGTTATCATCGGGATGCTGGTCGTCTGTCCGCTGATTGTGACCGTCGGCGTTGTGGCGACCATCGTTGTCGCACAAAAGAATTCAAAAAAGTAACTCGAGAGTCATCATGTTAGGCATTCAAGAGATCGTCATTGTCGGAGGCGTCATTGCGCTGGGCGCTTTCGCTTTTCGACAACGCACCAAAAAATAAGAATTTCGCTGCGCACGCCGCCAAGATTCGCCTCTGAGCGACGAATCTGTGGTAGAGACGCAGTACTGTTCCCTGGAATTGATCATGTTGCCGGCACTACAACTCGCTCAGTCTGTCGCCTGCTTGGGGCAGATCGCCGAACCGATTTCAGCCACCACCCAGTCTGTGGCGATGTCGCCGGCGATCGTTTTGTTGCTGGCGATTGCGGCCTGTGGCTTCTTGGCGGTCTTGCTGACCATCATTTTCGGCCGCTGGAAGATCTTGGCCGGGCTGCTGGTTTGCGGCGTCTTGGGAACCATTGGGCTGGGGCTGCTGAGCCTGGTTGCGGTTCGGGTAGATGTACAGACCGAGAATAACAGCCCTTATCGGACCCGGTCGTCCATGCGAGTCGAGCGTACGACGACACGGCAGCTCGCCACGGCCCCGCCGATTGAACTGCGGGCCGAAACCTCCGAACAGCCAACTTTGCCCGATCCAGCAAGTCCTCCAGCGAACCCGGCGTCGCAAGCGACCATCGTCAATGCGGTCGGCAGCGCGCTGTATGACGCGTTTGTGCAGCCGACAGTCAACACGGCCGAAAATGCTGGCGCCTCGCGGATTATCCCGCCGGGGCGCCCCGACTGGGTCGACCAAGAGCCTACTTCGCAAGATGGCGTCGATTACGTCTCGCTTTCGACCGGCCCCTACAGCAGTTCGACCGAGTGCTACAAAGCGCTCCAAGCTTTGACCGAAGAGGCGGTCCTGGAACAGACGGCCCAGTTGCTTGGCAGCGAGGCCCGCGCCAGCCGCATTCCGCTCGACGACCAACTGATCGCCGACCACATTCATCTGCAGACCTACAAAGAGCAACTCGACACGACCGTCGGCCCGATGCAGCAGTGGCACGCCCATCTGCAGTTCAACGACCAGTTCCGCCGCGAAATTGAGCAGCGATGGCGTCAGGTGCAGCAGTCGACCCGTCTGGGCTACGCTGGCGGCCTGTTTGCCGGCGTTCTGGCGGTTCTCGGCATTCTTTACAGCGCCCTTTCTTACAATGCGGCGACCGATCGGCGTCACCAGGGAAGGTTGCAGACGATCGCCGGGGCGGCGATACTAGGGGTAGTCGGTGGGGCGATCCTGCTGACGCAATGGTTCCCGCCGGTCTAGTCGGCGCAGCGAATGCCTGCAGGGCGGCTGCAATGACGGACGCGGCTGCTCCTCTATCCGCCCAAAATGCCGCTTATGTCTGAGGTTTCTGAAACCGACGTGCTGCTGATCGATCGGATTCGAACCGGCGACGCTGACGCCTGGACCGATTTGATTGGCCGTTACGAAGGTCGCCTGCTCGCATTTGCCGAGAGTCGCCTGCGTCGTCGCGCGCCCAGCGAAGACGTCGTCCAAGAGACGTTCATCGGCTTTCTCAACAGCCTGCCCAATTACGACGGCAAGCGCTCGCTGGAGAGCTACCTGTTCGCGATCTGCGCCTACAAGCTGACCGATCACCTCCGCCGCGAAGGGCGACGTCCCACTTTGCCGATCCACTCGGGCGGCGATGGCTCCAGCGACAACTGGGAACTGCCCGGCACGCAGCGGGCCGCGTCCAGCATCGTCCGTAGCGGCGAGCGCCGCGACCTGGAAGAAGCGGCCCTGGTCGAAGCGATCAATGGCCAGCTCGATCATTGGCGCGGCCGCGGCGACTGGGTGAAGGTCCAGTGCCTAGAGATGCTGCTGGTCCGCGGCTACGCCAACAAAGACGTCGCTGAGCTTTTGGACCTGACCGAACAAAACGTCGCCAATTACAAGTTTGATTTTCTGGCGAAGTTGCGGGCCGCCGTGCGGAAGCAGGGCCTGAACGAGGAGATCTTCCCAGAACTTTACGCAGCCAATTAAGATTCGCGCATTTACCGCGAATAGAACTCAGTGCGGTCGTTGTAGCCCGGCAAACGCAACGACGCCGCTTCTCATCCACATCGCCTAATCGCATCCAATCGAAAGTCCCGGGGGAACCTATGAGCTCTGCTGAAGTCGATAACCGCTACACGCTCCGCGAATTTGTGGAACAAACCCGCCAGCGTGATCGTGGGCAAGGGATCTTCGAGATGGAGAGCCAACGCCTGCTTGAGGTCAACCTGAACGGGATGGTCTGGACCAAGATGGGCTCGATGGTTTCGTACCTCGGCAACATCAAGTTTGAGCGAGAAGGGGTCTTCGAGAAGGGTCTCGGCGGCTTCTTCAAAAAGGCGGTCACCGGCGAAGGCGCCCGTCTGACCAAGGCGGTCGGGCAGGGGAGGCTCTACCTGGCCGACTACGGCAAGAAGGTCCAGATCCTCAAACTGGAGAACGAAGCGATCGTCGTCAACGGCAACGACATCCTCGCCTTTGAGGAGTCGGTCGACTGGGACATCAAGATGATGAAGCGGGTATCGTCGATGCTCGCCGGCGGACTGTTTCAGGTCCATCTGCGCGGCACCGGCATGGTCGCCATCACCACCCACTACGAACCGCTGACGCTGGTCGTCACGCCTGATTGCCCGGTCTACACCGATCCGAACGCCACGGTCGCGTGGAGCGGTTCGCTGGAACCGAGCCTGCGAACCGACGTTTCGCTGAAGACCTTCTTCGGTCGCGGCAGCGGCGAGTCTTTCCAGATGGAATTCCGCGGCAACGGTTTCGTCGTCATTCAACCGTACGAAGAGTTCTACTCGGTCGAAGGCTAAATCTTCGCTCGATATTGCAGGAGTAACTGTCGCTCATGACGCGGCCCATTAGCAGAACCGATCTCGAAGCCTATCTCGACGAGGCGCTTCCCGCCGAGCGGATGGCGGAAATCGAGGACAAGCTGCGCTCGCAGCCCGAACTGGCCGAGCAGCTTTCGCAAATCAACGGACGTCGCGACGCCGGCGTCCACACGATCGGCGAAATCTGGCGGCGCCATCGGTTGACCTGCCCCAGTCGCGAAACGCTCGGCAGTTACTTGCTGCAAGTCCTCGACGACGAAGAAGCGACCTACATCCGCTTCCATCTTGAGACGGTCGGCTGCCGCGTCTGCCAGGCCAACCTGCAAGACCTGTCGTCGCAGCAAGACTCGCAATGCGAAGACGCCCAGCCACGCCGGCAAAAATACTTTCAGTCGTCGGTGGGACGACTGAAAGGAGAGTAGGGCGCCAAGCGCCCACTTACAACTGAAAGTCGGCCGCCGTCGTTCCGCCGGCCGGCACTTCAAACTGCAGGCTACCGTCGTTCGCTTCGCTCGGCAGCTTGATCGCCGGTTTCGCCGCCGCGGCCTTTTCATCTTCGGCCCGTTCTGCGGTCCGCACGCGGATCACCACCTGGTGCTTGCCGATCAGGGCGCCATCGCGCGGCTCGTCGTCGGCGGTTCGCAAGGTAAACTTTCCTGCCGCGTCGGTAACGCCCATCGAACCTTTGCCGCCGACTTCCGCTTTGCCGGTCTGCGGCAGGAAACTGACCACCAGGTTGGCCTGCGGTTTGCCGGCGACGGTAACCGTGCCAGAGACCGGCGCCGTCGGCGCTCGCTTGGCGCCGCAACCCAGTGGTACGCAGCAGAGCAGCGCCGCCGCGGCAGCAACCGCAATCGCTTGCATCGGTGAATCGTTCATCATGAAGTTCGCTCTTCGTCGGGGAGAGTTTCGAGACGGTACGTAGAACTTACAGATCGGCGACTTCGCCGCCGGCCATCGTCGCCAGCCCGGCGAAGATCGTCAGGTCGATCGTTTCCGGCACAAACGACACCGACCCATCGGCCCGCGAAAAGTTGAAGCCGCCAGGATGGTGCGAAGCCCAAGCCCGGCGACAGACGCCGATGTTCGACGCGACCGCCGCGCAGTCGTCGTACTGATTACCGATGATGTACGGCTCGTTGATTACCATTCCCAGGTTATAGCCCCAGTAAGAGTTGCCCCAGAAAGAACTGCGGCCGGGCTCGTCTTGTGGCTGATGGTATTCGCCAATCAGCAGCGTGTTGGAAGTGCCATCGGTGACCGACGCCATTTTCTCAAAGCCGAGCGATTGGCTGTGCCCGCTGCCGACGGTGTGAAAGATCCCTTTCCACGATCCGCTGAGTCCGGTGATCTCCGCGAAGTGATCCCAGTTCTTGGCGCCATCGTCGGTGTAGCCGCTCATCGCCTTGTATGAAATGACGCGCAGGTCATAGCTATACCCGGACGCCGGTCGGTAGATCGGCGACGAGATCGCATCGCTGGGACAAAGGTACTCGTCGACCTGCGTGCGCGCTACGGTCGCATTGGCGGCGGTGTTGCAGTGGGTCGTGTGGTCATACTGGTTGAACAAGTTCTGCTGTTCGATGTACGGCAAAATGGCGATCGCCCAATTGCCGTAATAGGTGTCGTTGATCTGCACATGCCCCGACGGAAAGACGAGGAACGTATCGTGGTAGTTGTGCACCGCCAAAGCCATTTGCTTCAGGTTGTTGGTGCACTGCATCCGGCGAGCCGCTTCGCGGGCCTGCTGCACAGCCGGCAGCAACAGAGCGATCAAAACGCCGATAATCGCAATCACCACTAGCAGTTCGACCAGCGTGAAGCCGCCTGGCCGGCGCAGCGAATTGGGAGGAAATCGCATGACGAGGTTTCCTTGGGAAAGAGACGAGATGTGAAGATAAGAACGGGAATCGAAAAGCGAGCGCGAGAGAAATCGCCCGTCGCCGAGAATAGAAAATTTTAACAGATTTCTAGAAAAAAGCGTGGCGATTTGGGTGGGCGCGCAGCGGAGGCAACGACTCCACTACACTGCACGCCACCCAAGTTAGCGGATCCATACCCTGCCGAGACGTCGATGGCAGCCAGCTACCGTCGTGAAGTTTCGCCCGATTCGCCAATAGAACCGGCGACATAACCTATTAATATCATGGGATTTGCGCGATATGATCGCCTGGCCAACTACACCGGCGCCGGCAGGTCGCGGCGACAGAAGATCCAGTGCCCCAGGGCGAACGTCCCCGCTCCGCCGAGCAAAAGCCCGCTGACCAGGCTAAAGCCTCCCAGAACCGTCATCCCTTTGTTGTCAGCGAAGTAGAAGGTCCAGACCTCGGTCGGGTACCGCACGCCGTACGAGGTCAGCACCTCCGGCTCGTACAGTGTGAAGATGGTGAAGTACTTCAGCCAATGGGCAGAATCGACCGCCAGCGAAACGACCCGCACGATCATCTGCACGATTAAGAACCCGGTAACGATGCCGATGGTCCGCCAGCGATAACGATCCCACGAACTCATCCAGGTCGTCAGCCCCGCGAAGAAAACTCCCAGGCAGCCCAGATTGATCGCCGCCGGAATGAAGAGGCTGGTGTCGACAAAGTCGGCCAGCGGCACGCGTTCCGGCGCTTCTTTCACTTCGGTGAAGGGGACCTCGATCCGCATGTTGAGCACTGGCAGCTTGATCGACACCGGCGGTCGCTCTTGCTTGATCTTGGTCGTATGAACTCCGGTATGCGTGCCGAGCCACGCCGCCGTCGCAATCAGCGCGCATCCGACCACCGTGACCAAGCTTTTGGTAAACAGCAACTGAAAGCGGCTGATCGGTTGCGAGAGGAGCATCTCGAGCGTGCCGCGTCCCAGCGGACCGCTGACCGAGTCGCTTCCCCGAGCGATCGCCCAGGTCACCATCAACAGCACGACCAGCGGTTCGTTAAAGGTGACGCCGACCCGGCCTGGATAGGTAAACAGCTGCGCGACGTCGACCGCCGAGTACCGTTCGACCTCCGGCCGGAGGATCTCGACGATGTCTTGAAAGCGGCTCATTTCGACCCGGCCGACAATCCAGGCCCGGATCATGCAGAAGCCGAAAATCGTCACTAACGAACCGAGCAACAGCCATCGCGCCTCGCGAAACGACCGCACCAACAGCGCCATGCTCATGCCGAAACCGCCTCTGACTGCTCAAAGTGATAGCGATTGTAAACTGCTCGAAGTCCAAGCTGCGAAATCTGAATCTGCCCCGTCGGCAGATCGGCCAGCCACGCCAGCGCCGGCCGCAAGTCGCCATCGGTCTCGATCTGAAAACTCTCCGCCGTCTGCCGAATGTCGACGATCAGCGACGACAATTCGTGCGGAACTTGCGGTAGCGGCTGCGTCAGCGTTCCCCGAATCACATGCTGGCGCCGCATCGCGTGCAAGTCTTGATCATGCACGATCCGGCCTTGCCGCATGATCACCGCCCGCTCGCAGATGTCTTCGATCTCCGACAGCACGTGCGAGCAGATGACGACCGTCTTGCCGCGGCTGTGGGCGTCGCCAATCATCTGCACCACTTCGTGCCGGACGTTGGGATCGAGACTGGTCGTCGGTTCGTCAAAGATCAACAGCGGCGCGTCGATCGATAGCGCGATTGCTAGCCCCAATTTCTGACGCATGCCGGTCGACATGAACGCGACGCGGCGGCGCAGATCTAGATCGAGCCGCTGCGCCGTCTCTTCGGCCCGGTCGCGGCTGCCGTGCGGGTGGACGTCGGCGAAGAACCGCAGCACCTCGCGTCCCTTCATTTCGCCAAACAGGCGAACATCCCCCGGCAGGTACGAGAGCCGGCGATGCACGTCCAGATTGCGGCTGTGACAGTCCATGCCGTCGATCGACGCACGGCCGGAAGTGGGGCGTAAAAAACCCAGCAGCAGGCGAAACATCGTCGTCTTGCCGGCGCCGTTGGGGCCCAACACCCCACAGCATTGACCAGTCGGGACGTGCAGGGTCACCCCGTCCAAAGCCAGGAAATCGCCATATCGTTTGGTGAGTCGGTCGGTTGCGAGCATAAGGTTCTTACTTCCCAGGACCGCCAGCGGTTTTGGAAATTTACCGATTCTCCAGAGCGACGTGCAACCGCCGCCGAGAGAAACTAGAATATCAGAGATGCCGGGCCAAGCGCAGACCGCCAGCGCCACGGCGTCACCCTATTCGCCGTCTCGCCCCACCCTCCTTTTAGATGAGACTCGCCATGCTGCGCATCTGGACGCTTGGACTACTCGCCTCGCTCACGATTATGAACGTTTCCCGCGCCGAAGACGCCAAGGAAGTTCCGACCGCCGTCACTTCGGAATCGCGCAACGACAAAAATTGGTGGAAAGATCGCCACGAACAAAAGCTGGCCGCCGCCAAGGCCGCCGACAAGATCGATCTGCTGATGGTCGGCGACTCGATCACCCACGGCTGGGAAGGCCGCGGCAAAGAAGTCTTCAAAGAATTCTACGGAGACCGCAACGCTCACAACATCGGCTTCAGCGGCGATCATACCGAACATGTCCTGTGGCGTTTCGAACATGGCGAACTCGACAACATGTCGCCGAAGCTGGCCATCCTGATGATCGGCACCAACAACACCGGCCATCGTAAAGACCCGTCGGAAAACACCGCCGCCGGCATCAAAAAGATCGTCGGCCAGTTGCGTGAGAAACTGCCGGAAACCAAGGTCCTGATCCTGGCCATCTTCCCCCGCAGCGCCAACAAGAGTGACGAGATGCGGAAGATCAATGACGGTACCAACGAGATCATCAAAGATCTGGCCGACGACAAGATGGTCTTCTTCCTGAACATCAACGACAAGTTCCTGACCGAAGACGGTACGCTGACCAAAGAAGTGATGCCCGACCTGCTGCACCCGCATGAAAAGGGTTATCGCATCTGGGCCGAAGCGGTCGAACCGACCGTCGCCAAACTGATGGGCGAAAAGCAATAAGGATCGCTTCATGCCAATTACGTATCGTTCTCTCGTTCTTAGCGCGACCATCCTGTTGGGGATGGTCGCGGTGGCCGGCGCGCAAGACAAAGGTCCTGCCGCCGAACAAAGCGTCAAACCTGGCATCAACGAAAAATTCCTCGACGAGTCGCTCGACGTCGACCGCTGGGTCAAGCAGTTTGAAGTCGAAAGCCGCGAGGTCTACCATGCCCGCGAAGACGTCCTGAAAGCGGCCGGCGTCAAACCAGGCATGCGCATCGCCGACGTCGGCGCTGGCTCCGGCTTTTATACCCGGCTTTTCTCCCGCGCCGTCGGTCCGAAAGGTTGGGTCTACGCCGTCGACATCTCCCCCAAGTTCCTGCAGCACATCGGCGGCAGCAACGCCGAACTGGGACTGCACAACATCACCTGCGTGCTCGGGGGCGAACGCTCGATCCAGCTGCCGCCGGACTCGGTTGACCTGATCTTCATCTGCGATACCTACCATCACTTTGAGTATCCGCAGTCGACGCTCGCTTCGATCCACAGCGCACTTCGCGAAGATGGCGTGCTGGTCGTGATCGATTTCGAGCGGATCCCCGGCACATCGCGGAAGTGGACGCTCGACCATGTCCGCGCCGGCAAAGAGGTTTTTCAACAAGAGATCGAGCAGGCGGGCTTCGCGCTCGACGAAGCGCCCAAGCTCGATTCGCTGAAAGAAAACTACCTGCTGAAGTTTCGGAAAAAGTCGGCCGAATGAGCGACCGTCGGGCGTTTGGCCTTTGGACTTTGACGTTCCTGGTCGTCGCCAACATGATTGGCGCCGGCGTCTTCACCACCTCCGGCTTTACGCTGGCCAGCGTCGGTTCGCCGGGCTGGGTGGTGGCGGCCTGGGTGGTGGGCGGCTTTCTAGCTCTGATGGGCGCGATCAGCTACGGCCAGCTCAGCCGCGTCATGCCGGAGTCAGGCGGTGAGTATCTCTTCCTCTCGCAAGCGCTGCATCCGGCGGCCGGCTTTGTCGGCGGGTGGATCTCGCTGATCGCCGGCTTTACCGGCGCGATCGCCTACGCGGCGATCACGCTCGAAAAGTACGTCATCCACAGCGTCGACCTGCCGCTGTTTGACGGTTCGATCGCGATCGTAACAGTCGGCGTTTGCGGACTGCTGCACGGGCTGGGAGCGCGACTTGGCGCCGGACTGCAAAACGTAGTGGTGCTGCTGAAGCTGGCATTGCTCGGCTTGTTCCTATTCTTGGCGATCACATCCGACATCGATTGGCAAGGCGCTCCGCTACCTGCGGAACAGCGGCCCGAAGGTTGGGCGCTAGCGCTGGCGTTTGGCAACTCGCTGGTCTGGATCGCGCTCAGCTATCTCGGCTTCAACGCCGCCGTCTATGTCGCCAGCGAAGCGAAAGAAGTCTCTGACGTGCCGAAGGCGCTGCTCTACGGCACAGTGGCGGTCACGCTGCTGTATGTGCTGCTGAACGCCGTCTTCGTTTATGCGCCGGCGCCCACGGCGATCATCGGCAAGCCGGAAGTCGCCGCGATCGCAGCCGAGGCGATCGGGGGCAAGCCGCTGTCGCAATTGGTCAGCGCGACCATCGTGGTGGCCCTGTTCACCTCGGTGATGAGCATGATCATGGCGGCGCCGCGGGTTTACGCAAAAATGGCGGATGATGGATTCCTGCATCATTCGTTCCGGGCCCAAGAGTCGGCCCCGCAGACGGCGATCGCCCTGCAAAGCGTCCTGGCGATCGGGATGATTTTGTTTTATTCCCGTTTAGAGTCGCTGCTCGGCTATTTGGGGCTGACTCTCTCGCTCTGCGCCGCTTTGACCGTTTTCTGTGCGTTATTGCCGTCGGTTCGGCCCGGCCCACTATTTCGCCTTAGCAGCATTCCGCCGGTACTATATTTGATCGGTACGCTGGTATCGGCGGTTTTGATGTCGATCAACGAGCCTTGGGCGCTGGTTCCAGTGGCGATCACGTTTGGCGTCGGCGGGGCCGCATATTGGGCGATCCGGAGCCGATCGGCGCCAGCAGCCGACGGGCCACCCTCCGCCTGACCACGCTATCAGGGGGACTGGGCCGCAGCCTTCAACCTTGCCTCTGGTTCGACTCAGCGGTTATTCTGAGGGAGTAAATCTTTGCAGCTAATCCAATTGCGGAGGGCTCCGATGGGCGGCCGCCTGGTTATCCTATTTCTACTCGCACTCGTTTCGACGCTCGCTACGCAGTCGGTTTCGTCGGCTGCCAACGAGGAACCGTCGTCGCGTGATCGCATCAACCAACTGATCCAACAGCTGGGACACCGCAACTTCGCCATTCGCGAGCGGGCCCAAAACGAGCTCTCGACGATCGGCGTCCCCGCGTTCGATCAAGTCTACGAAGCGATGAACCATCGCGACCTGGAGATCGCCCGTCGCGCGCAGTACCTGGCTCGCAGCTTGAACGTCAACTGGGCCCGCGAAGACTACAGCCCGGAAGTCCGCGCGATCCTCACCCGCTACAGCAAACAAAACGAAGATCAGCGCAGCAGCCTGATTGGCCAACTGGGCGAACTGACTTCGATGGACGCGGTCTCGGCCTTGTCGCGGATCAGCCGACTAGAAATCTCGGAGCGGCTATCCAAAGAAGCCTCGCTGGTGATCGCGCTCAATCAACAGCTTGGCCTTTCGCCTGAATCGGTCGGTCGTTTGAAAGAAACAATCAGCGCTGAGATCGGCAGCAGCGAAAGAATCGGGCCCGTCTGGCTGCGACTGTATGAACAGAGCCTGGACGATCCGGCGCCGGCGATCGACGAGCGAGAATTGTTGATCGAAAAAGAGCTGCAAACGTTCGCGGGTCGCCCCGAGCGAACGACGCGGCACATCGTGCAAGACCTGCTTCGTTGGCAAGTCGAGCAGCAGCGCAAGCTCGGTCGCGACGACGACTCGCTGGAGACGATGCGGCAAGTGATTCGCATCAGCCAAGGGTCCAGCTCAGAATTGATCGACATCACCACCTGGCTGCTCGACCAGCGCGGTCCGCAAGTGGTTGAAGAGTTGGCCGCTCACTACGCCGATCCCAATGGCCTGGTGGCCAACGGAGTAATCACCGGTCGGTTCACCGAAGAGGCGAATCTGCTGTACCTACTGGCCGAAGCCAAACTGGTGCAATCCAAGATCGACGAAGCGACCGCCGTCGCCGATCAAGCGCACCACATGAACGACGCCCTGGTCGACAACGTCTTTCTGACGGCCGAAGCGCTGCATGACCGCGGCCTGATTCGCTGGGCCGAGCGAGAGTATCGCCGCGTGATCGAAAAAGAAGGCGCTCTCAGCCCGCGCTACAGCGCCTGGCCGACGCGCCGCATGGCCGAGATGGTCGCCGATCGCGGGCGATTCGCCGATGCCGCCGCCGCCTACAAGCCGCTGATCGAGACCTACGAAAGTGAGAACAAGCGGAACAAGACGTCCGAAGAAGCCGAAAGCGATCGCTCTCGCTACCACTACTTCCTGGCTCGCGCCGCCGAGCAAAAGGGAGATGTCGAAACCGCCAAGCGAGAACTAATCGCGGCGAACGAGCGCGACCCGTTCGAAGTCGACGTGCTGATCATGATGCACCGCGTTTCGACCGATCCGAAATGGCTGGAGCAGACCCGTCCGAAAATCGAAGAAGCCCGGGCCGAGTTCAAAAAGACGGTCGAAGACTTCCAGAAACATTGGGACTTCTTCAAGCGGAACGGCCGCGGCGTCGAGTTTCTCGGCAGCGACATCCGCACCTATACCCGCGAGCTGAACCAATACGCCTGGCTGGTCGGCAACACCTACGGCGATCTCGATCACGCGATCCAGTCGAGCCTGTTGTCGCTGGAACTGGCGCCCGGCGAAGGCGCCTATCTCGACACGCTAGCTCACTGCTACTTCTCTGACAAACAATACGCCAAGGCGGTTGAGTGTCAGTCCGAGGCGGTCGAGCAAATGCCGCACTACATGGAGATTCGCGAGAAGTACTCCAAGTTCGCCGACGCCTACGAAAAGCATGTCGGCCCGCTCGTTCGCTGGCAGCCGCCGGTCGATCCCGAGTCGTTCTTCCCAGACGCCAAAGAGAAAGCGGCCAAGTGAACGCCAGCGGCGAATCGGCGGACGCGATCGACGTCGTTCCGCTGGAAGAGTACGAACTGATCGAGTCGCCCGCTGGCCCGTCGTCCACCTTTCATTGGGTGATGCTCGCGCTCGCTTCGGCGGTCTTGCTCGCCTCGTTCACGCTCAACTTTCAAGCAGGCGAAACGGTCTACTTTCCTTGGAGCGAAATCCAAGTTCCGCCGAGCTGCGGCATGAAGATCTTCTGGAACGTCGACTGCCCCGGCTGCGGACTGACCCGGAGCTTCATCTTGCTCGCTCACGGCGACGTCGCCGCTTCGCTCGCCTACAACCCGTCCGGCATTCTGCTGTTCGGCGTGATCCTGTTCCAAGTGCCGTATCGCGTCGGACAGCTATGGCGCATCCGCCAAGGCTACCCAGCCTGGGACATGGGCCTGGCGACGGCGGCGATCTTCTCGGCCATCTTCGCCGTGATGCTGATCCAATGGGTCGTCAAATTGCTGTAGGGCAGGCCGCGGCGGCCGAATGCGAACGCGTTGCGATTTAGTTACCAATCAACGTAGGGTCCGCTGTGCGGACCAAGAATCGCCGATTGATCGTCTAAGCTGCTGGACCCTGCCTTTGGTCCGCATAGCGGACCCTACCTGCCTGTTGAAAAATGCCCTCGTGGCATTTTCCAACCTCGCCAGGCTCAGAGAATAGCTCTTCGCGGCTCGCAAAATAACGACTTACGTCGCTATTTTGGGATCGCATCCCTGCGATCCAGCAGCCCGTTGAGAAAATCAACGGACTGCTACGCCAAATGCGAAGAACGACCGATGTCGCCAGCGCCGACCACTTGTTATCGGCAGGCACGGCCTGCCCTACCATCAAACGCCGAGATACTCTTCCAGCGTTTCGCGGATCATCGTCACGTCCGCTTCGCCACCGGTCCAGACGTGGTAGTTGATCGCTTGCACGTGAGCGGCGATCGTCAGGCCGTCGTGCAGCGTTGCGGATGACGCTTCGACAGCGTCTCCCAAGGCGTTGCTCGGCGTGATCGCCAGATCGACGATCGTCATGTCGCCGGTCAAGGTCGCCAGGTCGATCAGCGGTTTGTCCTCTTCGTCGGTGGTTTGCACCACGATGTCGACTTCGGCCAGCGGCCACGGCTTTTCGACCAGCTGGTAGGCGGTCTCGATCTGGTAGTCCGCCGCCAGGCGATCAGCGAGCGACCGCCCCGGTTCATCGGCTGCGGCCAAGATCGTCAGCTTCTGGGGCGACATGGCGGCCAGCTGGGCGGCGATGGCCCGACCGCGATTGTCGGCGCCAGCGATCACGATTCGCTTCTTGGCGACGTCTCTCAACACCTTGGCGACCGCCGCCGCTTCGCTGTATTCGCCGTGCAGCTTGCCGTCGCGGATCGAGACGCAATTGACGATGCCGCCGATCTCGACGACCGGCGTTTTTTCGTCGAGCAGGGCGACCGCTTCCTGCAAGAATGGGGGGCCAATCGCCGCCCCTAGAAACCCAAGCGCCTTGGTCCCCCGCAGCGCGTCGGCGATGTCGCTGGGCTCGACTTCCAGCGTCAGACAGCGCCAGTCGCAGCTGGCCGCCTCGAAGCATTTTTCCATCACATACTGCGTCGGGTTTCCCGCGGCGGGAAAACCGAGCGAGCAGACGATCTCTTGGAGCGTTTCGTGCGACATGGCATCGGCAGGGGAAAAATCGGTACGGCCGATATATTCTGAAGCGAAATGGGCGACCTTGCAACGGCCCCAGCGACCCTCGCGCTTCCCTTGGCCCGGTTGGCCAGTCATGCTGGAAGTTATGAATCCCCTCCAGTTACTTCGCCTGCTCTTCGTCGCCGCCACCTTGGCGGTCGACGCCGCCTTTTTTGCGGCGGCCGAAAAGTTCGGGGCTCGCAGCATCCCAGGCGTCCTGCTCTTGGGCGTGATCCTCGCCCAATGTGGTGCGGTGGCGATCTATCTGGGGCTTTCTCCGCGGCGCCTGCTCACCTTTCGCCTGGCCGCTTGCAGCGGAGCGGCCGTCTTGGCGGCGCTGTTGATGGCGCGGCTCACGCCGCTCGCCTGGCCGATCTGGCTGGCGACCTTGGCGGCGCTGATCACGATGATCGCTGGGCCGATCCTGGCCAGCCGATTGCTGACCGCCGAGCGACGACAATTTTCGCTGGCCGAGATCTTAGGGCTGATGACGCTGATCGCCGTCTTCTGCGCCGCATTTCGCTCGCTGCCGTGGCAAATCGAATATGCCGGGCTCGCGCTCGGCTGCATCACGGCGCTGGCGACGATCACCTGGGTGGCCGCTTGGTTGATTGCGACCGGAAGAAATGGCCCGCTGGCGCAAGCCTCGCTGATCATCATCGCGTTTGTGCTGGGGCAACTGATGGGAACGCTTGACGCTTCGCCGGCGGCCGGTTTTTTTGCGTCGACCATCTTCACCGCGATGGCGGTCTATTACTTGATCTGGATGCTGGTCGAGAAACATGGCTTGCGAAAACCAGAAACCGAGCCGGTTGAAGAAGAGTTGGACGACGACCCCGGTCCCGTCCTGCTACCGCTAGCACGAGACGCCGCGTCTTCTATTCGTTGATTTGCAGAAATCGCAAGACCGCCGCGATCGGCGTGCAGGCGCCCCAACTACACGACGCCGTTGATTGCGCCTGGTCTTGTCCGGCTGGCGGCGAAAGTCCGTCGAGCGGGGCGCCCAACATCGCCGCAATCGCCAACAAGCCGCACCCTTCGATCAACAGCATGTTGGCGAAAGCGCCCAATGAGAACGATGCTCTATGCGTTCGACCCGATCGCCGCATCTTTCCTACTCCTCCGTAAAACTTACGCTACCGCGGCGCTCCTTGCTGCCGCGGGCTTTCTACGAAGGGGCGTTCGGTTTGGTTCTTAAGGCGTTTCGTAAAGAACGACCAAAATAACGTCCGACGGCGGAAAACGTAGCGGGCCCGATGAACCGCCCGGCGTATCTCCCAGCGGCGTCGTCTGGGGCGCGATGTTGCCGAAAATCTGCAGAACCCGTACGCCGCTCTCCTTCAGCCAGGCGTTCACTTCCGCTTCGGTCTGCGAAACTTCGCTTTCGACCGACATGAAAATCTTGATTTGTTGCATCGGGGCACTCCTCGTTGGATCATGGCTAATCTTGGCGTTCGATCAAAGCATCGCACTCGCCTATCCGTTACACTAAAGCGCTACGCTTCTCCTCGCAATTCACTCACGCATCTATCTGCCCTGATGTCGACCGAACCAACTCGCCCACAGCGGGAATCGCTCCTCTCTCACTTCGCGGTGACGATCTGCGCGGTGGTGGTGATGTGCGGCGTGCTGGCGATCATCGGCTGGGGAATCGCGTTGGCGTTCGCGCCACCGCCGCCGGATCGCGATGCGACCGACCAGAACGAAACGGTCGCCAAGTTTCGCGAGATCGGGCTCGAAGTCGGCCGCAATGGCGAAGACCAAATCCAAGTCGTCGCCACCCGCTATCCGCTGCTGCTGACCGATCAAGAGCTGGCGATCGTCGACGGCCTGCCAGAGCTCGAAGTGCTCGACCTCCGCGGCGCGCCGATCACCAACCAGGCGCTCGTTCACATCGAGAACCTCCCGAAACTGCAAGAGCTCTATCTCGGCGGCAGCGTCATCACCGACGTCGAGCAAACCCTCTTTCGCACCACCATCACCGACGATGCGTTGCCGCACATCACGAAGCTGAAAACCTTGCGACTTCTCAGCCTGGCTCGCACCGGAGTAACCGACGCCGCGATTCCGCCGCTAGCCGAGCTACCCAATCTAGAAACCTTGTTCCTGGTCGACGTCCAAGTCACCGACGCCGCAATCGACGACCTGGCGAAGCTGAAGTCGCTCAAGCATCTCTACCTGCACGAAACGCCGGTGACGGCCGAAGGCGTGAAGCAGCTGCAAGAACTGCTGCCGGAAACGGATGTGCAACATACGCACTGATGAAGAAAAGCGGAGAAAGGGGTAATGCACATCTTACCTCGATCCATTTTCTGCCGTAGGGTCCGCTATGCGGACCAAGATTCGCCGTTTGGCGGCGTCTTACAATCACGTAGCGCCGCAACCTGCGCCGCCATGGGCGCTTCCACGCGAGATGCATATTGAGCGTCGAGAAGGTTCGTGGTCCGCGCACACAGCGGACCCTACGAGTGATGCCAAACGGAACAAAGCGTCATGTCCATCTCTTCCTCCGCTTTCAGCTTTCCGCTGTCCGCTTTTCTTCCCCCTTCCACGCAAACAACTTCACCCGATTCCCATCCGGGTCGGTCAGCTTCAACTCGCGAAAGTCCTCCGGGTTTTCGCTGGTCACGAGCGGGATGCTCTTGCTATTGAGATGCTCGCGCCAGACGTTGAAGTCGTCGACTTCGATCGCCAGGCTGACGATCGCTTGTCCTTGCTGGGCGTCGTTGCGAGAGAGCAGAGCGATGCGGTAACCTTCGCCAACCAGCAGCGCGTAGCCTTCTTCCGCCTGACGGATGCCGACCTTCAGCTGCAACACGTTCTGGTACCACGCGAGCATCGTCTCGAACCGAGCAGTCCGAATTTCGACGGCGAAGAGTTCCGCTTTCATGGCGCCGCCGACGCATCAAGCGCCGTCAAGATTTCAGCGAGTTGCGGAAAGTCGGCCGAGTGTCGCGGCAAGTGAACCAGCCGGATGACTCCTTGCGAATCGACGACGAATGTCCCTTGCAGCTGGACCAAGTCGTCGCCGGGCGCACGAATGCCGCTTCGCAGTAGCGCGCTGAGGCCGGGCAGCCAGACGCGCGGTCCCGCAATCTCGGAGAAGCCGCCCCGCGGAACGCGAAACGCCTGGTATGCGGTTCGATACGGATCGACCAACACGTCAAACGGCAACTGCATGCTTTCCTGCAGTTGCTGGGCTCGCTCCTGCGGGCCCATCGTGATGAAGACGACGTTCCCCTGGTGTTGGGCAATCTCTTCGTAGTCGAGCTTCAGCTGCTGCGCCCGATCGCGACAGAAGGGACACCCCAGATGCCGAGCAAACTGAATCAGCAGCGGTTGCTTGCTCCAGCGATCGGCCAGCGCGACTGATTCGCCTTGGCAGGATTGCACCTTCACTTGCGGCGCCACGTCGCCGACGACCAGACGGTTTTTTGCTGCGATCGTGTTCATGGTTCGCGTTACTTTTCGGCCGCCGGCTTCTTGGTCTGCTCGGCCGCTTGTTGCTGGAAGAGTTGATACTCCCGCTTCATATACTGGGCCAGTTTCGTTCGATCGACGCCGTACCAGGTTTGCTGCGGCGACCCCGCGTCAAGCTGAACGCGCTGGTCGTACAGTTTGGCCATTTCGGTCAGCAGCTCTTTCTTAGCCATCGGGTCTTGGGCCGACGCTAACTCGGCTTGCAACTGCATCGCTTTCGCGTTGAGGTAGAGCCCACGCGGAATTTGCTTGTCGTCGGCCCGCTGCTGCATGTAGTCGCTGAAGAGACGCAGCGATTCGATCTGCTGCCCCGCCAAGAACTTCATGTAGGCGGTCAGGTCGTTGGGAAGCGCGTGTTGGCCCGGCGAGACGCGCACCTCTTGCGCCGCAGCGGTTACGGAACACGCCAACGTCAACATCCCGATCAAACCGCAAATCAACCAGCTGGACCGCATGAAATCGTCTCCCTCGCCAAACTCGGTAGAAACTCCCTCTAACGGCATTGTATCGGCTGTGCGTCGCAGATTGCACAAAAAGAAGCCGGGAGCGCAGTACAATAAATTCAGAGGTTCGCCACGAACCGAACTAAAGGCGCCGCGACCCCAGCGGCGAAAAAGGAACACGGCAGGCTCTCCTCCCTTGGCCTGCGATCGCTAGCTGCCTGTTGAAAAATGCCATCGTGGCATTTTCCAACCTCGCCAGGCTCAGAGCGTAGCTCTTCGCGGCTCGCAAAATAACGACTTACGTCGTTATTTTGGGATCGCATCCGTTCGATCACGCAGTCCGTCGAGAAAATCAACGGACTGCTAGCGATGATGCCTGACAAAATCGGTGAAAAAAATAGACCCGGCAAATAGAATAGAGCCCCCGGCCGCTTCCCTCGGGCGGTTTGCCTTGCAAGCTAACTAGTTTCCCAATAACAACTTGCGAAGCAATCGGCCTCCCGCAACCCTCTTTTTGAGTACGATCGCCCGTTTCGGCCGCTTCTATGAGTGAACAGTCACCCGATCTGTCAGACGCTGCAATTCAGGCGACTCGCCTGATTCAGACCCACCAAACAGGGGTCTGGCGGTATCTGCGTTCGCTTGGCTGTGACGATCACGAGGCGGAAGACCTGACGCAGGAAACCTTTCTCAAAGTCCTGCAGAAGCCGTTTGACGACTTTGATCGAACCGCCACCGCCGCTTACCTGCGACGGGTCGCGCACAACCTGCTAATCGATCTGCGGCGTCGCCAAAAGCGGCAGATCGTGACTGACGACATCGAGCAGATCGATGCGTTCTGGCAGCAAGTGACGACCGTCGACCAAGGAAAAGAGGTCATCAGCGTGCTGCAGGAATGCATGGACTCGCTGACCGGCCGGGCACAAAAGGCGCTGCGAATGCGATTTGAAAGTCGCAAGTCGCGGCAAGAGATCGCCGATGCGTTGGGCGTGGGCGAACATGGAGCGAAAAACCTGATGCAACGCGCCAAGACGCAACTGCGACAATGCATCGAACGAAAACTGCGTCTCGAAGATCACCTGTCGACCCGTAAGCCATGACCGATCGCGACGATCCACTGATCGACTCTCTGCTCGACGAGCTTTTCCAACAGAAAAGCCCGCCCGATCTGACCGCGCGCATCCTGGCTCAACTTCCGGCGCAACCTCAGACCGATCACACCCAAAACGGCGCGCCGCAACCTGCTCCGATCTCGGCCCCCGTCTATCAAGCCGCGCTGCAGACAAACGGCAATAGTACTGCGACCGCTGAAACTGTTGCTGAGCAGGATGTCACCGAGTCTGGCGTCACCCGCAGTGAGCTGGCTCGCCGCCGCACCGTCTGGGCCCGGCGTCGCCAATGGGCAGCTTCGATTGCGATGTCGATCACGCTGCTCGCCTTGGTCGCGTTTGGCGCCTGGGTGATTCGCAGCAACCAGTTGGAGCAAGAGCGGTTGGCCAACGAAGCGGCAAACCCCGCTGCGAATCCCAACACGAATCTCGCTGTGACGGCCGATCCAGTTAAGCCAGCGACGCCTGACAAGCCGGTCGAGCCCGCTCAGCCATCGCCCCCCAAGACGCAGATGGCCGACAACACCCCGGCGCCAACGATCGTGACGCCGCCGCAGCCGCAAGTCGCCAAGACCGAGCCCCAACCGGACAAACCGGCCGCTACGCCCAACCGCCCGCTGATTGTCGCCGAGCCGATCCCGTCGCTCGCCAAGACCGACGCCCAGGTCGTTACCGAAATCAACGACGCACTCGCCGCCAGTTGGAAAGCGGCCGGCGCCAAGCCGACCGATCACGCGACGCCGGAAGAATGGTGCCGTCGCGTCTATCTGCGTCTGCTCGGCCGGATTCCGACGGTCGACGAGATCAAGTATTTCGCCTCGCAGCGAGGTCGTGACCGCGACGAGAAACTGGTCGACGAGATCTTGTATGGCGAGAAGTATCACGGCGAACTGTCGCAGTACTGGGGCTCGCGTCTGGCCAACACGTTGATCGGTCGCGCCGCCGGCATGAGCGACGGCAGCGAAGTCGACCGAGCCGCCTTTGAGCGTTACCTGGGCGAAAGCCTAGCCGCGGGCAAGTCGTACGATGCGCTGACTCGCGAACTGCTGACCGCCTCCGGCAGCAACAAGCGTGGCGCCGCCGACTACAACCCGGCCGTCAACTTCCTGGGAGCGCTGCTTGATCAAGACGCGACCCTCGCCACCGCCAAGACCTGCCAGGTCTTCCTCGGCCGGCAAGCCCAATGCTCGCAGTGCCACAATCATCCGTGGGATGCCTTCGACCAACGTCAGTACTGGCAGCTCAACGCCTTCTTCCGCCAATCGCATGCGGTGAAGGGGAAGGATAGCCTGGCGGTGGTCGACAAAGACTACGCCCCGCCGGGAGACAAGCCGGAGCAAGGCTTCGTCTACTTCGAGCGGAACAACGGCCTGGTCGACGTCGCCTATCCGCAGTTCCCCG
This sequence comes from Blastopirellula retiformator, assembly GCF_007859755.1. NCBI lineage: Bacteria > Pseudomonadati > Planctomycetota > Planctomycetia > Pirellulales > Pirellulaceae > Blastopirellula > Blastopirellula retiformator. The sequence continues at coordinate 122,758 of NZ_SJPF01000003.1, read as the reverse complement.
GCCAACAGCCGATTCCGCCCAGCGGACGCGTCAGCGACGTCAATCGCCGCGACTACCTGGCAGAGTACGTTACGCACAGCGACATGTTCGCCGAAGCGACCGTCAACCGGATGTGGCAACACTTCTTCGGCGTTGGCTTTACGCCGCTGGTCGATGATATGGGCGCCCACAACCCGCCATCGCACCCGGATCTGCTCGGCGAACTGTCCGGCGACTTCGCCGCCAGCGGCTTCGACCTGAAGCGACTGATGCGGTGGATCGCCCTGACCGACGCATTCCAGCTTTCGAGTCAAACTTCCAACGATCAAGTTGCCGACCAACCTTACGCCGGTCAGCCGCTGTTTACGCACTACTACACGCGGCGGATGGAAGCGGAACAGTTGTACCAATCGCTGGAGATGGTCGCGCAGTCGCGGCGGACGCCGGCTTTGATCGCCGATCCGGCCGCACGTCATCAATGGCTGGGGCAATTTGCCCGCGAGATGGGTGACGACGAAGGCTCGGTCGAACACGCTTTGGACGGCTACTCGCAGTCGCTCGAAATGATGAACGGCCGCTTGATGGAAAAAGCGACGCGGCTCGACAGCGGCGTCCTAAAGAGCGTCATCAACAGCAGCATGTCTCCTAGCGAGAAAATCGATCACCTCTTTTTGGCCGCCTTGGCTCGCAAGCCGAACGGTCGCGAACGAAAAGCGATCGGGCAAATTCTGTCCGCTCGTCAGAACGAAATGCCCGCGGCGCTCCAAGACGTCTGGTGGGCCCTTTTGAACAGTAACGAGTTTTTGCTCGATCACTAAACGAACACCGGCAAGGCTTATCACCCTTTTTGAATCGGAGAGAGTTCATGTCCATTCCCACCGGGATGTCGCGTCGTCACTTTATGAAGCATATGGCGGGCGCTTCGGCCATGGTCGCTCCGGCGATGATGATGGGCCAATCGATCCGCGCTCACGCCGCGGATCTCACCAGCCGCGGCAAGAGCTGCATCTTGCTTTGGATGGGTGGCGGGCCAAGCACCATGGATATCTGGGACCTCAAGCCGGGCCAAACCACCGGCGGTCCGTTCCGTCCGATTTCGACCGCCGGCGATCTGCAGATCACCGAGCACATGCCGAAGACCGCCAAGGTCATGAACAACCTGTCGGTCGTTCGCTCGATGAGCACCCGCGAAGCCGATCACGGCCGCGGTCGCTACTACATGCACACCGGTTACGTCCCGAACCCGAACATCGAGCACCCAGGCTACGGTTCGGTCATCGCTCACGAGCTGTTCGACCAACGTCCTTACTTGGAAATCCCGCCGTTCGTTTCGGTCGGCGGCGGTAGCGTGGGGCCGGGCTTCCTGGGCATGACTTGGGCGCCGTTCACCGTCAGCAGCAACGGTCAGGTTCGCAATCTGAAGATGCAAGGCATGAGCGACCAAACGCTCGGCAAGCGTCTCGAGATGCTGAAGCTGGTCGAGAATGGTTTCATCAGCCAACGTCGTGGGCCGGCCGCCGAAGATCACGCCAAGATCTTGAACAAGACGGTCAACCTGATGACCAGCGAGCAGATGAAGGCCTTCCGCGTCAACGAAGAGCCCGACGCGATGAAAGAGATGTACGGCGCCAACGGCTTCGGCCAGGGTTGCTTGCTCGCTCGTCGTCTCGTCGAAGCGGGCGTGCCATTCATCGAAGTCGATCTGGGCGGCTGGGACAACCACGCCAACATCTTCAACACCTTGTCCGACAACAAGCTGCCGGTCATGGACCAGGCGATGTCGGCCCTGGTGACCGACCTCGAACAGCGCGGTCTGCTGCAAGACACCACCATCGTCTGGATGGGCGAATTCAGCCGCACCCCGCGGATCAACGGCAACACCGGCCGTGACCACTGGGCCCGCAGCTGGAGCACCGTCGTCGGCGGCGGCGGCATCAACGGCGGCATCGCGGTTGGCGAAACGAGCGCCGACGGTACCCGCGTCGAGACCGAACCATACTCGGCCGAAGACCTGATGGCGACCGTGTGCCGAGCGATGGGCATTTCACTCGAAACGACCTTCACAAGCAAGAACGGCCGTCCGATGAAAATCGCCAACGGCGGTAAGGTGATCAAGGAATTGGTCGTCTAGCACCAAAGCACCGGCGACCTGCTCACCTCACATTCTGGGGTGAACAGGATCCGCCCAGCCGACCGATCCCCGTGGGAAATCTTCGGCTGTAAAGCGCCCCAAGGAGGGATGCGCTGCACCACGCCCCACGGGCCCAGCTATATTTTTTCACTTCTTTCGCAGCCGGAGTCTTCGGAAAGACTCCGGCTTCTTTTCTGCCTGCAGCCGACGCTCGGCTGATGCGTTACCATGTTTCTCTACGGTAGCGCCGATGTTTTCCCCTTGGCCAGATAGACCCGCTCATGAATCCGATCGAAATGCAGCCTGCCGACCAGTACAACACGGCTCTGGTCAAACACGCCCATCCAGCCGATTGGAGCAACCCAATCCCCAGCGGACGGTACAACCTGATTGCGATCGGCGGCGGTTCGGCTGGGATTATCTCGGCGCTGGGCGCCGCCGGCTTGGGAGGCACATCGGCATTGATCGAGCGCGGCCTGTTAGGGGGCGACTGTTTGAACTTCGGCTGCGTGCCGAGCAAGAGCCTGATCCGCTCGGCCCGGGCGGCGCATGCGTTTAAGACCGCTTCCTCCTACGGGATTGATCCGGTCTGTGATCCGCGGGTCGACTTCGAGAAGGTGATGGAGCGAATGCGGCACGCTCGGGCCGACATCTCGCGGCATGACGCGGCCCACCGGTTTGCGAATCTGGGAGTCGACGTCTATCTCGGCTCGGCCAAGTTTGTGGGGCCCGATTCGGTGCATGTTGATGGTCAGACGCTTAAGTTCTCGCGCTGCGTGATCGCCACCGGCAGCCGCCCGCAGATTCCGCCGATCCCCGGGCTGGAAGAGTCCGGCTATCTGACCAACGAGACGATCTTCTCGCTGCCGCAATTGCCGGCGCGATTGGCGGTGCTTGGCATGGGACCGATCGGAACCGAGATGGCGCAGACCTTTCGCCGTTTTGGCAGCGAAGTCCACGCGATCGAGAAACAGTCACGACCGCTGTCGCGAGAAGACCCCGGCGCCAGCGAAGTGATTCGCCAACAGTTGCTTCGCGAAGGAGTCCATCTCTATCTGAATCACCTGGTAACGCGGGTCGAGAAAACCGGCGACGTCACGCGAATCACCATCGAGACCGGCGGCGAGACCAAAGAGATCGAAGTCGACGCGCTGCTCGTAGCGCTGGGACGTCGCCCCAACGTGGAAGGCCTCGGGCTCGACAAAGCGGGCGTCGAGTTCAACAAGCGAGGCGTGATCGTCAACGATCGGCTGCAGACGACCAACCCGCGGATCTTCGCCGCGGGCGACATCGCCGGCAGTTATCAGTTCACGCACGCCGCCGATGCGATGGCCCGAGCCTGTTTACGGAACGCTCTCTTTTACGGCAACGAGCGACTCTCGCACATGGTCATGCCGCGAACGACCTACACCGATCCCGAGGTGGCCCACGTCGGCATGACGCCCGGCGAAGCGCAAGAGCAGGGTATGAAAATCGATAGCTATCGCGAAGAGCTGAAGAACGTCGATCGCGCCGTGGTCGACGGCGAAACGAACGGCTTCGCGGTGGTTCACACCATACGCGGTACCGGCAAGGTGATCGGCGCGACGATCGTGGCGTCGCACGCCGGTGAGATGATCGGCGAGATCACCTTGCTGATGACGACCGGCAAAAAGCTCGATACGCTGGCTAGCCTCATTCATTGCTATCCGACGCAGGTCGAAGTTCTGAAACGGATCGCCGACCAATATCGCCGTACCAAACTGTCGCCGCTGGTGAAAACGTTGTTTCAAAAGTGGCTCGCCTGGCGGCGGCGATAACGATTACTAATCGCCGACGCCGATATCGACGTCAAAGGCCCGCTGCGCCAGCGAGTTCTCATGATGCTCGTGGTGCAGATAACGCTCGGCGAATTTGCGGAAGCGTCCTCGCAACTCGGCGCTGTAGGGCGCCGATTGTTCGTTGGCCGCTTGGCGACACTCGCGGATTTCGTGCAAGAACAACGGGTGCTCGCCTGATAGGCGGGCCGCTTCGTCGGCCAGGTGCGGCGCCCGGAACAGCACGTCGCTCATGTAGCCGCCATCCTCTTCGGCCAGGAAGTGCTCGTACAGACGGTCGTAAAGCTGGTTCAGCTTGTCGGCCAACGAGATCTGCCCAAGTCGTCCATTGTCGTCCGCCGAGAGAACGCAGTGGATATCGTGGAGCAGGTCATGCTCCATGGTGAGCGCATGAAAATCTAACCGTGTGGTGTGCTCTGTCATCGTCCATCCTCCAGCCCAGGATATTGAATTGGTTCGGAGCGGTCATGGGACGCGGCGCCGGCGGCGACAGTGATCACAGGCAGGGCATCTTCAATTATACGTTCACTTCGGAAGCCATATCACCTGATATTTTCGAAATAAGGCGCAAATCCCAACGCCGCTAACCTGCATAGATTTCGACGGCGAAAGTCGCGATGCGCAAACGTTTCGTCTACAATTAGCGACACCCCAGGCAGCGCCGCTCAGCCTGACTCTTCGGCCGCTTGGCCGGAGTTCGCACCCCTAAACGTCTACGGGACTTAATTCGTTGGAAGCCGCCAAAGCGTATGTCGTTCGTCTGCTCTATCGCGCCCGGCCGACCGCCAGCAAACCCCAGATTCTTCAGCGGCTAGAGCAGTTCGCGCCCGACATGGCGCCGCTGGATGGGGACCGCAAAGAGGGGCTGCTCGTCTTCGTCCGCAGCGACGTTCCCTACGAAAAAGCGCAGTGGATCGCCACGCCGTCCCCGCTCGACGAAGCTTCCTGTGACGAGGCCTGGACCGAAGGTCTGGAGCAGGCCTGGAACTGGCCCGAAGCGCCCACCATCGTCAGCGAGTGCAAGTACGAAATCACCGTCGCCGATCTGCGGGCGATCGATCTGCCGCCGGCGCGACGCCTGCAGATGATCCAGCAAGTGGTCGCCGCCATTCTGCACTCAGCGCCATGCGATGCGATCTACTGGACCGCGTCCCGCTCGTTCGTTTCGCCGACCGAGTTCCTAGAGGTGGTCGATTCGCTCGACGCCAATCCGTGGCTCGCCCCGGGCGCGATTCAGATTCGCCAGTTTCGGGTGGTCGAGTACGAAGATGGCGCCGGCGCCGACTCGCACGATGCGCTGCTCGACAGCGTCGGGCTGGGCACGCTGGGCCTACCCGATGTGCAGTGCCACTTTCGCGGCATTGATGCCCAGCAGGTTGTGCCGCTGCTCTACCACGCCGCCTGCACGTTGTTTGAAACCGGCCGAGTCGCCGCCGGCGATGCGGTGGCCGGAATTCGGCCCGGTCAGCTCTGGCGCCATCGGGGGGAAATGTCGCTCGCGCCGCCGCGGAGAACCGTCATCGACATCGCCCCGTCTGGGGGATACAAGGCTGGCATCCGTGACTGATATACGGTGATATCAGGTGATTTATTGCGATATTTCCCGAAAAATGGAAGTTCTCGTGTACAGAGGTGCCCAGTCTGGCTATTCTAAAAGAGAGCCCCAAGAATCGCAAACCCATGCGTAGACAGTGCCGTGACGATCGCATTTGAAAAACTCGTTCCGCCACCTGGACATTCTTTCCGCTGCTTCGAGCGCTCCGCTTTAGAGACGCCAGCCAAGTGGCACCGGCATCCGGAATTGGAAATTACCTTTGTCCCTTATGGCACCGGGACTAGGCTGGTGGGCGATCACGTCGCCCGTTACACGCCGGGCGATTTGGTGCTCTCAGGCGAAAACCTGCCGCACACCTGGCTATCGGACGACTTCGTCGGCAAGAAGTTCGACCGGCACATCGCCTACGTGATTCAGTTCAGCATCGACTTTCTCGGCGCCACGTTCTTCGACGCGCCGGAACTGACCGACGTCCGCATGGCCCTGCAAAAGGCACGTCGCGGGCTCCTCTTCGGCCCCGAAACGACTGCCAAAGTGGGCGAGATCATGAAACGGATGCCCGAAGAGCAAGGGCTGACGCAGTTGATCTCGCTGCTGGAGTGCTTGAACCTGTTGGCCGAAGATGGCGGCGAAGTGCTGGCCAGCGAAGGTTATACGCCTGGCTTCGACAACGCGTCGGACTGGCGAATTGACAAGGCCTGCAACTACATCAATGAACATCTGGAAGACCCCGAGCTGTCGCACGCCGCGATCTGCAAAGAGGTCGACATGAACCCGTCCTCCTTCAGCCGCATGTTCAAGCGAGCGACGGGCCGCACCGTGACGCAGTACGTCAGCGAACTGCGGATCGGCATCGCTTGCCGCCTGCTGATGGAAACCGGCGACAGCATCCTGGACGTTAGCCTGAAGTCAGGCTTCGACAACCTCTCCAGCTTCAACCGCAGCTTCCGCAAGATCAAACAGATGACTCCGCGCGAGTATCGCTCGACCTTCCTCGAAGCGAACAAGACCTCGGCCTTGCCGGTCTAGAGGTCTGCTGGGTTTTGACCCAGCCTAAGTGGAGACGCCTTTTGCCGTTTTCCGCTTTTCTTCCGCCCCTCCAAGAAACGACCAAAGGCTCGCTGTGGGGCGAGCCTTTAGTTTCGTTTGCTGGTGGTTCGCCCGTTAGACGTTGACCCATTGGCGGGACTTGCCGCTTTCCAGGACGGCGTCGCAGACCTTGGCGGTTTCCAGGGCGCTCTTGAAGGTCGGTTCGCACGGCTTCCCTTCTTCCAGGGCTTTCAGGAAGTCGGCGACCTGGTGGACGAAGCTATGTTCGTAGCCGATGATCAGGCCCGGCACCCACCAGTGATCCATGTAGGGATGTTCGCCGTCGGTGACGTGGATCGACTTCCAACCGCGCTGCGGACCTTCGTCGGAGTGATCGTACATCTCCAGGCGGTTCAGGTCGTGCAGGTCCCAGCGGAGCGACGCGTCGGCGCCGTTGATCTCGAACGTGTAGAGCGCCTTGTGGCCGCGGGCATAGCGGGTCGACTCGAACAGGCCGAGCGAGCCGTTCTCGAAGTGGCACATGAACGCACAGGCGTCATCGATGCCGACTTTCTCGACCTTGCCGGTGCCGGTGTGCATCCGCTCTTTGATGAAGGTCTCGGTCATCGCAGTGACGTCGCTGATGCCGCCGTTGAGCCAGATCGCCGTATCGATGCAGTGAGCGAGCAAGTCGCCGGTGACGCCAGAACCCGCCGCAGCGGCGTCCAAACGCCATAGACCTGCTCCGCCTTGGGGAAGATCGGCGTTGATCGTCCAGTCTTGCAGGAAGTTGGCGCGATAGTGGAAGATCTTGCCGAGCTTGCCGCTATCGATAATCTGCTTGGCCAAGGTGACCGCCGGCAAACGGCGATAGTTGTACCAGACGGTATTGGCGACGCCGGCCTGCTCGACCGCGGCGACCATCTCCTCCCCTTCGGGCGTGGTCCGCGAAATCGGTTTCTCGCACAAAATCATCTTGCCTGCCTTGGCGGCGGCAATCGAGATCGGAGCATGCGTATCATTCGGCGTGCAGATATCGATCGCGTCAATATCATCACGAGCAATCAGCTTTTCAAAGTCGGTCTCGTACGACTCATAACCCCACTGCTCGGAGAAGGCCTTGGTCTTGTCTTCGCTACGGCCGCAGACAGCCTTAAGGACCGGGGTGATGCCGAGTTCGGGAAAGAAGTCAGCGACGCGCTTGTAACCATTGGTGTGAGTACGGCCCATGAAGCCGTAGCCGACGAGGCCGATGTTGAGGGGCTTTTTTGACATGTATTGATTACCTTTCGGAAAAGGGGTGTTGAATTGGCGTAGATGCTGCGAAATTTCTAATGAAATCCGAAGCTCGAATTCGGAGGTTAGCAGTTGCGGAAAATCGTCGCGAATATCAGGTGAAGTTCTTTGGCCTCTTGCCAAATCTTGCGACATTCCTCTTTTCTTTCGGGATCTGCCGTCGCGAGCATGCGAAGCCAGTGCTTCGTTTCCCGAGTTTCTCGTTTGCACATGCTGATGCGATATTTGAATTCCTTCTTTGAGCCAGCGTCGTCCGCTTCGCAGTAGTTTGCGCCGACGCTGGTGGCGGATCGAACTGCCTGTTGAATGAGTGGTCGTGTAACCGAGTTTTCCGGAATCGTGCGAAGAAATCGAATCGCCGCCTTGCCAAACCGCGCCGTTCGTTCTTCTAGATCGAACGATCGCTTCGATGGGACGCCTTCGTCATTCATTAGACAGTAAAGCATCCACCGGCGGAGCCGGTGGCTTTCAGGATAAGCCCCAGAGGGGCATGAAATGCCTTGCCCCCTGAGGAGGCAAGGACTTTTGATGGCTGCCGTCGAATGGCTTTCCGTTACTTACGTTTTTCCTGGGCCTCTTGGTACTTCACATACTTGCGGATTTTCTCCGCGTCCAAACCAACCGTGTCGACACAGTAGCCTCGAGCCCAGAAGTGATTACCCCAATAGGGTTTTTGCTTCAAATGCCGGAACTTGTTCAAAACGCGGATGGCAGTTCGACCTTTTAACGTTCCCATGAACTCCGAAATCGAAACTTTAGGCGGCACCATCGCCAACAGGTGGACGTGGTCGGGCTGAATATTCAACTCGACGATCTCCGCTCCGAGCCGTTCCGAAAACGCCCGAATGCAAAGTTCCACTTCATGACTGATCGGACCGCTCAGAATTCGGTAGCGATACTTGGGAACCCAAACTAAGTGATACTGGCAGTGCCAAATGGCATGTGATAATCTGCGAAATCGTGACATCGGTTTACTCCTTTCAAAAGCTGCGACGACAGCCAATGTTGGGAGTAAACCGTTTTTTTGTGACCGTTCAACTGGCAGAGCCGTTGAACTCTGACCACGCCCAAAGGGCGTGGATCTCTAGGATGGAATTAGACATTCGTCATTTACGCCCAACCATGGGCCCCCCGCACCTTCACCATCGCATCCAAGATCGTATTCCACGTCCCGCTTTGCTCCAGCATTTCATTGGGGAACATGCAGCCGTCCCAGCAGATGTGCTTGATGCCGCGGTCTTTGGCGCCTTCGAGCCAGTAGCCGGAGCACTTGGTGATGTCGAGTTTGCCGTTGGGGTCGTCGGCGGGGCAGTGGCGGCCTGTCTTGTCGTGGGCGCCGGTGCCGTGGACGGTGCCGTCGTTTTGGGCGACGTGGAAGTCGATCGTCCACGGCCGCAACGCGTCGGTCATGGTCTTGTAGGCGGCGTAGAATTCTTCTTCGCTATAGCCATCTTTCAGCAGGGCGTGTTCCGGGGCGTTGTAACCCATCAGGTAGAGATACGTGTGGGCCAGGTCGGCTTGGAACCCAACTGTTTGCGGCATGTCGACCGCTTCGAGCAGGTTCAACACATCGCGCCACGAGTGCATGCCGGCCCAGCAGATTTCGCCTTCGGCAGCCAGGCGCTCGCCATAGCCGGCGGCGATTTTGCCTGCTTCTTGGAAGGTGGCGGCGATCTTGGCGGTGCTGCCGGCCGGGTCTTCAAACCAGGTCTCGGTACCGGTCGCCGAGTCGATCCGGATCACGCCATACTCGCGGACGCCATGATCATTGAAGATCTTGGCGATGCGGCACGCCTTTTCGATCGCCAGTTTGAACTTCTCGGTATCTTCGGTGCTGCCCATCGCCGAAGCGCCGACGGTGCCGGGCCAGACCGGGGCGACCAGCGAGCCGATCTTCAGGCCGTGCGAAGCGACCTTGTCGGCCAGCGCCTTCAGTTCGTCTTCCGAGGCGTCAGGGTCGGTGTGCGGATGAAACAGGAAGCAGTCGATCCCTTCAAACTTCTGGCCGTTCACTTCGGCGGCGGCGGTCAGCTCGAGCATCCGGTCCAGACTGATCGGCGGATGGTCAGACCCTTCTTCTTTGCCGACCAGGCCAGGCCACATCGCGTTATGAAGCTTCGGCATTGCGTGGGTAGCGTCGCTCATTTTTCATCCCTTGCAGAAACGGTAGTGATCGAGTGATGGGGTGGGCGTCGCAAAGCGACAAAAAAGCCCCGAGCGAACGTGGCTCTGGGGCTCGGTAGATCAGGCGGTCTTACGACTTGCGGAAGTCGCCAACGGCCGGCAGGTTGTCATGGACGTGCGGCCCGAAGTAACGGAGCCCGACCAGCGGCTCGCTGCCGGTGTTTTCGATTTCGACGCCAGCGTTCGCCGCTTCGTGCGAGATGAAGACTTCGTCCTCGGTCTCGGCGCCAAAGCGAATCATGGCCGGGGTCTGCAGCTTCAGCTTACCCATGCGGCCGCTCCCTTGGACGGTGATCCAGCCGCTGGCGCCGGGGTCCTGAAGCGTGCACTTGGCGCCAGGCTCGACCGTCAGTTCTTTCGAGCTGAAGAGTTGCTCGCCATCGACCGTGCCGTACACGACCCAGCGATCGGTGTAGCCTTGGCCGCTGCGCGACTCGTCAATGATCGGCTCTAGATAGTTGTTGGCCTTGAAGTTGGGGTCGACGTTCTTTTCCCAGTCGAGCTGGCCCATGATGAAGTCGAGGTCCTGGTGCTTCTCTTCCGGCATATCTTTGACCAGCAGCGACCAGGGGACCTCGCGCCCTTCGACAAGCGACTGGAACATCCCGAAGACGTCGCTGCCCCATTGCGGTTCGTAGGTGCAAAGCGAGCCGGGGGCGTGCAGCACGCCAGGCGGAATCAACCAGCCGGTCCCCCGCTTCAGGCGATGGGCTTGCGAAAGGTAGAGGATGCCGTTGTCCCCCTTGTTCCAATCTTCGAGACACTTGCGGAGCTGCGACTTCGTCGTGTCGGGCGTCAAACCCATGAAGGTGTAGGCGAAGTTGTTGTCGACATTGTTCAACTGCGGCGGGAAGTAGTAACTTTCGGGCTTTCCTTCCTGACCGACGAGCGCGGCGTCTTTGTGACTTTGATGGAAGTGGTGCGGGATCGGCCCCATGTTGTCGAAGAACTTCGAGTAGATCGGCCAGCGGTTGTACTTGCTGAACATCTCTTTGCCGATCAAGCGATCGCCCAGCTCGGCAACCGCCTCTTTCAGCAGGAAGTGCTGACCTTCAAACAGCGCGAAGCTTTGTCCTTCGTACCAGACCCGCCCCTCGTTGGCGGCATCGGTGGTGCTGGCGAACCAACGTTCGTCGATACCGCCGCGCTCGGCGCCATAGGCGTACCAATCATCTGGATGCAGTTTGATGCGCTTGCCGGGATGCAAGAAGCTGCGGGGGACCCAGTTCGGCGAGAGCCGCAACAGACCTTCGCCGGCATCCAAAGCACGATCGAGAATCGGGGCGACGCTGTCCCCTTTCACCACGTTTTCGATCATCGCGTTCTTGTCTCTCTGTGTAAGATGGAGCGACTTGCGGGGCGATGGCGGATGTCGGAAACAATCAAAAAATTTGTCGTCGCCGACAGCGACTCGCGGCTCGCTTTACGCCCCCAGGGCGTAATCTAGATCTCTCGCGAAACGCCTGTTTTAGCAGGTTTTTTGGCCATCGCAAGTAAACGGGCTTCCCTTAACGCCGGGACAATGCTGGAATGGTTGTCTTTAGCGCAGTAGCGTGATCGCGGTGTCGAAAAGCGCCAAAAAATTGTCTTGAACACACTAAACAGTTTGGGGGCCCGGGATGACGAGCATGTTTTGGACGTTGTTGGACGCCGAGAACAACCTTGCTTTGGAGACGCCGGAAGGGGAAGTCGCGACGCTGGCGCGCGAGCCGTTCGGCGACGTGTCGATTCGGAAGTGGACGATGCTCGGCGGCATGTCTCAAGGGGTCGACGTCGTTGAAGTGACCAGCGGCCACTTTCGCATGCGGATCTTGCCGACCCGCGGCATGGGCGTTTGGGACGCACACTGCGACGGCGTGCGGATCGGTTGGAACTCGCCGGTCACTTCGCCGGTTCATCCCGGCCTGGTGCCGATTGCCGAACCAAGCGGCATCGGTTGGCTCGAAGGCTTTAACGAACTGCTGGTCCGCTGCGGTTTGCAAAGCAACGGTGCGCCGGAGTTCGATCCGCAAACGCATCAGCTGCTTTACCCGCTGCATGGCCGCATCGCCAACAAGCCGGCGCAAAAGGTGACCGCCGAGATCACCGACGATGGCGAGATCGTCATTCGGGGCGAAGTCTACGAGACCCGCGTCTTGGCCTACAACGTCAAGCTAACGGTTGAGTATCGGATTGGGCGCGGTGAGAAAGGGTTTTGCCTGACCGACACGATCACCAATCTGTCGGCGCAGTCCTGCGAAGCGCAGTTGTTGTATCACATCAACCTGGGCGCGCCGCTGCTGGCCGAAGGAGCGACCGCGGTGTTGCCGGCCAAGAAGATCGTGCCGCGAAATGATCACTCGGCGGGCGAGATCGCCAGTTGGGATCGTTATCGCGGCCCGCAGGCTGGCTTTGAAGAGATGGTCTACTTCTGCGAGAACGCCGCCGGGAGCGATGGCCTGACGCGGACGATGCTGAAAAGCGCCAGCGGCGATCGGGGCGTCTCGGTATCGTACGACGCCACGAATCTCCCCTGCTTCTCGCTCTGGAAAAACACGGCGGCCGAGGCGGATGGCTATGTCACGGGACTCGAGCCGGCGACCAACTTCCCGAACCCGCGTTCGTTTGAAGGGAAGCAAGATCGGGTGGTGAAACTGCCGCCGGGCGGCGAGGTGAATTTCGAGATTCAACTCGGCTTTCATGAAGGAGCGGAATCGGTTGCCGAGATGGAACAATCGATTCGCTCGGCAGCGCCGGAGCCGCCGCAGCTATTGGATGGGCCTCACCCGTTGTGGTGTGCGTAAGTGTAGTCGCGGGGCTCTTCTGGCGTGTGCCACTGCTGGCTTGCCCAGCAATAGATACCTGGTACCCGCTACGCACTGCTGGACAAGCCAGCAGTGGCACACGTGTCTTGAGCTAATTGCTGCCCAACAATCGACTACTTTTCCCCAAACGTCAGGGTCGTCGTGACTGGGCAGTGATCGGACGGGTAACGGCCGGAGTCGCTTTTCCAGCGGTCGATCGTCGTGTCGGACGCGGTGAAGCTGGGGGAGTGGAAGATCCAGTCGATCCGGGCGCCGCTGTCGCGATCACTCCAGCCGTTGAACGTCCAGGCCGAGCCTTTCCAGTTGGCCGCGTCCCAGGCGTCTTTCAAATAGCCGCTAAGCGCCTTGTGGGGCGGCGAGCCGGCGTCGGCGTTGAAGTCGCCCGTCAAGATGACCGGGCCGCTGTCGTCGGCGGCTTTCATTAACGCGACCAGCAGCTTGGCTGATTCGGTGCGGGCCGTGGCGCCGCGATGATCGAAGTGGGCGTTCCAATACGTGAACGTGCGGCCTGACTGCTTGTCGCGCAGCTTCACCCACGAGGCGATACGCGGTAGCGACGAGTCCCAGCTGACCGAACCGATCTTCTGCGGCGTTTCGCTCAGCGCGACGCTCCCCTGATCGAGCCGCTCAAACCGCGACTTGCGATAAAAAATCGCACACTCTTCTCCCTTGGTCCCCTTACCTTCGCGACTGACGGCGTAGCAATCGTACTGCGGCAGGTTTTCACGCAGGTACGCTTCCTGAAACGGCAGGCACTCTTGCGTCCCCAGCAGGTCGGGGTCGTATCGCTTGATCGTATTGACCACCAGCGGCTTGCGCAGGTCCCAACGGTTTTCGCCATCATTGGCGGCGCCATACCGAATGTTGAACGACATGACGCCGAGCGAATTTTGGGATTCAGCCGACATGACAAGCGAGGGGGTCAGGGCCAACGACGCCAGGCAAACAAGCGAGAAAATACGTAACACCAGTGAAAACTCCGCGGGTTGAAAACGGGGGACCTCTCTATTGAAACCCAAGATGCGGGCTGGGCAAGCTGGGAAACGGAAAATGTCCCTCACGAAGATCCGCAAAAAAAGGTTGCCGGTTATCATCGCGACCCGGTCACGGTAGAATCAGGGCTGTCTACCGCGGCGACGCTTTCGCCGCCCTGAAGGAACGCTGCTCTTTTCGCCTGGGAGGATCTGATGAGCGATGATCGCCGCTTCGTCCATCTGCATTGCCATTCGCACTACAGCTTGCTCGATGGAGCTGGATCGATTCCGCGACTGGTCAATCGAGCGAAGAGCCATGGGATGAACTCGCTGGCGATCACCGACCACGGCAACCTGCATGGCGCGCTGCAGTTCTATCGCGAGTGCAAGTCGAACGACATCAATCCGATCATCGGTTACGAAGCGTACATCGCCCCTGGCAGCCGGTTTGAAAAGTCAGGCAGCCAGCGCGACTCGAACTATCACCTGACGCTGCTCGCGCAAAACAAGACCGGCTTTCGCAACCTGGTCAAACTCTCGTCGGCCGCCTACCTGGAAGGGTTCTACTTCAAGCCTCGGATCGACAAAGAGATTCTGGAGAAGCATAGCGAAGGTATCATCTGTCTCAGCGGTTGCGTCAGCAGCGAATTCTCGAAAGCGATCCTCCGCGGCACGTCGACCGAAGACTTGATGAAGGAAGGCGCCAACATCTGCTCTTGGTTCGAGAAGGTGTTCGGCGATCGCTACTTCATCGAGATCATGAACAATGGTCTCGACATCCAGCGGATGCAATTGGAAGGCGCGGTCGAAATCGCCAACAAGGTGGGCGTGCCGCTGGTGGCGACCAGCGACACGCACTATGTCGATCAAGAAGACGCCGAAGCGCAAGACGTGATGCTCTGCATCAATACTGGTCGTTTCCGGACCGACACCAATCGCATGCGGATGGAAAACGATCAGTTCTTCCTCCGTTCGCAAGATCAGATGTACGCCGACTTTCCGGGTCTCGAACACGCCGTCTCGCGCAGCCAAGAGATCGCCGACACGGTCGACATCGACCTGGAACTGGGCAAGCGGTACTTCCCGACGTTCGACCTTCCGCCGGAGAAAACGGCGGACGAGTACCTGCGCGAGCTTTGCATTCAGGGGCTGAAAGAGCGGTACGACGGGAACGAAGAGATGTGTCCCGGCGGCGAGCTGTCGGAAGTCGTCATGACGCGACTTGATCGCGAGTTGGGGGTGATCAGCCGGTTGGGCTTCCCCAACTACTTCTTGATCGTGTGGGACTTTGTGGTCGAAGCCCGGAAGCAGAATATTCCGGCCACGGCTCGTGGTAGCGGCGTCGGCGCGATCGTCTGTTATGCGCTCTACATGAGCCACGTTTGTCCGATCAAGTACGACTTGCTGTTCGAGCGGTTCCTGGATGAAAACCGCTTGGAAGCCCCCGATATCGATATCGACTTTGACAAAGAGCGGCGGGGGCTCGTCATTCGCTATGTGAAAGACAAGTACGGCGAAGACAACGTCGCCCAGATCGGTACGTTCGGTACGCTGGCGGCTCGCGCGGCGATCAAAGACGTCGGTCGTGCACTCGGTCTGCCGCTGGATCGCGTGAACGCCATCACCGGCATGGTGCCCGACACGCTGGGCATCAAGTTGAAGGCGGCGATCGAAGCGAGCGAAGAGCTGAAGAACGCCTACGAGCATGACAGCGAAGCCCGCGAAGTGCTGACCTTGGCGATGAAGATCGAAGGTCTGGCTCGCAACGTCGGCACGCACGCGGCGGCGGTGGTGATCGCCGATCAGCCGCTGACCGAGTATGTGCCGCTCTGCCGCGTGACCGGCAAAGAAGACTTGATCACGCAGTGGTCGATGAACGACGTCGAAGCGGCCGGCCTGCTGAAGATGGACTTCCTGGGCCTGCGCAACTTGACGATCTTGCGGAACGCGATCGACCTGATCGAGCAGCGAGAAGGAAAGCCGTTCGACATCCACAAGATGCCGCTCGATGACGAAGAGACGTTCGCGCTGCTGCGTCGCGGCGAGACGAAGGGCGTTTTCCAGCTCGAAAGCGGCGGTATTCGCGACCTGTTGCGGCGGATGCGGCCAGACAGCTTCCTTGACATCATCGCGACCAATGCGCTCTATCGACCTGGCCCGCTCGAAGGGGGCATGGTCGACGAGTACATCGAAGTGAAGAACGGTCGCAAGGCGGCCGAGTACAAGCACGAGGTGCTCGAAGAGATCCTGGAAGAAACCAACGGCGTGATGGTTTATCAGGAACAAGTCATGCGGATTCTGAATCGTCTCGGCGATATTCCGCTCGCCAAAGCGTATACCTGTATTAAGGCGATCAGTAAGAAGAAAGAGGCGCTGATCCAGCAGAACCGCGAGCAGTTCATGATTGGGGCGACCGACAAAGGTCTCTCCAAGAAAGAAGCCGAAGAGTTCTGGGAGATGATCGTCAAGTTCGCGGGTTACGGCTTTAACAAAAGCCACTCGACCGCGTACGCCCTGGTCGCCTACCAGACCGCCTACTTGAAGGCGCACTATCCCAAAGAGTTTATGGCGGCCTTGCTGTCAGGCGATATCTCGGGGCGTAACTTCAAGACGAAGGACTCGCTGGTTGAGCATATGGAAGATGCCGACCGGATGGAGATCGAGGTCTTGGCGCCCAACGTCAATTCGTCGGACGTCGAGTTCTCGGTGGTCGACGGCAATATTCCGTTCGCGCTCAGCGCGATCAAAGGTTGCGGCGGCGGCGCGGCCGAGGCGATTGTCGCCGCGCGGAAGAAAGATGGCCCATTTACCGACATCTTCGACTTTTGCGAACGAGTCGATACCTCGCAGTGCAACCGCTCGGCCATTGAAACCTTGATCAAAGCGGGCGCCTTCGACACGCTCCACCCGATTCGGGCTCAGATCGCGGCGGTCCTCGAAAAGGCGATCACCGCCGGCGCGGCGGCCCTGGCCGACCGCAAAGCGGGGCAGAAGAATCTGTTCGCTGCGATTGAAGAAGCGAGCGGCGCCGAAGCGAAAGCGGTCAAACTGCCCGACGTTGAAGAGTGGAACGAACGGGAAAAGCTGCTGTACGAGAAAGAGGTGCTCGGCTTCTTCCTGACCAGTCACCCGCTGGCCGAGTACGAGAAGTCGTTCGCGATTTATTGCTCGCACACCTCGACCGACATTCCGGCGATGAAGGACAAGCAAGATGTGGTGATGGGGGGGATGATCTCGTCAATCAAGCTGGCCCATACCAAGCGAGCCCGCCCGGGGAGCAACAATACGAAGTACGCCAACTTCGACCTGGAAGACGTCAACGGCGCGATCCGCTGCATCATGTGGCCCGAGCAATACGCAAATTTCGGAGATCTGGTAAAAACGGAAGCGGTCTTTGTTGTCGAAGGTCGCGTCGACAAACGAGGGGGTGACGACGAGGCGAATATGATCGTCAACAACCTCGTGCCGATCGAAGACGCTCATGCCCGCTACACCAAAGGGGTCCGCATCCGGATCGACGAATCGCATCATGGAGCCGAGATTTTGCCGAGTCTGAACGAGATTTTGCGGGCCTATCCGGGCGATTGCGACCTGCAACTGGTGCTGCAGCTGAACGACGGCCACGCGGCCCTGTTGCGGACTTCACGGCGGGTCGACGTCTCGCTGGAGATGCGGGACCGGGTCGATCAGCTGCTCGGCGAGGGGAATTTTAAACTGATCACGGCGCCCCCCAATGCCCGCCGAGCGAGCAAGAATTAGCGCAAGACCTTATACCACAATGACTTGCGGCCAATAATGACTTCGGATTGCTGGCTGGGGAGAAAAACCTGTACAGACGGAGCCTTTTTCGACGATTGCTTGCCTTCCCTATTTTCCCAAATTAAGATCAAAGGGACAGTTTACTTACGGCGATTCGCCGTCGGTGGGCTGTAACGGCAGAGGCTGCATATCCCTGTCGTCTCCTCTATCGCTGCGGGCACCCTCCGCAGTGAGCATTTCGCGCCTACCCTTTCTTGCTGCGTACTTGGACCAAGGATCAGACATGGCATTCCGCTCGACCCGGCTGTTTCACTTGCTGCTAGCGACTTTCGCTGTCGGACTATTGGTCGCGCCGGCCGCAGCTCAAACGAACAACAACGGCGACAACAACATCGAGCAGTCCGGCGTGTATGTTGACGCCCAGGGCGTGTTGCGGATGCAGCGAGCTGCTGATCCGACCGGCATGCTGATGCGTCAGCGCCTGCAGGCCGCCAAGGCGAACTTGTCGCCCGAGCTGACCAAGCCGACCGAACTGCGTAAGATCTCGCTCAATCGCTTGGAAGCCGCGCTGGCCAAAGCGACTGCCGACAACAACACCATTCCGGAAGAGATGCGAAATCTCGCCGGTCTGACCGGACTGAAGTACGTCTTCTTCTATCCCGAGTCGGGCGACATCGTGATCGCCGGTCCGGCGGAGGGTTTCGTCAGCGATCTGACCGGTCGCGCCGTCGGCACCACGACCGGCAAAGCGGTCTTGTCGCTGGACGACTTGATCGTCGCGCTGCGGGCCTACGCCCCGGGGACCAACGGCGTCAACTTTGTCGGCGTCTCGATCGACCCGACCGAAGAAGGCCTGCGGAACTACAAGGCTTACATCGCCAGCGTCGGCACGAACCTGGCGAAGATCAATTTGCGAACGCTGGTGCCGGGCATGCAACAAGCCCTGGGCAAGCAAGACGTGACCGTGACCGGCATCTCACCGAAGACCAACTTCGCCAAGACGCTGGTCGAAGCCGACTATCGCATGAAGTTGATCGGCATCGGGCTGGAACGCCCGCCGGTTCGCATTCCGAGCTACACCGAAAAGTCGCGCGGCGGATCGAACGCTTTGCAGCGCTGGTTCTTCACGCCTGATTACGAATGCGTCAAGCTGAGCGAAGATGGCCTGGCGATGGAACTGGTTGGCCAAGGGGTCAAGTTGGTTGGCGAAGCTGAGTTGGTCACTCGTGACGGCGGTCGCGTGCAGACCGGTGGCCAAGATGCGGCCAGCAAGATGTTTACGATGGCCTTCACCAAGAGGTATCCCGAACTGGCCAAGCGTTCGCCGGTTTACGCCCAGATGAAGAACCAGATCGACATGCTGATAGCGGCCGCTTACATCCAAGAGTACGACCTGTACGGTCAAGCTCAGTGGAACCTGGGCGTCTTCAACGACGAGAACGCTTACCCGGTTGAAGTGAACAACGCCCCGACCCAGGTCGAAACGGCCGTCAACGCCGTCTGGAAAGGGAACCGCCTGGTCACGCCGATCGGCGGCGGCGTCTCGATCAAACCGAAGTACGCCCTGCTGCCGGAACGGATGCTGGAAGACAAAGATGGCGCCCTTGAAAAAGAACGAACCGCCGACAAGGTTCCGCAACTCAAAGACGGCCAATGGTGGTGGGACTAAGCGTCCGCTACTGACCAACGACAAACCAAGAGCCGATCCCAATGGATCGGCTTTTTTTCTGCGCGGGTGGCATGGCCTCGGCCTTGCGTGGCCATGTAATGCGTCTCGCGAAGTTGTGTTGTAGGCCGGCTCAAGCCGTAGCGAATCTCACCCAGCGGTCGACCTTTCCTGTGCTTCTGACCGCATTGTGCTGGGTCGCGACCCTACTAGAGCGTTTTTCTGATAGCTGTAGCGTTTCTGGCGTTAGTGAGGCAAGCTGGTCAAGGCGACCGAAGCAGGCGAATCCTCAAGATTCGTTGATGCAGGTCAACGCCGACCAGCGCGGCCGCAACCAGCCACAACGATACAGATGGAGGAAAACCGCTCTAAGAGCCCAACACTAGTTGCGCAGCGCACGTTTTTTCGATCGCACTTCTTCCTTCCGCTTTGCTTCAAAACCACACGCGGATGCCAGAGACCAAACCGTTTAGTTCGACCGTTTCGATGTTGGTGTAGTCGTAGCCGATGTACGTTTCCAGCCGGCGGTAGTGGATGCCGAGCGTGGTGCGGAAGTGGAATAGGGAGGCGTTGCCGACATAGCCCCAGTCGAGCTCGCTGGAAGAGATCAACAGCTTGGTCGGATACCAGTCGACGCCGTAGGTAAAGTTGAAGCCGGCGTCGGTTCCGCTGCGGTCGTGCAAAAAGTTGACCCCCAGCCCGCTGCGGAACTGCATCGTTTCGCTTTGGGCGAAGCGAAAGGTCAGGTTCACGTCGCCGGTCGTTAGTTCGTCGACGCGGCCAGGGCGGTTTTCAAAGTATTGATTCCACTGCGTATCGACGCCCCACCGCTGCTTCGATTCGACCAGCAACTTGGTTCCGATGCGGGAGAGATCGCTAAAGTCGTTGTCGTACTCGACGCTGGTCCGCACCGAGTACGGTTTGCCCCGCTCGGCCCACTCCTCGCCAATGATCATGTAGCCTGGCGTCGACTGACCAGGGTAGTCGCGGAACGAACTGGGGACGCCAAATTTATCTCCCAGCGCCATGTGCGGACCCCACCAGGGAGACGAGAGGGCGCCCAACGTGAGAACCACGCCGCCAGCAAACAGCCCACTACTATCGGACGAGCTATCATCGCAGCTGCAATCGTCGTCGGTATGGTTACTCTGCTTGCTGGAGGAGGAGGGGGCCGGTGCGCTGCTCGGCGTCGGTCCCTCGCGAGCCTCGCTGACGGCCGAATTCAACAAACCGTCCGCCTTCGCGGTCGCGCACAATAACGCTAGCGTAAGCAGAGTCGAAATGGACCGCCGGGCAATCGTCACGCAGTTGGCTCCCTGACAGGTGATCACTGGGGGCCGAAGAGTACCCCCGGCGATGGGATGCGTCAAGAGATGGTTGGAAAGACCGTAGGGTCCGCTGTGCGGACCACGATCCTGCGCCAAACGGCCGAAGCGGCAGGCCCTTGGTCCGCGTAGCGGACCCTACGGGGATGGGGATCAAAAGGTGCGTGCTGCGATCCGGTTTGTTTGCTTGCGGGCACATTCCCTCGGCTCGCGCCTCGGGTTAGTGTTTGAGGGACTTGTCCGCTCTCCGCTTTCGACTTTTCCTAGTGCCTCACCTGGGTGTCGATCGACTCGACGGCTCGGGCGAAGCGGAATTGTTTCCAGAGGCCGCGGCGGAAGACCTCGGCGTTTTGTTGGGCCCGTTCAAACAGCTTTTCCAGGTCTTGCGGCCGATGTTCGCCAGTCGGGCGATAGATGGTCAGGCCGTGGTAGACCAGATCGATATTTTGCGAAGTGCGAGCCCAACCGGTTCGCTCGGCCGGTTTCAGGCCTTCCCACATGCTTTCGCGATCAATCAGATAGTCGGCGCGCTCGTCGAGATACACGGCCGGGTGCTGGCCTGCCTGTTGGCAGCAGCAGAGACGGATGCGGAACTTTTTGTCGAGCAGCTGATCGACGGCTCGTTGCTTCAGTTGATCTCGCTGTTTTTCCCACTCGGCGTTTTGAGCGAGCGGCCACTCGTGGAACGGGGCG
Source organism: Blastopirellula retiformator (assembly GCF_007859755.1). Lineage (NCBI taxonomy): Bacteria > Pseudomonadati > Planctomycetota > Planctomycetia > Pirellulales > Pirellulaceae > Blastopirellula > Blastopirellula retiformator. The sequence continues at coordinate 101,546 of NZ_SJPF01000003.1, read as the reverse complement.
ACCGACGCCAGGCTGACGTTGGCTTGCTTGCCGCCGAAGCGGATCGTGATGTCGTCGAGGTCACCGACGCGAGTGACGGTAATTTCGCGTTCGGTTTGGGCGCCAAAGATCTCGCGCAGTTCGACTTTTTTCGGTTTCGACGACTGAGCGAGTAGCGGTTTTGACATAGCGCTGGCGCAAGCCAGGGCGACCAACGTCGCCGACAGGAAACGAAGCATGAGACAAGACTTTTTTGGAGGAGGAGCGAGAACAGGAGGAGGATCCGCGCAGCGGATGTCGCCGCGGTTCGGGCAGCAAGTGAGGAGGAGTTTGGAAAAGTCGAAATTAGAAAAGCTGGTTCGCTATTATGGGCGCGACACGACGAGGTTATCAACTACGGCCGCGCCGATTGAGTCGCCAAACACGTTAACGGTGGTGCGCAGTCGGTCGAGGAACCAGTCGATCGCCAGGATGATGCCGACACCCTCGGTAGGTAGCCCCACTGCTTGGAGGACAATCACCATGGTGAAGAGGCCGGCTTCCGGCACGCCCGCCGCGCCAACGGCAGCCAGCGACGCGGTTAAGAAGATAACAAGTAATTCGCCAACACCAAGCGGAATTCCAAGGCTTTGCGCGATAAAGATCACCGCGATCGCTTCGTACAGCGCAGTGCCGTCCATGTTGATCGTTGCGCCTAGCGGCAGGACGAAGCCGGCCGCCTTGGGCGAGACGTCGTTGTTTTCTTCGACACATTCGATCGTGATCGGCAACGTCGCCGAGCTGCTAGCAGTACTGACCGCCGTCAGCAAAGCCCGTGACATTCCCATCGCGTATTTCAGCGGATTCTTTTTGCCGAAGTACCAGACGATTAACATCAGGACCAACGCATGCAACAGCAGACCGATCGAGACCGCCGCCACGTACCAGCCGATCCGCTGCATTTGTTCGCCAAAGCCAGCGGCGCCCCCATTCTTGGCGATGTTGGTCGCCACCAGGCCGAAGATGCCGACCGGCGCAATCGCCATCACCATGTGCACCATCTTCATCACCGCTTCGTTGGCGGCGCGGAAGAAGCGAATCACGATCATCCCTTCTTCGCCGATGGTGGTCAGCGCCGAACCGAACACGATCGCAAACACGATCAGGGCGAGCACGTTGGTCGATGTGGCGGCCTGAAAGATGTTGGCGGGGAACATACCGCTGCCAGGATCGCCTGGCTTGCCACGGACCACTTCCAGCAGCTTTTCGATCGGCGTCCCTTGTTCTTTCTCGGCGACCGATTCGCTTTGATAGGCGAAGGTGTCGTCGGCCTGGGTCCCCGGCTGAATCACCAGCACCATGATCAAGCCGATGAGCACGGCGATCGTGGTGGTGATGAAGTAGTAGGTGATTGCGTAGACGCCGACACGGCCGACCTTGCGGATGTCCCCCAGCGAGGTGATGCCGGTGATCATGCTGGTGATCACCAGCGGAATGACCAGCAGCTTCAATATCTGCAAGAAGACGTCGCCGCAAAACTCGGTCAGCATCCAGACCGTCTCGGCAAAGTAGAGCTGACCGGCGGCCCGCTCTTTCTCGGTATCGGCGGCGATGGTTTCCATCTCCTGGAGTCGAGCGTCGACCTTGACCGCTTGATCGGCAAGGCGCTGCGACTCTTTTTCGTGCCGCTGCTTGGCTTCACGATCGTCGGTCGCGGCGGCTGCGTCCGCGGCTCGCTGCGAGAAGGACTCCTTTTGCGCCAAGGTTTTTTCGAGCACTTCGACCGCTTTCGACGGGCCATGCGCGGCCCGCCACATCGTCTCGCCATACAGCAGTCCGACCAGGGCGCCGGCGAAGATGCCGACGAGGATCAGAATGAGGCCGGTGAAGCCGCCGCTGTTGGAGGGTTGGGACGGTTGCGGTTCTTCTGCGGTCATCAAGTACCCCGTGTCTACGATGTTGTTCCTGCTTGGCTGACCGTTAAAGATAACGGAGAAGCTTGAGCGAAACTACTCAACTTCCGGGGCGACAGCTTGTAGCGGTGAAAACAATTGACCCGATATGGTACTTCGCGCAGTGTGGCGAAAAAACGACGCACCGCGAAATTCGTGTGCTAATTTTTCATCGAATGACGTCGCATTCTAGATTTTGGGAAACACAAACATGAACCTACGCAAACTTCGACTGTCGCTGCTGGCCCTGTTGGCTCTTTCGTTTTGCTTGATCGGCGCTGGACAAAGTTCGGCCGCCTGGTTCGACGTGATCGTCACGACCGAAGCCCAGCGCGACGCGATTCGCTCGCAACCGCTGCTGCATCGCCCGAATCGTCCCGGCCATTTCTACGGCAACACGGTTCGTCGCGTTCACCACTGGCGCCACGGTCGCTAATCGAAGCGGACGCAAAAAAGGATGGCCTGTCGCCGGCCATCCTTTTTCTTCGTTTTGTAAAAGCGGTGTCGTCCGATTACGAGGTTTCAACTTCCTCTTCGGCCGGCTCTTTCAGCAGTTCGCGAACCAAGGTTCGCAGCTGCCGCACTTTGATCGGCATCAGCATCGCGGCGCGATGCTCGCCTAGCTTGGCTTCGCTCTTCCAGCCGGCCTGACGCTCTTTGAGGAGCAGGATCGCCGGAATGTTGACGGTGTGCGGATCGGTGGCGAACTTGTTGAACGCCTCGAGCCCGACCGAACCGAGATCGACCGTGCTGAAGAGGCACAAGTCGGCCGCCCGCTCTCCCTCTTCGGCGAAGCGCGCCATCGCACGTTCGGGATTGCTGATCACCAGTACGCGATAACCGTACGCCTTCAGACGATCGCGAAGGACGTCCTGCATTTCGAGGTTGGCCTCGACGACCATAACCGTCTTGTTCATCCCTTCCATGAACTTGGCGACCGGACCGCCGCCTCCTTCGGCTTCGAGCTTGGCTCGAATTTCGCCGGCGGCGCCATCGTCACCCAGTTCCAACCGCCGAGCGGCCAGCTTCAGGTCGTTCAGCATCGCGGCGGCCGACTGATAACGCTTGTCGGGGTTCAGTTCCATCGCTTTCATCGCGACGGCGGCGACCGAACGGGGCAAGTCAGGCGCGATGCGGGCAATCGACTCAAAACCGGTGTAGCGAGTCGCGGACAAGCGCTTCTGGCGATCGCGGGTTTCGTACAAGGGAGCATGCCCGGTGAGCATCTGATAGTAGATGGCGCCGGCAAAGTAGATATCGCTGCGGTGGTCGTCGCGAGGAGCGTTGGTCGCCATTTCTAAACCGGCGTAGTCGACAGTACGCGGATTGGCGGCGGCGCCGTCGTCAGCCACTTGCTCGGCAAAGGCGGCCAGACCGAAGTCGACCAGCTTCGCGCGACCGCGACTGGAGATCAACACGTTGGAGAGCTTCAAGTCGCGATGGGTCAATCCGCGCTCAGCGGCGTAGGCCAGCCCGCTGCAGATGTCGATCATCAACTTGGTCGCCTCGACGGGGCTGAACTTGCCCCGAATCCGCAGCAAGTCGCGCAGGTTTTGACCTTCGATGAACTCAATGATCAGAAAGTAGTTGGTCCCCTGTTGGTAGAGGTTGCTTTCCGAATGGACTTCGTAGATCGGGCAGATGTTGGGATGCCGCAGCGCTTTGCCGAGTTCCCCTTCCTGCATGAACTGGCCAGACCGCTTGGGGTCTTCACAATAGCGACGCCGCAGCACTTTGGCGGCGACCACCTTGCCGGTGTCCTTGTGAACAGTGCGATAGACCCGGGCGAAGGTCCCGGTTCCGATCATGTAGAGCACCTTGTAATTGCCATAGAAGTAGCCGTTTTTCAGGCCCTTCAGGAGACGCTCGACCTGGTAGTTGGTCAGGATCTCGCGGCGCAGCAAGATGTTCTGAAATTCTCCCAAGGAGACCTCGCGGGTACCGAGCTGGCCCCAGATCGTCTCCAGCTGAGCTGGTTCGATCAGACCGTAATCGAGCACACGCTGCGCAAATTCTTCCGCAGACAGATCAGCCATAGCGCATTAAGGCGCAACAGTCGCGCCTTTTTCCTCTTCTCGCGTGACAAGTAAAAAATCGTATGAAAAGCACCTATTCCCACTGCCACAATCTAATAGAGCGGCGGTGGCGAAGCAAACGTCTGTTCCAATTCGTCGCTTCGAGGCAGGCTGGCTACGTTTATGTTACCACGCCTAGAGGAAGTTAAGAGAAAAAAAAACTCGGCGCGAGGCCGAGTCAGTCAATCTGAGGGTAAACCGATGGGTGTTATTCTTCACTCGGTCCCGATTTGTAATGATCTCGTTCGCGGCGGGTCGCTTCGAGGTCGAACATCAGGTACTTCATGTCGAGCCGCAGCTGGCTCAAAGCTTCCTGAACCAGGGTGTAAATCCGGCGGCGACGACGGCTGTTGTCGATCACTTTGTTCATGATCGGCTCGAGCTTCATCCGGACATCCCCTGGCATTTGTGCGATGGCGATGGCCAGTTCAACCAGATCTTTCGGCAATTCGTCTTGGGCGGCATCGTCATGGCGCTTGGTCTTGGGCGCTTGATTCATGGTGTTTTTTTCCTTCGATCTCTCGGCGACTAGCGACGGTGGGTTTCGCCAGGGATTATAAGCACCCGCCGTGCCAGGACTGCCGCGCAAACGCCACACGGCGACGCAAACCCATTCACTACAACAACTTACAAAAACAGCCAATTTGCGGCACATGGGCAACACGTTGCCAAAATACCACGCGATTGATCTGGCGATATCGCGTAAATCCAGGTACAAGCCGACTTTATGCGCGACAACACAAATGTTGCGTTTTCACCTCAATTTTACAATCAGCGTTGTTGCATGCGTTATTCGTGGTTGCTTGGAGTCATCGTTTGCGTCGTTTCGGCCTTCTCGGCCGCTGCGCAGGCGTCGTACCAAGAGAACTTCGAGGGTGCGCAAACCAGCTTCCAGCTGCTCGATCTCGACATCGACTTTCGGGTGGTGCGTCACGAGCGGACGCAGCAAGTCGTTCGCAGCGGCCGTGGCGCCGAGACGATCGCCTTCGAGGGAACCTCCGGCAGCAAGCTGATGTTTGGCGCCGCCGTTCCCCACAGCACCGTCATCTCCGACCTCAAACCGACGCTCTGGGTTAAAGGAGATCGCCCCGGCGCCCAGCTGGTCGTCCGGATCGTCTTCCCCCGATTCACTGACTCCAACGGCATTCCGGCAACGATGTTGCTCGGCGGCTCGACCTATCAACAGTCAGGCCGGTGGCAGCAGTTGACGATGGGAGACCTGAAAGCGGATGTCGAACGCCGCACCGCGGCGCTGCGGGCTCAGTACGGCCCCGAGTTCGACCCCCGCGAGGCTTACGTCGACACGGTCGGCCTGAATCTCTACGCCGGACCTGGGTTTACTGAGTACTGGTTTGACGACCTGGAGATGGTCGGCCAGCTGACGCCGCAAGGCGAAAAGTCGCCGGTCAGCGTTAGCCTGCGAGCCGGCGGGATGCGAACCGAAGAGATCGGCACGCCGCCGGTTTCGGTCGTCACGCGGGACGGCAACTTGCTGCTGGTCGACAATCAGCCGCTCGCCCATCGGGTGATCGACTATCACGGCGAGCCGCTGCCGATGCTGCGTCAACTTGGCTTCAACGCCATTCGCCTGAATCAAGCGCCCGACGAAGCGCTGCTGTACGATCTGCAGCGCAACGGGATGACCTTCGTCGCCCCGCCGCCGCAACAAGGGACGATCGACGGCGTCTACCAACGGCTGTTGGCCTGGCAGATTCCCACATCAGAGCGCGCCGAGGATTTCCCGAACTTCGCCCTGACGGCTGACGACATTCGCCGCGCCGATCAAGGCGCTAATCGCCCAGTGTTGGCCGCGCCGACCAACTCGCTGTACGAACATAGCCGCTTCGCCGACATCATCTTGCACAACGTGCCGATGATCGGCGGCTCGACCTCCGCGATGGAGATCACCGCCGAGATCGAAAAGCGTTCGCTCTTCTGTTCGCCGACGACGACGCACTGGAGCGTGATCGAGACCGACTATCCCGACGAAACCCGCCGCCAGCTGGAAGCGCTCTCGTCGCTGCCGCAGATCTCGGCGGCGATCGAAGCCGATCAGCTGCAAGAGCACCTCTTTCTCGCGGCCAGCGGCGGCGCACGAGGATTCGTTTACACCAGTCGTTCGACGCTGGCCGACGAGCAGCCGGTCAACGAATACCGCCGCGCGGCGCTGGAGCTGGCCAATCGTCGGCTGATGGTGGTCGAGCCATGGATCGCCGCCGCCAATCAGCTGACGCCGGTGACGACCAACAACCCGACCATCAAAGCGACGATGCTCTCGACGCCAACCGCCAAGCTGCTGATTGTGGTTCGCACGGCGCCCGGCGATCAATTCACGGTTGCGCCGCCGCAGTCGCGGGCCATCGAGATTCAAGTTCCCGGCGTGCCGACCGACAGCGAGCCGTACGTCCTGCACAATTCCAGCTATCAGCCGATGCAGCACTCGCGACGCAGCGGTGGCATGCGACTGGTGCTGCATGATCAATCGCGCGTGGCCCTGATCGTGCTGACGCAAGATCCGATCGTGCTGCGTGATATGCGCCGCCGCCTGCAAGAAAACGGTCGCCGCATTACCGAACTGCAATACGAGATCGCGCAGCAGACGCTGTCGCTGGCCCGCGACGTTACCGCGCAATTGCGCGGCGGCGATCAAGTCGCCAACACCTTGATCGCGGCGGCCTGGGGCGATTTGCGTGAAGCGCAGCGCGGCCTGGAGGTCGGCAGCATCGCGACCGCCGAAGCGAAGATCACCGACGCAATGACGGCGCTGCAGCAAGTGCAGCGGCTGCAGTGGGAACGGACGATCGCCCAGTACTACTCGCCCCTGACCAACCCACTGACGATTTCGTACGACTTGTTGCCGCTGGCGCTCCAGCTGCAATCGCGGCTGGCGATCTTGGAACCTTCGGCCAATCGTTTGGCTGGCGGCGATATGGAAGACCTCTCATTCTTACTGGCGACCGGCTGGCGACAGACCGAGTATCCCACGCCGGGCGTCAAGCGGCTGTGCGAACTGACCAGCACCGATGTCAAAGAGGGGAACTACGCGCTGCACTTGGGGGTCTTTGCCGAGAACGAACAGGCCCCAGTGCTGTCGGGATTGCCGCCGCTGAAGATCGACTCGGCGGTGGTCGACGTGCAGCCGGGTCAGCTGCTGTTGATTCGCGGCTGGGTGAAAGTCAGCTCGCAGACGGCGCCAGGCAAGAATGCGCTTTCGATCTACGATTCGCTCGGGGGCAGACGGCTGGGACTGCATCTGCCGGCGATCAACCAATGGCAAGAGTTTTCGCTGATTCGCGCCGCCGACAAGGCAGGCGAGATGCGGCTGACGTTTGAGATGACCGGCTTTGCCGAAGCGACGATCGACGAGGTCACCGTCGAGTTGTACGAGCCCCGCCGCCGCAAGCGCCGCCCGCCGCCCGAGACCAGCAGCGAGGCGTCGCTCGACGAAGCGTGGCTGCGATAGTTTGCAGTCGGCGCACGGGAAGCTACGATACGTTTACTTCGGCTCCCCTCGTTTACCGCCACTTGCCCTGCCTGTCGCCTGATGCCGGTCTTATTTTTCCAAGTTGAACCTGAGACGACCGCATCGTGGTTGGACTACGTCACGTCCCCAATTCTGCTGGGCGCGTTTGCGGGAGTCGGGCTGTTGGCGTATGCGGCGATACGTTGGCTTCGTCCACAGCCGGCGCCTCCCCCGGATCGCCGCGTCACGCGGATCGATATCGAGCGAGACGCGGCCCAAGGACCACGCACGCTGATCGGACCTCGGGTCGAGGTCTACCATGTGCCGGTGCGCGTGATCGCGGTGGTGATCGCCCCAGCGGGTCGCAATCGCTCGATTCCGGACGAGGATCAATTGCGAAAAATCATGGAAGCGTTCGCCCCTGGCATGATGCAGGTGGTCCGCTCGCACCGGCCTGACTTTTTTCGTTGGCCAGGCCAACTCAGCGTCAGCGGCTTCGCCCAAAGCTTCTTTGTCGAAGCGGCGTTGCCGGGCGAAAAGGGAGTCGGCACCGAGTGGTGCGCCGTCGCCGGACGTTTCGACTGCGGCGGACAACAGTACCTGATTGGCCTGGTTTGCTGCGCCGACGAAGAGAACTCGCTCAGTCACATTCAAGTCGATCGCCCGCAGCAATGGCTCGACATCTTTCGGATTCGGGAAGCAGGAACGAAGTAATCGGATGAAACGTACCGCCGCCCAACTGCAACAAGACCTGCTCGCCATCTGGAAGGCAGGCGTCGACGCCGTCGATAGCGAGCGATTGGTGCGAGAGAACGTCGAACTGGCCGGCAACTACTTGCGCCTGGCCGATATCGAGCTGGACCTGGCCGACATCGAGCGGATCTACGTTGTTGGCGCCGGCAAGGCAGGCGCCGGGATGGCGGCCGGATTAGAAGCGGCGCTCGGCGCCGACCTGATGCAGGCGAAGCGACTATCGGGGCTGCTGAGCGTGCCCGAGGATTGCGTTCGCCAGCTATCGCGCATCCAGCTGCGCGGCGGTCGCCCGGCCGGCGTCAACGCGCCCACCGAAGCCGGCGTGCAGATCACCAGCGAGATCTTGAGCGGCGTAGGTCAGTTGGGCGAACGGGACCTGTGCATCGCCCTGATCTCGGGCGGCGGATCGGCGCTGTTGCCGGCGCCGGTCGCGGGAATCACGCTAGCCGACAAGCAAGCGATCACGAAGTATCTCAGCGGCGCCGGCGCCGATATCGTGCAACTGAATACGGTTCGCAAACAGCTCAGCCAGATCAAAGGGAACGGCTTGGCGACGGCGTGCCGCGCCGGGTATCTCGTTTCGCTGATCATCTCGGACGTGCTGGGGGATCCGCTCGACGTGATCGCCTCGGGCCCGACGGTACCTGACTCGGCCACCGCCGCTGACGCGCTGCAGATCTTGCATGACTTTGACGGCGTCGATCGGCCCGAGTTCGCATCGATCGTGGAAGTCTTAAAGAAGAAGCGAGCGACCGAGCCGGAGCCGACCGCCAGCGTTTACAACTTCGTCATCGGCAACAACGCCGTCGCGGTCGACGCCGCCGGGATCGAAGCGGAACGCCGCGGCTATTCGCACGCGATGACCTCGGCCCGGCAAAGCGAAGGGCAGGCCGAAGCGGTCGGGCGTCACCTGGCCGAAATGACGCTGCGGATGCGCGATGAGAAGGGGCCTGACTGCTTGATCACCGGCGGTGAGCCGGTCGTGCAACTGGCCGATGAAGCGGAGCGTGGCCTGGGAGGACGTAACCAACAGTTGACGCTGGCAGCGCTGGAACGACTGCAGGAGCTCTCGCCAAACGAGCCGATGACCGGTATGGCGATCCTCAGCGGCGGCACCGATGGCGAAGATGGCCCGACCGACGCGGCCGGCGCCTGGATCGATGCGGCAGGCGCTGCGCAGGCGGAAGCGTTGCAACTGCCGGCGGTCGATTTCTTACGCCGCAATGACGCCTATCACTTCTTTCAGCCACTCGATCGGCTGCTGCAAACCGGGCCGACTCATACCAACGTCTGTGACCTGCGAGTCGCGGTCGTCGACCGCATCGAAACCGCGTCGCGGAAGTAAGACGACATGTCCGAATCGCTGAAGATCATCTTGATGTGCATCGCAGCGGCGGTCGTGTATGGCATTTGCCAAGACATGATCACGACGCGAATTTGCCTGGAATACTTTACGGTCTTCCACGCGCCGGTCTGGGGCGGCACGACCGACCCGAACCTGTTGGCGCTGACCTGGGGAGTGAAAGCGACCTGGTGGGTCGGCTTGATTCTGTCGATTCCGGCCGTGTTGATTGCCCGCGTTGGCGCGCCGCCGAGATTGACGGCCAGTGACGCGATTCGACCGATTGGCTACTTGCTGCTGGTAATGGCGATTGGCTCGCTGGTCGCGGGGCTAACGGGCTGGTTTCTGGCCAGCGCAGGCGTCGTTCGCCCCGGTCCGGACTTCGCTGCTGCGATGCCGGCCGAGGCGCACATTGGGTTTCTGGTCGACCTGTGGGCGCATCTGGCGGCTTACTTTTTCGGCTTCTTTGGCGGAAGCGTCGTTTTGATTTCGCTGTGGCGGAAGCGGCTGGCACTGCGCAACCCCGATGCGGTTTCGCCGGGCAGCCTTCGCGCTTCGCTGTGGGAAGGGCTCAAGATCGTGGGGCTCTGCATTGCGGCGGCGGTTCTATTTGGCATCTGCCACGACCTGATCACCACCCGGATCTGCGTCGAGTACTTCACGATCCTGCATCCGCCGATCTGGGGCGGAGCGACCGATCCGACGGTGCTCGCGCTCAGCTGGGGCGTGATCGCGACTTGGTGGGTCGGCTTGATTCTGTCGTTTCCGGCGGTGATCTTGGCACGCTTCGGCGCTCCGCCGAAATTGACGGCCGGCGACCTGGTTCGCCCGATTGGCTATCTGCTGCTGACGATGGCGATCGGCTCGCTGGTCGCTGGTCTGGTCGGCTGGCAATTGGCGAGCTTTGGCGCTGTGTTCCTGACGCCACGGCTGGCCGAGAAGGTGCCGCCGGAAGCGCACGTTGGCGCGATCATCGACATGTGGGCCCATTCGGCCGCCTACGCCTTTGGCTCCTTCGGCGGGATTGGCGTCTGCATCTGGATTTGGATGCGGCGGCGGTTCTTGCGTGGAAGAGCAGCGGTCGCCGCGCGAGCCGAGCAGGGGAGTGACGCCGAACAGCCGGCTTAGGCTCGCTTCAGCGCGACAGCGGTAACCTGACCAGTGCGGTTTTGCGTCAAGCTGACGACCGACTTCAGCGGCGCCGACAACGGCTCGCTATGCACGACCTTGATCGGGCAGCCCGGATCAGGCGTTTCGTAGTTGAGCGTCGCCGGAACGACCGACTCTTGCAGCATCATCGTGGCGGTCACCAGATCAAGCGCGCCGCACCCAGCGCCGATGTGGCCAGTCATGCTCTTGGGCGCGGTCACCGGTACGTCGCCCAGCGTTTCGGCAATCGCCGCCGCTTCCAACGCGTCGTCCGATCGCATGCTGACGCCATGGGCGATCACCGCACCGACATCCTGGGCCGTCAACTTGGCGTCGTCTAGCACAGCGGTGATACTGCTCGAGACGGCGCCGGAGGTGAAAGGCTGTTCCTTCTCGGTACAGGCAAAGCGGCACGCATCGCCGCCCACCACCGCCAAGATCTGTGCGCCGCGAGCTTCGGCCGCCGCGCGACTTTCCAGAACCAACGCCGCAGCGCCTTCGCCATGAACGGTGCCATCTCGGTCTTTGTCGAATGGACGGCAAGCTTTGCTAGGGTCGACGTTTTGGTGCGAGAGCAGTTCGGGGCCACGGAACATCAACGCGTTAATCGCCACGCGTGAACCAGTTCCGCCGACGATCATCGCGTCAACGTGCCCGCGACGGATCTGCGAGACCCCTTCCGACAAGGCGACGTGGGACGAGATCGAGTCGCTACAGATCGTGTTGTTGTGGCCGCGGCCGTCAAAGTAGATCCCGACATGGCAGGCCGGCATATTCGGTAGGTACTTCAGCATCCAAAGCGGGTTGATTTCGGAGGTGAACGCGTCCCCCCAGTTCTCGAACAGGAACTCACCATCCTGCAGGCACTTCTGGTAGGCCGAGATCATGTCGTCGTAGTTCGAGAAGAACATCTCGCTGCCGTAGACGACCCCCAGCCGATCGGGATCAACGCTGCCAGGCTGCAGGCCCGCTTGTTCCATCGCCATCGCAGCAGCCGAGAACCCGGTCTGGATCTCGCGGCACATCACCTTCAGGCTCTTCCGCGGTTTGACGTAGACCTTGGGGTCAAAGTCGCGAATCTCCCCGCCAAAATTTGCAGGGAACCCCGGAGCCGAGAACTGCTCAAGGGGGGCGATGCCGCTTTTTCCTTCCAGCATTGCGTTCCAGAAAATGGGAACGCCAATGCCGGTCGGGGCGACGACGCCCAGGCCGGTGATCACAACTTCGCCAGGTTCTGCCATGAGGGGTCCGAAAAGCCCGGTTGGAATAAAATAAGCGGTAACGGTAGTTAAATCGGGCCGACAACGCCAAAAATGCCGTCCGCTAGTGAATCTACTGATTGTCGCCGTTGTAGCACATGCGCAAAGGCCCGCCCATTTACTTAAATACCCGAACTTCCAAAATACTAGTCATTCTGGGTAGAATACAGCGACTTTAGTGATCACGGGAAGTTTGGTAGCCCGCAAAGTATCAATTGCCGTTAATTATGGATAGTTTTCGCCGAACCACTCAACCCGACGTAGGAAGGTTTCTACCGAGGGCTTGGATTTCTCGCAATTAAAGCTGCGACAAGGGATCAGCATCCATGAGTCTCGCCGATACGCATTCCTCGATTTCGCAACAACGCGCTACCGCTCGCCCCGAAGTTTCGCTGGCCAATGCCCGGCGGATCGTCCACGATCTATTGAAACCGAATCCAGTCATTTTTTGGACCGACATGCTGGTTTCGTTTGCGATTGGGGCCACGGCGTTTCACTTTGTGAAGTTCTGCCCCGTCTTCTCGGTGGCTCAGATCGGCCTGTTCCTGCTGAGCTGTTTGATGTTTTATCGCCTGGCGATGTTCATCCACGAGATGGTTCATATGCGAACCGGGACCTTCACCTACTTTCGCATCGTCTGGAACATCTTGATCGGTATTCCGTTCCTGATGCCTTCATTCGTTTATTACACCCATCTCGATCATCATCGCCGCAAGCACTACGGCACCGATAAAGATGGGGAGTACTTGCCGATGGGTCAGACGGGGCGGTGGCAGTTGATTCTGTTCGTCTTGAGCAGCTTCGTTATTCCGCCAATCGTCGTCTTTCGCTGCCTGGTGCTGACGCCGCTGACTTGGGTCAGCCCCAAACTGCGGCAGTTCGTTTATACCCACCTTTCGTCGATGATCATCGACCCCACCTACATTCGCCCGCTACCGACCGCCCAAGCGGTTCGTATCATGCGTCTGCAGGAGACCGCCTGCTTCTTGTGGTGCTTGGGAATTGCGATCGCCGTAGTCACGGTCGGCGAATATCCGTATCCCTTCATCCTGCAAGCGTACCTGACCGGGGTGACCGTGCTGATGCTAAACGCGATCCGCACTTTAGGCGCCCATCGCTATAACAACGACGAAGGGGAGATGACCTTCCTGGAACAACTGCTCGATTCGGTCAACTACCCGCACCGCCCGTGGATCACCGAACTATGGGGACCGACCGGCACCCGCTATCACGCGCTGCATCACCTCTTTCCGTCGCTGCCGTATCACAACATGCCGGAAGCGCATCGCCGCTTGATGGAGCAACTGCCGGAAGACGCCCCGTATCGGCAAACCAATCGGGTGACGCTCTTCTCAGGCGTGATCGACTTGTGGCGGCGCTCAAAAGAAGTGGAACGTCGTAACGCCGCCCAGCGCCGCGCCGCTCGCCAGCAAGAGACCGATTCGGCCGCTTGCTAGTCGGCTCTAGACGTAAGCCGGCGAGTTGACCACCAGCGTCACCTCGTTCCCCGACTCGTTGAAGATCACTTCATCGACAAACGTATGAATCAGCACCAAGCCGCGCTTTTCGGCCTGGGTCAGGCGCGACGGATCAAGCTGCACGTCGGGCAGTTGCCCCAGGTCGAAGCCGTTCCCTTCGTCCCGAATCATGAAGCGCGCCTGATCTGGCGCCAGATTCGCCCGGACATGGACTCGACGGTGGGTGTACGGCGCCTCTTCGCGACGGACGGCGGCCGCTTCGTCGGGATGATCCAAGTGGCTGGACGAGATCTCGAGATTTCCGTGGTAGATCGCATTGCGAATCGCCTCGGCAATCGCCTTGCCTAGTCGAATCGAACCATGCTGATCGACAATGCCAAACTCGACGGTCGACTGCTGTAGTTTGGAGACAAGCGGTCCTACCAGGCTGACGTCGTTTTCGATTTCGTAACGCAGCTCTTCGTACTGCAAACAGTGCGACAGCCGCGTCTGCGGTCGCTCGCGATCAGAGATCTGCAGGACGCTTTCGACCGAGTGGGCCAATTCTTTGGCGAGCGTATCTTTCGGCACGTAGTCGGCCGCGCCTTGCAGCAGCGCCTGCAGGGCGATGTCTTCGCTGCCGTAGCCGGTGATCAAGATCGCCGGCACGGTCGGATAGTGCTCGCGCAGCTGCGCGACCAGTTGCATGCCGTCCATGTCAGGCATCTGCAGGTCGGTGATCACCGCCAGGGGCAACTTCGCCTCGATTTGTTCGAGCGCATCGAGGCCATTGGATGCGTATTCGACCTGGTAGTGAGTTTGGCTTTCGAGCAGGCCGCCGACCAATTTTCGATCGACCGCCGCATCGTCCACGACGAGCAGATGGCTCATAACAACTGTCTCAGCAGGAAATCAAGGTTCGATGAAGAACCCCGATTATGGAGATGCGATCGACGTTAAGGCCAGCAGTCGCGACAAATCTTCACGAGACGTTCACGGGAACGTTACTTTTTGGCGGTCGCCCGTTTCTTGGCGGTTCGCTTCTGCGGCTTCACATCATCCACGTGACGGCCTTTGGCGGTGCTGGGAGCGCTGACCGAAGGCTCTGGCGAACCGGTCAGCGGATCGCCCGACTTCACCTCGTCGATGCGAGACTGCGCGGCCGTCGCATATTCCGGCGACATCTCGAAACCAAGGAACCGCCGTCCCAGCTTCTTGGAGACGACCAACGTCGAACCGCTGCCCGCGAACGGATCGAGCACCGTCTCTCCTTCGCTGCTAGAGACCTTGATGATCCGGCCGAGCAGTTGTTCCGGCATCTGGCAACCATGAAACCCGGCCCGCTCTTTGAACGTGCCGGCGACCCGCGGAAAGTGCCACGTATCTTCTTCGGCCTGGAAGCTGTCGGGAATATCTTGCGGCCGCAACACCCAGGTATCATCCGGGATGCGCCCCTTCGGATTAGCGCGGCGATCGCCGTAGACCAACATCCGCGCCGATGGCACGCGGATCGGCGTATCGTTGAAGGTAAACTTCTCGGGATCGCGAACGAAGTAATACAGATGGGTATGGCTGCGAGTGAACTTCGCCTTGCAGTGCATACCGAAGGTGTAGTACCAGACGACCCAGTTGCGACAGTGAAGTCCCAGATCGCGCGTCGCCAGCACCTTCAGCTCGGCGGCAAAGTCGTCGCCGATCGCCAACCAAAAGCTGCCATCCTCTTTCAGCACGCGGACGACCTGCTCCATCCAGCCGCGGCTCCACTCCAGGTATTCATCGGCCGAGCGGCGATCGTCGTAGACGTCGTACTTAAAGCCGATGTTGAACGGCGGATCGGCGAAGACCAAATCGACCGAACCGTCCGGCAGCTTTTTCATCCCTTGGATGCAGTCTTCGTTCTTCAGCTTATCGATCGCGACCTTCGGCAAGGGATTGCCCTCCTGGCGAGAAAACAAGTGGCGTTGGCGTAGCCCCTATGATACCCGGCGCGGCGATTTGCGCCAGCCATTGTTCGCGGCAGTTTCGGGAAATGCGGGGGATCTTTTCGAGCATTATGGCTCGTAGTAGCCCGAGGCGCAATCCCGGCACACCTTCCCGGTTAGCCGCGAAAGCTCCGCTTACGGGGCGGCGCAGCCGCAGGAGGCATCAGGCCGAGGTCGTGCGCTATGCCGGAGGTGCGCCGGCTCAAACGACTAGAGCGTTTTTCTGATAGCTGTAGCGTTTCTGGCGTTGGTGAGGCAAGCTGGTCAACGCCGACCAGCGCGGCCGCAACCAGCCAGAACACTAAAGATTGAAGAAAACCGCTCTAGGCAACCACCGCCGACAATCCAGGCGCGGATTGATGCCTCCTGCCGACTTCGTCGGCCCCGATAGCGAGAGCTATCGGGGCTAACCGTCGGTTATTTTCCCCTGCGCCAGCGCCACCCAATCGATCTCTTGCGGCAACTGCGGTGCGGCATACGGTACGTGGGCCAGCATCGGCGGCTCGCAGCGTTTTTGGAGCTGCTCGAAGTTGCTGTCTCGGCTCACATCATCGGGCTGCGGGGCGAGGTCGTTCAGAATTACCCCGGCGGTTTGCAGACTGCCCCCTTTGACGACCGATGCGGTGATCAGCGTCTGCATCGTTTCGTTGATCACACCCAGCCGATTCGCGGCGACAACGATCAGCGGATAGCCGAAATCGGCAGCTAGGTCGGCGACGTATTCCGCGTCCGACATCGGCGACATCAAGCCGCCAGCCCCTTCGACCAACAGCAGGTCGCAGCGATCGGCCCAGACTTCGGCCCCGCGGCGAAGCAGCCCCGCGTCTAGCTCTTTCCCTTCGGCTCGAGCCGCCAGATGGGGCGCCAGAGGAGCGGCGAACTTTTGCGGGCAAACCTCATCCAGTGTCCCCGGACGCCCGGCCGCTTCCCACAGCTGTACCGCGTCTTCAGCGACCAAGCCCCCCGCTTCCAGCCGACAACCGCTGGCCGCCGGCTTGTAGACCCCCAGCCGAATTCCGGACGCGACGATCTGCCGCGCGATCAGGGCCGATACGTAGGTCTTACCGACTTCGGTGTTATTGCCAGTGATAAAGAGCCCCAGGGGCGGTTTGCCAGTCATGCAAATTAGCCTAACAAGCGACGCGTCCGCAGGCGACGCCCCCTGATCGAAACCACCCTCGGCCGCTTATAATCGCCGTCTATGGCCGGCAAATCTCAACCTCGATGGCAGCTTCCCAGCGGCGTAACCCGCGGCACGATGGATTACGTCGAGTCGCCGGCGATCGCGGATGACTACGACGAATACTTCGCCTTCAGCGACCTGTTTCAGTTTGACGAAGCGGTCGTCGCCGAGTCAATTCCTCCTACCGGCCTAGTCGCCGATCTTGGCTGTGGAACGGCTCGGGCGCTCGTTCCGCTCGTCCGCCGCGGCAATCGGGGCCTGGCGGTTGATCTGTCGGCCGAGATGCTGCGGGTCGTCGCCGAGAAGGCGAAGCTCGACGATCTCGATATTACGTGCGTGCAGGCCAACCTGGTCGACCTAAGTGCGATCGAAACCAATTCGGTCGATCATGCGATCTGTCTCTTCAGCACGCTGGGCATGATCCATGGCGCCGAAAACCGCGCCGCGTTCCTCACCCACGTAAAACGAATCCTCAAGCCGGGCGGCAAGTTCGTGGTGCACGTCCACAACTTTTGGTTCAACCTGTTTGAGCCAAGCGGATTCAGCTGGGTGATGCTGCACCTGTTTCGCTCGTATGTGCGGAAGTGGCATGAGCGGGGCGACAAGTACTACCACTACCGCAACATCCCGAACTTCTTCCTGCACGTCTTCAGTCGTGGCGAGCTACTGCGAGCCCTGAAAGCCCCGGGGCTGGAAATCGACCGCGTCGTGCCACTGGCGATGAATCGACAAAACCGCCTGCGAGCGAGCTGGCTCTTCGGCGGATTGCGGGCCAGCGGCTGGATCGTGGTTTGCTCGGCATAGCGCACCTAGATTGGCGCACCCAAATTGGTTAGCCGCGAAAGCTCCGCTTTCGGGGCGGCGCAGCCGCAGGAGGCATCAGGCCGAGGTAGAGAAGAAAGATCGGAGGTGCGCCGGCTCAAACGACTAGCTGCCTGTTGAAAAATGCCATCGTGGCATTTTCCAACCTCGCCAGGCTCAGAGCGTAGCTCTTCGCGGCTCGCAAAATAACGACTTACGTCGCTATTTTGGGATCGCATCCATGCGATCACGCAGTCCGTCGAGAAAATCAACGGACTGCTAGGGAACCGCCGCAGATAATCCCACCGCGGATTGATGCCTCCTGTCGACGATGTCGGCCCAGAAAGCGGAGCTTTCTGGGCTAACCATATAGAGTGGTTACTTATAGACGGCGACTGGCTTGCCGAGCACGTCTAACTTCGGCGTGACGCCCAATCCCGGCTCGGTAGACGCGGCCATTCTTCCGCTGATCCGCTGGGGCGCTCCGTCGGCGATGCTTTTGGTGACGTAGCTGTTGAAGTCGGTCGACGAGAAGAGGAACTCGGTTGGCGTACTGTGGGCCAGATGGGCGATCGCGGCGGTGACGATGTCGCCGCCCCAACTATCTTCGATTGTCATTGCGATCCCTAGCGAGACGCACAGGTCGCGGGCCTGGCGAGCCTTGGTCAATCCGCCCAGCTTGCTGATCTTCAGATTGACGACGTCGGCGGCACGATCGGTGGCGCAGGCGGCAATGCGACCAACGCTATCGATCACTTCGTCCAAGATGAAGGGAAGGGCGGTACGCTCGCGCACAACGCGGCAATCGTCGTACGAGGCGCAGGGCTGCTCGATGTAAACGTCCACGGCGCGAACGGCGTTTACCACGCGGAGCGCTTCGTGCTTCAGCCAACCGGTGTTGGCGTCGGCGACCAGCTTGTCGCCAGGCTGCAGCATCTCGGCCGCCTCGCGGATGCGTTCGATATCCTCGTTCGGATCGCCACCTACCTTCAGCTGAAAGCGGCGATAACCTTCGCCGCGATACATGGCGACGTTCTCGGCCATCTCGGCCGGCGGTCGTTGCGAGATCGCCCGGTAGAGCACCACATCGTCGCCAAAGCGACCGCCTAGGAGCGTACAGACCGGCATGCCGGCCGCTTGCCCCAGGATGTCCCAACAGGCGACGTCGATCGCCGATTTGACGTAAGGGTGCCCTTTCAGCAGGGTATCCATCTTGCGGTTCAGCTTGGCCAGTTCGGTCGGGTCATCGCCGATCAACTGCGGCGCCAGTTCGGCGACGCCAGTCCGTACGCCGGCGGCATAGGCGGGCAAATAGACCGGGCCCAAGGGGCAGACCTCGCCATGGCCGGTAATGCCTTCGTCGGTCTCGATGCGCACGACCGTGCTGTCAAAGACCGAGACGCTTTTGCCTTCGCTCCAGGCGTAGTTTCCTTCGTGCAGCGGCAAATCAACCTGATAGACGGTAATCGACGTGATCTTCATGATGCGGCTCGATCAGTTTGGGAGAAGAGGGAGGCCGATTGAAGTATAGCATTCTTCCGTCCGCCCTGGTCGAACCAGGCGGAGTCCGAACTTGTCACGACAAGCGGTACAATGATGGCAATGCGGTCTTCAGCAGTCCTCGCAGGAGTGGGAACAACATGAGCGAAGCGGACGACATCGCCCAAGTCGCCAAGTGGTTGGCGGCGTCCAAATCGACCGTCCTGTTTACCGGCGCCGGCATCAGCACCGAGAGCGGCATTCCCGACTTTCGTTCTCCCGGCGGCGTCTGGACGCGTTACCGGACGATCTACTACGACGAGTTCTGCCGCTCCGCATCGGCGCGGCGTGAGTACTGGGAGCAAAAGGCGGAAGCGCACACCGAGTTCGCCGCCGCTGCGCCCAACGCCGGACACCAGGTGTTGGCCGATTGGGAAACGCGGCAGATCGCTCGCGGCGTGATTACGCAAAACATCGACGGCTTGCACCAGATCGCCGGCAACCAGAACGTGCTGGAGTTGCACGGAACGGCGCGGGCGGCGACCTGCCTCGATTGCTCGGCCCGCTTTGATATCGAGCCGCTGGTCGCTGAGTTTCGCGCGAGCGGCCAGGTCCCACTCTGCCCCCAGTGCGAGACCGGGCGCTTAAAACATGCGACCGTATCGTTTGGCCAGATGTTGCCGACCGACGTGCTGGAAAAAGCGTACGATTGGTGCGGCGAGGCGGAGTTGATTTTGGCGATCGGCTCTTCGCTGATCGTCACTCCAGCGGCCGACTTGCCGGTCTACGTCAAGCGAAGCGGCGGCCGCATTGTGATTCTCAACCGCGACGAGACCGGTCTCGACAACATTGCCGACGTCAAACTGACCGGCGGCATCGGCGCCACGTTGTCGGCGATCAACGCGGCGTTAGCTGGCGTCATTTAAAAGTTCGCTCCCAGAATAATCACCACGATGATGACCAGGAAATAGAGGGCGTACAGCGCCATGATGACCGCTTAAAAGATGGCGGCGAGCTTGATCGAGGTCGCCAGTTTCTCAATCGATTCGCGCAACATGCGACTATCTTGCAGACGCTGGGCCTCGGCGATTTGCGTCGAATGTTGCCACAACAGCACGCCGGCCCAGATCGGCAGCCAGCCGACGACGATCCCGACGATCGACATGACGAAACCAATCCCCAACAGGATCATCGAAATCGCCAGCACCTTCGCCCAGACGCCGATGTTCAGCAGTGGTTGCAAGATGCCGAGCGATCCAAGCGCATCAACGTCGGCGGCGGAATGAGACGGCTGGTCACTAGCAGGCGAAGCGAACGGATTGTCAGACATGCGATTGGCTTTCGGCGTAAGAAATAGTTAGGCGGCGACAAGGCCGACTAACTATCGTGACTCACAAGACGCCGCTTCGCTATCCTTCGCTTCAAGCAGCGGCGCCGGGGCGATCAAACGCTCGGTGCAAGTTGCCGAAGTAATACTCGATCGCATCGGGATGCTTCACCACTTCGTCCGGGCGACCTTCGCACAAGATCTTGCCGCGATGGACAACGTAGCAGCGGTCGATGATCTCCAGCGTCTTTTCGGCCTGGTGGTCGGTGATCAAGATCGAGATCCCCCACTGCCGCAGTTCTTTGATGATCACCTGGATGCTATCGACGGTGACCGGGTCGATCCCGGTAAATGGTTCGTCGAGCATGATGATTTCGGGATCGGAGACCAGACAGCGGGCGATCTCCAGCCGGCGACGTTCGCCGCCAGAAAGCGAAGCGGCTCGCGACTTGCGAATGTGGGTGATGTCAAAGCGGTTGAGCAGCTCGTCGCACCGTTTGCGGCGGGTCTTGCCATCCATCCCCAGCAGTTCCATCACGCCCAACAGGTTCTGCTCGACCGTCAGCTTACGGAAGACGCTGGAGTCTTGGGCCAAGTAGCCCATCCCGCCATCGCGACAACGCTTGAACATCGGCCAGTCGGTGACGTTCTTGCCGTTGAGATAGACCTTCCCCTTGTTCGGTTCGATCATGCCGCAGGTCATGCGGAAACTGGTCGTCTTGCCGGCGCCGTTGGAGCCGAGCAAACCGACGATTTCGCCACGACGGACGTCAAAGGTGACTCCGTCGACCACCTTGCGTTTGCCGTAGACCTTTTCCAGGTCGTTAGCCGAGAGAATGAGCTCTTCCATGATCTCGCTGCGCATCCATGCCGCGTCGAGAAGCAATCGAGTAAGCGTTTACTCGATGAACTTCATCCGACGGAAATTGGGAAAGTAAGGAATCGGTTTGTGCGTCGAATGGGGCCAGTAGACGAACAGCGCCTTGCCGATCAACAAGTCGCTCGGCACATGCTGTTCGCCGGGCGGCCAAAGTCGCCCGTCAAAGCTCGCCGCACTATTATCTCCCAGGGGGAAATACTGTTCTTCTTCGAGCGTAAACTGCGCCAGGGCCCGCATGTCCCACAGGTCGGTCGTATTCCAGATCGCCGGATCACGCATCGTATCCAGAATCTGTTCGTCGGTCTGCGGTCGATCGCCGGTCGGCGTGTGATAGTCGAAGATCGGATCGCGACCACGGGACTCGCGCGCTTGCGCCGAGTCGGCGATGTAGTAGACGTCGCGTTTGATTCGTAGGCTCTTGGCCGACAGCTTGGCGCCGCGCGAGCCGATGCCGACCGGCAACAGGTCGCCCGGGTCTTCTTCGCTCCAAAACGGTTTGACGTTGCGCGGCGAGACGAACGTTGCCGGCGACGGCAACGTCACCAGGCTCTCATCGATCCAGAGTCGCAGTTCGTCGTCGCAGTTGGCGAAGCGGACCGAATAATTGCCTGGCCCGCGAACCGAGGTCTTGAATTCCAACGACCGGGCGTCGTTGGCGTCAAAGGTGATCTTGTCTCCCAGAATCGACAGCGTCGTCGCTCCGGTCGCCACGTCAAACGTACAGCGGAACTTGTGCTGACCTTCGACCAACTCCAAGATCACTTCGCCCGAGTCGGACTCGATGTTCAAATCGGCTTCTATCGCCAAGTCGCCAACCCAGTGCATGCCGTAATCGAGCGACTGCAAACCGGGGCGTCCCGAGTACCAGGCCGCGTTGTAGACGTTGAAGTCGGTGATCAGGCTGCTGTCTTCTTCTCGCGCTTTTTCCGCGTTAACCTTCTGGCCATGCTTGGCCATGTTCCAGTCCGACGAATCGGGGAAGATATTGCGATAGCGGAGCCAATCGATCTCGCCGCCGGTCGGCTGGCAGACGTACGGAAACTCGGCGTCGTCCTGCTTTTGCCAGGCCGCACTGCTTAGCGGGTACGGCTCAAAACGATCAGGAAAGCCTGCTTGCTGAAGGTCGGGATTCGGAAAGTCGGAATCGTAGACCATCTGCAGCATCGTCAGCTGTTTGCGGGGAGGCTTGCGGGCAATCTTGCCGACTTCATCCTCGGGATCTTCCGTGATGTAAATATCGCCGTGCCAGATGTTGACCGTTTCGCCCGGCAGGCCGATCAACCGCTTGATGTAATTGACGTTCGGCTCGAGCGGGAACTTGAAGACGATCACATCCCACCGCTTGGGCGAGAAGAACTCGTACGCAAACTTGCTGACCAGGATCCGGTCGCCCGGATACGACGGCAGGTGTTCGATATTTTGGACGGTGTGGTAGAGCGGATCGATCGTGCTGACCAGATCGTTGCCGTCGATCTTCTGCCCCGACTGTTTGTTCATTTCTTCGCTGGCGCCGACGTGGTACTCGTACCCCGTCTCTTCGTCCAGGACGTCCTTGTGCCGCCCGAATAGCGTCGGGGCCATCGAACCGGTCGGAATGATGAACGCTTCGGCCTCGAACGCGCGGAACAGCAGCGCCAACACGATCGCGATCGCCACCGACTCGATGAACTCGCGCGTGATCGCAAAGTTGTCGGCGGCCGACTTCTTCGGCGGAGCGGCCTTCGTCGCCGCCGTCGGTTTCGCTTGGGGGGCGTCGGGAATGGCGGACTTGGTTCGATTCTTACGGGCCATGCACGTTCTCAGACGATAGGGGGCGCAATTTGGGCGCCAAAAGCGAAACTATACCGGATTTGCCAATCGGAAGGAACTTTAGTCCGGCTTGCTAGCGGGGACCATCCCCCGGACGTTTTTGGCCGAAATCGGGCCAAATTCTCGCGAATCTCGCGATGCCAGCACATTATCCCCCAAAACGTAGTACGCGTGTGCAGGTACCTTGGTTTCGGGAAAATCGGCGTAATGAATGTCCCGCAGGACCAAAAATCGACCCAACCCCCCGTTTCCCCCGGTACTTAAGCGAAGGGGAGTCGCAGCCAGTTCGCACGTCGCCAGCTCGGTCTCGTCGATCGATACAGGGGCTCCGCGATTGCTGATCAGCCGGCCGTCGCATAGGGCCAGCCCCACGTCGAGCGATTTCTCCGCCGAGTCCGCGGCAAATTTTCTTCGCCACTCCCCATCGCGATGGATGATCGCCAACGCCAACGGGGCCTCGTCCCCTTGCAACTGGCAAACCAGTCCGAGATCGCGAATCGGCCGCAGCTTGCCCGGCAGGCCTTGATTGTAGGGATAGTCATCCAGCGGCGGCGACTCGCCGGAGAGCTGAATCCCCTGGCTGTGCACTTGGTGATGATACGCGATCGATCCGTCCGCCGACTTGATGAGGTGGGGCGGCGACTGCTCGATCAGCCCGGTGGTCTCAAAGACCGGAATGGCGACGCGGCGGAATTCTTCCCACGACTTTTGATACCGCCGGCCGTTGATCCACAAGTCGCCGTCGCGACCAGCGATCGTTTCGCCCGGCAGTCCAACAATCCGTTTGACGACCTGCTGCGCCGGATCGTCTGGATCAGGAAACATCACCAAGTCCAACCGCTCGATCTCGCCCGACTTGGGCTGGATCGCATCGCCAGCGATCACTTCGCCGGTCTTCACCGCCGCAATCGCGCCGCAGTAGTCGCACGTGGCGGTTGGCAGCGGTCCGCGCGTCGCATCGATCGCAAAGGCATGTCCACATTCAGGACAAACGACTTCATAGTGCGGTCCCAACAAAGCCGGCGCCATCGACGGCCCGCTGACGCGATAGGTCGCCTGCCGCGCAGCAAGGAAGTACCCGCCGGCCAAAGCCGCGATCGCCAAGAGTCCCCCCAGTGTCAAAAGCCGTTGCATACCTCCAATAGTAGCCCGAAGCGCAAGCGAGGGAAAAGCGGATGGCAGAACAATTCCGCAACATGAAGCTAACCGGCGGCCTACAATAGAAACAACCACAAGTACGTCTCGCACGCTCAACAAATGCAAGAACTCCTCCGCCATCGATTTTGGATCGCCAACGTCGTCGAAGCGCGCGACCTGCGGCGGTTACATGACCTGGGGGCCGTAGCGATTTGCGATCTGGCGATGGAAGAGCCGCCAATCCCTTTGACTCGCGAGCTGATCTACTGTCGCATTCCGATTCTGGATGGAAGTGGCAATTCGCCTGCGACGTTGAAGTTGGCCGTCGCCACGGTTGTGCGACTGTTAGACGAACAAACGCCGACTCTGCTGTTCTGCAGCGCTGGGATGAGTCGTTCCCCGTCGGTGGCGGCGATCGCCTTGGCACAGGTCGAATCGCGTTCTCCGGATGAGGTCTTGGCCGAGCTGGCCGAGCGAATGCCGCTGCAGGTTTCTCCGCATTTGTGGCGTGATCTCTTGGCGGTGCATGCCGCTGGGTGATTGAGACCGCTTTTCCCTCGCTCGCGCTGCGGGCTACTATTCGAAACGCAAAACGCCCTGGCCAATCGACCAGGGCGTTTTTCAGTTTTACAACTGTGGGCCGTGAATCGAGCTGCGATTAAAACAGCTTGGCGTCGCGCATCTTGGCGGCCTGGCCGGCTTGGCCGAAGGCGGTCATGCGGGCGATGCAGACTTGCTTCATCGCTTCGCGGGCCGGCTTCATGTAAGCGCGGGGATCAAATTCCGCCGGCTTCTCTTGCAGGACCTTGCGGATGGCGCCGGTGATCGCCATGCGGTTGTCGGTGTCGACGTTGATCTTGCGAACGCCGCTCTTGATGCCGCGTTGAATTTCTTCGACCGGCACGCCGAACGTTTGCTTCATTTCGCCGCCGTACTGGTTGATGATGTCTTGCAGCTCTTGCGGAACCGACGAGCTGCCGTGCATCACCAGGTGGGTGTTCGGCAACTTCTTGTGGATCGCTTCGATGCGGTCCATCGCCAAGACTTCGCCGGTCGGCTTCTTGGTGAACTTGTAAGCGCCATGGCTGGTGCCGATCGCGACGGCCAACGCATCCACATTGGTCAGCTTCACAAATTCGGCCGCTTCGTCCGGATCGGTCAACAGCTGATCGTGCGACAGTTCGCCGACGGCGCCGTGACCATCTTCCGCTTCGCCGGTGCCGCTTTCCAGCGAACCCAAGCAACCGAGTTCGCCTTCGACGCCAACGCCCTTGGAGTGAGCCAGTTCGACCACCTTCTTGGTGACCGCGACGTTGTAGTCAAAGTCGGCCGGAGTCTTACCATCTTCCTTCAGCGAACCGTCCATCATCACCGACGTGAAGCCGTTTTCGACGGCGCTCATGCAGGTTTCCGGGCTGTTGCCGTGGTCCTGGTGCATGACGATCGGAATCTGCGGGTAGAGTTCCGCAGCGGCCAGCATCAGGTGACGCAGGTAGTTGTCTTGCGAGTAAGCGCGAGCGCCACGCGAAGCTTGGACGATGACCGGAGAATCGGTCTCGGCGGCAGCTTCCATGATCGATTGGATCTGCTCCATGTTGTTGACGTTGAACGCGGCGACGCCGTAATCGTTTTCGGCGGCGTGATCGAGCAGGGTGCGGAGCGTAACCAGAGGCATAGACTTCTCTCCTCAGCAGAACTATTCGGACGCGCTAGAAGCGAAATCGCCGCCGGGTTGCGCCCTGTGGTAAGTAATTTCCGTGATTGAATCGCTCGATTATCAAACTGCAAGAGCGTTCCGGTCAATCCCCCGGAAACTAATCAAACGTCACGGAGCCATAGGTTTCCGTAGATTCTGCTTTAATGGGCGAAATCCCCCCGGGTTCGGGAGTTTTTTCTACATCGCCGGCAAACAGACCGTCGGTTTGGCTCGCCGCCAGGCGGATCAGCAGCACCTGACGCCGCCCGTCATCACGGGTAAAGAACGATTTGCCGACCCCGCGCAGCTCGTCGGTGGCGCCCAAAATGAGCGTTTCGCCCGGCGCCATGATCGCCTTCATGGTCAGGTCGGTGAGCGGTTCGGAGCGCGGTTTGGCGGCCAGCTGAAAGACCCCGTCACCGCTGGATGAGAACTTACGCTGCGGCTGACCATGCTGGATCTCTGGTACCAGTTCAATCAAGACGCGGCCATCTCCCTGGGGATACGTGAGAATCGCAAAGCGGCACTGCGCCTGGTAGTAGGTCTCGCCGGTCACGGCGTCCCCCTGTTTGACGAAGCAGGTCAGCTCGGGCATTACGTCCGAGGCGACCAGTTCTCCCCGCTTCCCTTTGCGGAAGCGGCGCTGCTCGGCGATCGGCACGTCGCCATCTTTGATCAAGACCGACGACTGTCCGTTAAGCCCCGCTTTGCCGGAGTTGGCCGAAATCAAATTACGAACCTGCTCGGGCAGGTGATAGTTGATCAGTCCGACGCGGATCCCGTTCTCATACAGACGACTGCGCATCGCGGCCGGCATGAACTGCTCGTCCACTTCCAGCCACATCTGCTGGATTGCATCTTCGTGCACGGTCGGAATGCGAACCTTGGTCGTTTCCAGGATGACCGTATCGTCGGCGATGTCGCTGGAGGGAAGAGAAGAGGGTTCCGAAGTCGGTTCGGTCTGCCACAGTGCGCAGCCGCACGCGGAATATGCAAGCAAGGTGAGAAGCGACAGGTAACGGGCCGAAAGGGACATCCTCGGTTCGATCCAACAGACAAGGTTGCTAGCAGCAAAGGGGGAAAGAGTTCGCGCCGCGATATGTATTTCATGCGGCCGCGAATTCTCGGCAGGAGATTACGCCGCAAAGCCGACCGGGGTCAACATCAACCGGCCCGAAAAGATCAATGGAGGGGGATACGAGAGATAGGGGCGATGCTGCTAGTACTGAAAGTCGCTTTGCTGAAATTCGTGCCCGGTCGAGTTCTGCCAACGTTCGGTGCGATTGGCGGCGCCATAATAGTTGTCAGCGATTCCCCCGAGCAGCCAGTCGCATGCAGCGCAGCCCGACAACATGGGCAGCAACATCAGCATCAAGATGGTGAACGTGATCTTCTTCATATCGGGATCATCGACACATCGGTGGGGGAAATCAATCCGAATATGCCGGTCCGCAGCGGGTGCTAGCGAAGATTTCTCTGTTTTCCCACCAACCCATCCCGGGTAAATTGCCGTATCAAACATGGAAACAAGAGAGTGCGACGAACAAGGAGGATTGCGATGCACTACGCAAAACTGACGCTAGCGGCTCTTTGTGCGGTCGCGCTGTCGGCCGCCACGACGGCCCACGCCCAATCGCTCGAAAATCAAACGGTCGCTCAGGCGACCAGCGTCCTGAGCGACATCATGCAGATCCCCGCCAAAGGGATTCCGCACAAGATGCTGGAAGACGCCCAAGGCCTGGTGATCATTCCGAACATGATCAAAGGGGGCTTCGTCGTCGGCGTACGGCATGGCAATGGCGTGGTAATGGTCCGCGACGCCAACACCGGCGGCTGGACCGCTCCGCAGTTCGTCAGCATGACCGGCGGCAGCGTCGGCTGGCAGGTCGGGGTCCAATCGACCGACGTCATCCTCGTCTTCCGCACTCAGAACAGCGTCCAAAACCTGCTTAAGGGGCAGTTCACGCTGGGCGTCGACGCCGCGGCGGCCGCTGGCCCGGTCGGTCGACAAGCTTCGGCCGGAACCGATCTGCAGCTGAAATCCGAGATCTACTCGTACAACCGCAGCCGCGGCCTGTTTATCGGCGCTTCGCTGGACGGCAGCGCCCTGAAGATGAACCCGGCCGCCACGCAGGCTTACTACGCCAATGGCGTTCCGCCGGCCGCCAACGAACTGGTCGCCACGGTCCTGAAGTACTCGGCCCCGGTTCCGGCGGGACAGGTCGTCGTGCAAGGACAGCCGCAGATGAAACTGACTTCGCCCACGCCGGCGATTGAAAACGTCGCCGAAGCTTCGGAACACCTGAACCAATTGCAGGCCGAGACCGCGTCGGCGTCGCAGCGTTTGGCGGCGGTTTTGGACGAAAACTGGCGCCAGTATCTCGCATTGCCGGCCGAGGTCTACACCCCCGGACGCCAACCTTCGCCCCAGGCGATGGCCACGTCGCTGGAGAACTTCCGCCGCATCATGGCCAACCCCGACTACGCTCAATTGACGCAGCGCCCCGATTTCCGCTCGTTGGTGGCGTTGCTCGAGCAGTATTCGGCGGCGCTGGCCCAACCGGTTGGCAACAGCGGGCTGCAACTTCCGCCTCCGCCGAAGTAATCGGCATATTCCGATGGGGCAATGCGGAGATCCACACCCCTCCGGGTGCGTATATAAGAAACTTGCGGTTAGAATTGTAGAGATCCCTTATCTCTTCATGCCGCCGTAAGTTCAAAGCCAAGCTGTGGATTCTCCAACTTCTGAACAAGTCATCGCCCAGTTCCAGGAGCGACTTCATCAGGCCGAGTCTCGCTGCGCCGAGCAAGATCGCGAGATTCAAGAGCTGCGTCAGCAGGTCACGTTGCTGCGCGGTGTGGCCGACAGTCTCCCCTGCTTCCTGTTCCAAACCAAAAACAAGGTGGACGGCAGCGAATTGGAGATGACTTACATCGGCCAAGGGATCCAACGGTTTGGCTATTCGCCGGAACAGGTTTATGGCCGGCCCGAGTTGATGGTCGAGATGATCCACCCGGACGATCGCGAGCGATATCACGCGATGGCCGACGCCTGCTTGAAGGACCCGAGTCTGCCGTTTGCGATTGACATGCGACTCGTCTCGCCGGATCAGCAGGTGAGTTGGGCCCGCATTCGCTCGAATGCACGTCAGCTTTCCGACGACTATCTGTCGTACAGCGGCATCTGCATCGACATCACCGAAGAAAAAGAGATCGAAGCGCGGCTGGCCGAGTCGCAACAGCAGGTCAAGCTGGCCCTGACGACGCCGGACATGGGGATCTACTTCTGGAATCTGGAAACCGACGACTTGGTGATCACCGGCAAGAACTTTCCGGCGTTCGGCCGTCAGGTCGACTCCGAAGTGATCAAGATGAGCGACTTCGTGAATGCGCTCCATCCCGAAGATCTGCCGCGCATCATGGAAGTCATCGAGGATCTGATCGCCAACCGGACTTCTTACGAGGTCAACTATCGCGTCGTCTGGCCGGACGGCTCGGTCCATCACCTCTCCGACCGCGGCATCGTGCAGCGCGATGCGAACGGTAAGGCGAAACTGTTCTGCGGCGTCTGTTGGGATGTGACTCACCTGGAAAGGGCCCGCGGCGAATTGGAATCAAAGGTCGTAAAGGCCAGCGCCGAGATCGACGCGATGGCTGCCCGATGGCAAGCGATGAGCGATTGCTCGCCTGACTTCATGATGACGCTTGACCGTCAGGGCGTCTTTACCTACATCAACCGCACAGCGCCAGGGGTCACGCGTGAGCAAGTGATTGGCGTCCCGATGGTCGATTTGGCCACCCCAGGCGACGCCTTGGCGATTAAATCGCACCTGCAGGCGACGCTCGACAATGGCGAAATGCGGCAATGGGAAACGACGTTTTCGTACGATGGGGGCGTGTTAGATCTGCTTGTTCGCTGCGGGCCGCTGATCATCGACGACGAAATCCAAGGCGCCGTGATCACGTCGACCGACGTCTCGGAGCTGCGACGCACGCAACGCCGATTGGCCCACGACGAACAACTGCTCCGCGAACTGTGGCAGTTGCAGGAGAAAGAGCGCCAGCTGACCGCGCTCGAGATTCATGACGGGTTCGTTCAGTACGTCGTCGGCGCCCAGTTCGCGCTCGACGCCGTTCGCTATCGACTGCAGGACGAAAATCATCCGGCGGTCGAAGATCAAACGAAAGGGCTCGAGATGCTCCGTTCGGCGATCACCGAAGCCCGCCGCACGATCAGCCGGTTGCGTCCGCTGGTGATTGATGACGACGGCCTGGCCGAAGCGCTGCGTTACCTGGCGGCCGAGGAAGCGGATCGCTATGGCTTTGACGTGGCGATTGCGTCAGAAGGAGAATTCGACGACCTCGATCCGCTGCTAACCGGCGCCATGTTCCGGATCGTCCAGGAAGGGATCTCCAACGTTCGTCGTCATAGCGGCGTCAAGCACACCGACATCATGGTCCGCCGCGCAGGAGATCAGATCGAAATCGAAATCTCCGACGACGGGAAAGGCTTCGATCTATCGAAGGTGTCGCACGAACGGTTCGGCGTCCGCGGCATCATCGAGCGGGCGCGACTATTCGGCGGGTCGGCGAACATCGACAGCGTGATCGGCGCCGGGACGCAGATCTTCGTGAAACTGCCGACGCTGGCGCGGCAGACCGAACTGCACGCGCTGCAACAATCGATGTCGCACGAGTAGACTACTTCTGCGGCGGCGCGGCCATCGGCGGTCGAATCGGTCCCGGTCCACCGCCAAACGGCATCTTGGGATGCTGCTCCAGCTTCACCGGCTGTTGGCTCGCGGCCCGCGATTCTAGCTCGGTACGCAGGCCAGGTCCGGTCGGAACCGGTTGCGGCCCGAATCCGTAGTCGTAGCCATATCCATAGTCGCCCGGGTATCCGATGCCGGCTGGATAGCTGTAAGGGACGCCATAGCCAATCGGCCCATAGCCAATTGGGTTGAAGCCAACGTAGCCGCCGTAAGGCATGCCATAGCCGCCCCAAAACTCGGGGCCATGCCCGAAGTCGCCGCCCCAGAAATCCATCGCCGGCATCGGCGCGTTGTAAGGAGCGAGCACTTCCGGCGTCTTCCCGCGGCGCTGCTTATCGGACTGGCCATCCATCATGAACGAGTAGAAATTGTCGTCGCTTTTGGTGGCGTCGCCGTCTTGGGCAAGAACATTCTCAGATCCGAGCAGCGTCATCGCTACGCAAAAAATCGCAATGCGGTTTTGAGTCGCGAACATGATTATCGTTCCGGTTGGAGAAAAACTACTTCCGTCGAGGGAGATTTCCCCTCTATCGAAAGCTTAGCTTGCGGTTTGCGCACCGGTCGGAAGAAATCGATTTTTCCGGCAGCTCCCGCATTTCGCTATCCAGTCCGCTTCTCTCGGCAATCATCAGTTACATCTTTGCGCGATTTATCCTTCAGGACCCGGGAGAAACGACCCGTGATGTTGCGTTCCTCTTGCCTTACCTTGCTAATGTCTGTGGTACTCGCTCCCTCGCTGTGCCGCGCCGCCGACGACCTGGAAAATGAAGTGGTATCCCGCTACCGCCAAAGCGCCGGCGACGCCCGAGTTTGTGCTAATCACCGACGAAGCGGCCGATGACGAAGAAGCGATCGCCTGGGGCGAACACGCCAAGCAGTTGTGCGACCAGTGGTTCCCGGTCATCTGCCAATTGCTGGATACCGACGAGTGGACGCCCCCAAGCGCGTTGAGCTGGTACTGAAGCAAGTGCAGCGTCACCATCGGCCAGAACATCTACATCAGCGTTGCCTGGATCAAAAAGCATCCGGAAGATTTTGGGATGGTGATCCACGAACTGACGCACGTCGTCCAGTCGTATCCTCGCGCTCGTAACAAGCCAGGCTAGTTGGTCGAAGGCATCGCCGACTACATCCGCTACTGGAAGTACGAAGCGGAACGCCCCCGCTATCCGCTCAATCGCGGTCGCACCAAGTACACTGACGGCTACAACAACACCGCCGCGTTCCTCGCCTTCTTGACCTGAAAGTACGATCGCCGCATCGTGCCAAAACTGGATGGCGTTCTGCGCACAGTCGCCAGTACAACGAAAAGATGTTCGAAGAGCTGACCGGCAAAAACCTGGACGATTTGTGGGCCGACTTTATGGCCAACAACCCGATGGCGTAGAGCGTTTTTCTGATAGCTGTAGCGTTTCTGGCGTTAGTGAGGCAAGCTGGTCAAGGCGACCGAAGCAGGCGAATCCTCAAGATTCGTCGATGCAGGTCAACGCCGACCAGCGCGGCCGCAACCAGCCAGAACGATACAGATGGAGAAAAACCGCTCTAATGCGGTTGGCCGTGCCTGCCGAAGGCCAAAACGCTAGACATCAAGAGCGTTGGCAAGGGTAGCTTGGGCGCCTCGTAGCGTAACCCAACTTTGCGCTTGCAAGTCAACAAGACGGCAGGCCGTTTGCATTCGGCAGGCGCGGCCTGCCCTACGAGAACTACTGACGACGAATCTGCGTCGTCAGTGAGTAGACGTGTCCTCCCAGCTCGTACCGGGCTTCGGCGTACATCGCCACGAAACCTTCTTCAGGCAACTCGACGCTGGCCAGGTAGTTGCCGTCGGCAGGCTCAATCGGCGTCGACGTCCACTTCGACGGGCGAAAGTCGCCGTCGCTCGACTTGGCCGACCAGAGCCGGACTTCCTTCGGCGCAACGTCGCTTTGGACATTCAGCGTCATCTTCTTGTCCGCTTCGCCATATTCCCATTTCAAGTTCGGCAGCGGCTTTTCGTCAGCCACATGTTTGACGAACGCGACCAGCGTGGTGAGCGCCGTTTCGACGCCTCCTTCCAAACCATGCCCGGCGTTGGGGACGTACAAGATATGCTTGGGTCCTGACAGCCCGTCCCAGTAGATGTTTAGCGCGTCGACCACCCAATACGGATCATTGGTGCCGTTGATGATCAGTTTGGGCAGGGTCAGCTGTGAGCGATAGGTATACGGATCGACCCACCGCCACAGCGGGACCTCGGGATGTTCTTGCATCACCCGGACCAGTCCTTTGCTAGTGTAGTCTTCAATCTGCGGGCTGTACTTCCCCCAGACGTCAATCTGATGCTTCATCTGCGGCTGGAAGTTAAGCGTGTCGATCACGATCGGAGCGATCCCGGCGACGCGCGGATCGGCCACCGCGGTCAGCCAGGTGGTCCAGCCCCGTTTCGAGGCGCCCGAGACGACGAACTCTTCGATCTTGCCATCCCATTGGTCTTTGGCGACTGCCTGCATCACATCCATCGCGCGGACGGCGCTTTTGGCCATCGGAAAGAGCAGCGGCCAAGTTGCGTCCTTCGAATCGAGATAGCGGAGAAACGACTCGGTGATCAAATCGTCTTCCACCCGATCGCCCAGGAGCGGCTGGTTGGGCACCTGCAGCAAATAGCCGACGCAAACGCCGCCTGCGTTGGCCATTCGCGCCCCGGCGATCATGTCGCGGTCGCGCAACTTGCCGCCAACGCGGCCGCCGGTGATGAACAGCAACGAGTGGTTGGGATGCACGATCTTCTGCGGTTCGAAGATCGCCAGCGTGTGCGTCCAAGCGATTCCTTGCCAGGTTTGCGACGTGAACTGCACCTCGTGCAACTTGCCCATCGCCAACGGCAATTCGGTCGTTTCGACCAGTTTCCAAGTGAAGCTATCGTCCGGCCTAGCGACATACTCTTGCAGCGCCGTTGGCGCCGGTTCGGCGATTGACTCGGCCCAGAGAGACCGGGGCGATACGAAGGTGATGGTCAGTGCGACGAACCAACAGGCGACCCAGGGGCGAATCATATGCGGACTTTCCAACTTGGAGGGTAAGACTTGGCGCTCTTGGAACATTCAGCGGCGACCTGGCCGACGATTATTTGGTCGTCAGCGCGATCGTTCCCATATCGATTGGTTCGCCATCGGCGACCGACAGCGTAATCGGCGACTTGTCAGGTTTAACATACCGATTTTTCAACCGGTCTGGTCCGACAAAACCAGCCGAAATGGCGTTGTACTTGCCCCAGAAAAACGTCAGTGAATAGTCGCCCGGCGGAACGCCGTCTCCTTCCTGGTAGGTTGAAAGGACAAATTCGCCATCGGCGTTGGTCAGCGCCTGGGTGACCGAAGGATGCTCGGGATCCATACCTTCGACTGGGTGACATTTGATCACGATTGGACTGCTTGGTACAGCGCCGTCGACAGTGACCTTACCCAGGACTTTGGTGGTTGGTTTCGCGTAATATTGGTGCTCTTCCTGGCCGCACCCCAGCGGAACAAGCGCTGCGGAGACAACCAGCGCAGCCGATCTCCAAATGCTCATCAAATCGATCCTCTCGGTCGGGACGAAGGCGAACAGCGATACCGCGCAATGAATCTCGACTACAGATCGCTAACCACTTCGCCGTTATTGGCCGTGACCATCGCCGCAAACGTGTACGACGCAATCGTCGATGGAACGAACCGCACCGAACCGTCCCCCATCAGAAAGTTGGCGCCGCCGGGATGAAAGGCGAAATACCCAAAGCCCCGACCGTTGGAGCAGTTGATGATGCAGGGGCCGCCGCTGCTGGCAATTGAGCCGTCATAGAGCGAACCTTGCGCCCAATGTTCGCCGATCAAAATGTCGCCCCAAGCGCCCCCTTGCACCGGACCTGCTGCGGCAGTGAACGTCGCGTCGATCTTCCGCAACTTGTAGACGTTCGAGCCGCCAAGACGTTCGCCAACCAGAAAGGTATTCGACGTCCCATCGACGATGTCGGCGATCCGGGGGCAGGAACTCTTGCCGCCATAACCGGTCTGCCAAAGGACGCCTGATCGACTAGCGGCCGGGTTCGAGGCGTACGCCAGCGACGCGAAATCTCCCCGAATGCCGCTGGTGGCCGAATAGTCGCTGCGGGCGGCGGTCCAGGTCAGATCGACCGGGGGAACGCCTGGATCAATACCATCGGCCGGCACGCCGTAATCATGAACCGTATCTTCGGCGGCTGACGGACACATGAACGCATCGATCGGCGTGCGGATCACTTCCAAATTGGAAGCCGCTGCAGCGGCCGGAAAACCAATCGCGGCGGCCTGATCCATCGCCGGCACGCGCGAGTCCCATTTGTCGTTTAGGGCCGTTTGCTCCAGGTACGGCAGAAGCTGAAAGGGCCAGCCTGAGCCGTTCAAGTCGCCAGTGATGTTCCAGCCGAAGGGGAAGCATTGGTAGGTGCCGTGATAGTTGTGAAACGCGAGCCCCTGTTGCTTCAGGTTGTTCAAGCACTGGCTGCGACGAGCCGCTTCGCGGGCTTGTTGTACCGCAGGCAATAAGAGTGCGATCAAGACTCCAATGATCGCAATGACCACCAATAGTTCGACCAACGTAAAAGCGTTACGTCGGTTGACGGAAGCGCATGCGCGATGACATATCATGACGCCGTTCCTTGATCAAATTGTAAGAAGAAGAGATGGAAGAATAGGAGGCGAACGTTTTGCGAACTCTCATTCGCTCAACCGTGACGCCTGTTGGCTATTGAAGGGAATCTGACGAATTGGAGCAAGTGAGATTTCTGCGAGCGAAAGCAGATCGCTGCAATTCGACGCACGCGTCGAGAAACTCAACCAGCAAACACAACAAGCTCTATCGATAATCAACCGATTGGAATACTTGGCGCCAATCGATAGCGTGGTGGCGGCGCGAATGTACTCAACGTCTTTAACATTGGGCAAACTCGACGCTGCAGAGAACAGGTCGATTCAGAGGTCGCGTCTCGAGAGAGCCTGAAGGACGCGCAAAAAAACAGGACGTGCGAAAAGAGAACTCTTCGCACGTCCCGATTGAAACCAAATCAGATCAAAAAAGGATCTAATGTGGCAGTGGGGCGCCTACCGGCAACCCGCCGGCAGCCGTTAGGCGTCGCCACCTCTTCGGCTAATACAGACAGATTCCACTGAACCACCTCCTTTCCACTAAAGCCACCCCAGCCAGCGCCGATACAAGCCTGTTAGACGGCGTCGGTCTGGGCTCTAGTAAATTGCGTCGCGTTAACGCAACCCGATACTTCAACTTTGCGCCACTTGGTTCTCTTCTGCAAGAGCAATTCTCGCGGCGGCTTCTAGGTAGACAACCCAGCCGGGGATGGGTTCGCGCTGGCAGAGAAAATCCCTGCCAGCCGCAACCCCTTATCGCAAAAGGAGTTCCGACTTTGGGCAAAGTCCGACGCCAAGACCTTCGCGGCTCCGGCGAACTCCTTTGACATCGAACCAGCCACTTACCTCCAGCGAAAGCGGCGCTCATGAAACCAACCAGCTTCTCCCGCTGCGCGCTCCCTTGGATCGTTGGCGTCGCCGTCACGCTGCTGACGATCTTCGCCGGGGTCGCCATTTGGCAGGTGCGGGTCCTGCAGCAATACGATGAGCAGTTGGACCAACTGAATTCCGTCTATGGAACGTCGGTCGATCGCGCCCCGTCCCAACAAGAGTACATCATCAGCTACCTCCCTGGCGGCGGCCATGCGAAATACCTATCCCACGCAGTCGGCGCACCGCCCGACCCGTCACTCGATGACTTAAGCAAGCTGCAGCCCCCCAGCCAACTGATGCCGCTGCTGCGGCCGCCGATCGCGATCATGAATCTGCCTGTCGAAATGATCGACGAGCAGACGACCGTCTTGCCGCAGGTAAAGCACTTGATCACCAGCGGGCCGATCCGCGATGCGAACGACCTGGAAGCGATCTTGCGCGTCTTCCCCGAGGTCGAGATCGTGCTCGTCGACAATGTTCCGCAAACGGACGCGGTTCGCCAACTGCTCGAGCGGTACCCTCGCAAGGTTCACCTAAACGCTCCCACCGCAGACGCGCCAGCACAAACCGACGAGTCACGCGTGATCTCGGAAGGGAGCATGAGCATGGAAGTAAAGACGAACCATCATGGCCAGGTCGAGGTCAACTGGCTTCCGCGCGAGTGGCCCCCAAAGGAATCGACCGAGCTGGAACCGACGACCGAAGAAACGCCAACTAACCCCAGCGAAACGGAATCAACTTCCACAGCCGCTGATCCCGCAGATAGATCCCCAGCCAGGCCATGATCGGCAGAATGATCTGCACCGTCATGTCCTCGCTCTTCAACCAATGGACGCAGATCGCGCCACCCATGTACCCCGTCAGCAAGATCGCCCCCAAGACCGATGTCGGCGGAATCAGGTAGAGCAAAGCGCAGGTTGTTAGCAAGATTCCCAGCGGCAACAGCTTGTCGACCGGAAAGCCTCCTTCTTCCATCTGCTTGACCACTTCCGGATGAAGCTCGCCCCCCAAAGCCATCGACAGCTTCATCACCCCGGCCGCCAAAAACGCCAGCCCGGCTAAGACGGTGGTTACCCGGCCAATCCAGACGGCGACCATGTTGGGGTTTGGTTTGTCGTTCGGGGTTGCCGCTTCGCTCATCTTGTTGCCTTGTTGAATATGCCGGAAAGCTGCAATCTCGAGGATTCACGAAGTATACAGAGAGCGAAATTCGAAAATCAATCAAACAGCGTGCGTCGTCGAAATGCGCACAAAAAAAGAGCCCCATCACGGGGCTCTTTCTGGCTGGTTTTCGCTCTCGCACAACTCTTAACTCATCTCGACCGGCGCGGCCGGCACCGCGAAGTTCTTGCACAGTTCTAGCACTTCGGCCCGAATGGCGGCGTGCCCCTTTTCATCTTCCGGCGACTTCAGCGCCTTCAGGATCCACTCGCCGACCTGCTTCATCTCGGCTTCTTTCATGCCGCGGGTCGTCAAAGCGGGCGAACCGACGCGGATGCCGCTGGGGTCCATCGGCTTTCGCTCGTCGAACGGAATCATGTTCTTGTTGACCGTGATGCCGCATTGGTCGAGCACCGCTTCGGCGATCGCGCCGGTCGTGCCGATCGACGTGACGTCCATCAGCATCAGGTGGTTCTCGGTACCGCCGGTCATCAGGCGAATGCCGCCCGACATCAAGGTTTCGGCCAGTGCCTTGGCGTTGGCGACCACTTGCTTGGCGTAGTCCTTGAACGACGGATCGAGCGCCTCGCTAAAGCAGATCGCCTTGGCCGCGACGATGTGCATCAGCGGACCGCCCTGGGTGCCGGGGAAGACGTTGCGGTTGATCAGCTTGGCGTGCTCTTCTTTGCAGAGGATCAAACCGCTGCGCGGGCCACGCAAGGTCTTATGAGTCGTCGTGGTGACGAAATCGGCGTAGGGAACCGGGCTGTTGTGGACGCCGCCCGCGACCAGACCGGCGTAGTGCGCCATGTCGACAAACAGCTTGGCGCCCACTTCGGCGGCGATTTCGGCGAACTTGTCGTGCGGGATTTCTCGCGGGTAGGCGCTGGCGCCGGCGACGATCAGCTTCGGCTTGTGCTCGCGGGCCAGTTTGGCGATCTGATCGAAGTCGAGCCGCTGGGTCTCGCGATCAACGCCATAGCTGACAAAGTTGTACAGCTGCCCCGAGACGTTCAGCTTCATGCCGTGCGTCAAGTGACCGCCATGGGCCAGGTCTAGACCCAGGATAGTGTCGCCCGGCTCGACCGCGGTCAGATAGACGGCGAAGTTGGCCTGCGATCCGGCGTGCGGCTGGACGTTGGCGTGCTCGGCGCCAAACAGCTCTTTGGCCCGGTCGATCGCCAGTTGTTCGACGACATCGACAAACTCACACCCGCCGTAGTAGCGACGCCCCGGGTAACCTTCGGCGTATTTGTTGGTCAGAACCGATCCGGCGGCCTGTTGGATGGCGGCGCTGGTGTAGTTTTCCGACGCAATCAGCTCAAGCCCTTCCGCCTGGCGGCGCTGTTCGTGAGCGATCGCTTCCCAAACCGCGGGGTCATTCTGCTTAATGAGATTCATAGCGTATTGCAGTAAAGCGGGGCGAAAGGAAATGGTCGCGACTGGGCCCTAAGCCTCTTCCGGTGCGACCGAAGAATCCGTCATTGTCGGGGGGGAGTCGCGATGCGTCAATCGCCCGAGCAGCGGGAAAAGCGGCGCAGTCACCGCAAAAATGGAGGGGAACAGACGCTATTGGCGGCGTTTTTCGGTCGTCTCACTCCCTCGCCTCGCCCCAGACAGCCGGAACGCGGTAGTTCTTCGGCTGCGGTCCGGCGTTTTGAGCCGGGGCCGCTTCGGCGGCCAGCTGATCGAAACGGGCGCGGAGTTCGATTCGCTTTTTCGCGTCTTTGGTCGCCAGGTTCGT
Source organism: Blastopirellula retiformator (assembly GCF_007859755.1). NCBI lineage: Bacteria > Pseudomonadati > Planctomycetota > Planctomycetia > Pirellulales > Pirellulaceae > Blastopirellula > Blastopirellula retiformator. The sequence goes on along the minus strand of NZ_SJPF01000003.1, from coordinate 62,657 downwards.
CTGCTCGCCGAGGTCGACGCTTAGAGCGGTTTTCCTCCATCTGTATCGTTCTGGCTGGTTGCGGCCGCGCTGGTCGGCGTGATGTTGCAATCGATCACTTCGTGTGGCGAGGGCTCTCCCTGGGTGATCGCCGGCCAGACGTCTTTGCCATCCAGCGGCTTCTTCTTGTCGCGAGCTTGAATCAGGCGAACCGCCTCGTTGGCGATGAAATGGGTTGCGTACCCTTCATCGCGATTGACCTGATCATCTTGGTGCCAATCATGGCCGCCGTCGTTACCCACACTGTACGACAACAGACAGATTAAAATATCGGGACATCGCCATACTTGCGACCAACAAACCTGTAGGCAGCGAACTAATCACTTCGGCCGCACTTCGCGCATTTTAGGAAACGATGCGACCCGCGATTGAGATCGTTTTCAGGAACCTGAAGTCCTTAGTAGAATTGGACTTGAAGAGTTGCCGACTTTTTCCGATACCGGCGGCTTTCGACCGCGCCTTGGTTCCAATTCTGTTTCCATCAGCGCCAAAATAGACTAAGTTGGAACTTCCCACCGCAACATGATCCCACCCAAAATGCCCGCAGTTTTGCCGCGTCCCGCCTACCCAACTGCAGTCACCTACGGATTTCCAGGAAGCGCTATGCCTCTTCGCATTCTGATTGCCATCCTGCTTTGCCCCACGCTGTTGGTCGCCGCTCAGGCCCAAGAGATCGTCGACTTTGCGCGCGACGTGCAGCCGATCCTTGAAAATCGCTGCATCGATTGCCATGGTCCCAACAAAGCGAAGAACGATTTCCGCGTTGATGACGCCGAGACGATGAGCTACTACATCGAGCCGGGCGATCTGGAGTCGAGTGGATTTTGGACCGACTACCTGGTGACCGACGATGCCGACATGTTGATGCCGCCGCCGTCGCCCGACCATCCCGATGGCGGCATGTCGCCGGGCGAACTGGCGATCATCAAGCTGTGGATCGAAGAAGGCGCCAATCATAACTGGAAGGCGAATGGTCCGGTCGAAGAGCACGAAGAAGCTGCGCCGCCGCAAAGCACGCTGGCGAAGCTGTTCATCTTCCAAGGCCTGTTCCACCCGGCGTCGACGCACTTTCCGGTCGCCCTGTTGTCGATGTCGATGATCTTCCTCGGGATGTCGTTCTTCCTGGGAAAACCGCTCGAGTCGGCCGCGTTCCATTGCTTGTGGGTTGGCGCCTTGGCGGCGGTTCCCGCATGCATCATGGGTTGGGCCTATGCCATGCACGAAGGACACGGCAACGTTTCCCTCGATCTCGTCTCCAGCCCGATCGACCGGCATCGCTGGCTGGGGATTGCCGTTACCGTCTTTTCGCTGATCATGGTTCCGATCGCCTATTCGGCCTACAAGCAAGAGAACTATCGCAAGAAAATCATCTGGTTCGTCGGCTGCTGCCTGGTCGCGATCGGCACGTCGATCGTCGGCTTCCAAGGGGGGGAACTGGTCTACGGCGAAGGGCACTACGAGAAAGAGTACGAGAAGCTCTTCCCCAGCACCCCTGTCGCGGACGCCGATACCTCGGTAGAAGAATCGACTTCCGAAGAAGCGCCTGCTGAAGAGGAAGTCGTGGTCGAAGAAGAAACCGAGACGGTCACTCCCGAGGACTAGTCGCTCTCTTTCGTCAAGCGTTTCTCCGCACTACGGCGAATATCGGCCCGAGCCTTATCGAGACGCTTGGGCCAGGCGAAGCTCGGCGATGCCTGCGGATCATACCCAGCCAGATGCCCGGTGAGCCGCGTCGTTGGTTTGGTGTAGACCAACTCGGTCTCGCCAAACGCCTCTTCGCACATCTTCGCCAGGCCCGGGTCATACTCTTTCAGCTCGGTCCGGGTGTCGACATGGTTGTGATCATGGTCGGGTGGGCGATTGTTGTTGAACCACGACTGCACCCCTTCGGCGAAATACTCGTGGTGATTCACGGACGCGTATTTCCCTTCCCATAGCTTCGCTTCCATCGCTCGGTCGTAAGTCGCTTTCAGCCGATCGTCGAAAGTTGGATCAACCCGCACCAGTCCGCGCAAGTGGATGTTGTGGGCGAACTCATGGATCAGGATGCACTCGGCCGCGTACGGATCGCCGGGATAACCAAGCAAGTTCTCTTCGCCACAGGTGCAATACGGATCGGTCTGCGAACCGCCGGTTCCGCGAGCCCGGGCATCCCAGTATTCTTTCGGCTGAAAGTGGGCGAACTCCGGCAGGTCGGTCGTGTATTGGTCGTAGCCGATGATCAACATCCGCGAACCGCTGCTGATCATCGCCTGTTTCACATCAGGTCGTTTCGCCAGCATTTGCTCGATCAAGAACGCCGCTTCCTTCAGGGCGTAATCATTAACCGCGGCCGCCGCCAAAATCGGATACCCGCCGGCGTCAACATACTTTCCGTAGTAGGGATCGGCCTTCAGTTCGGCGGGCGGCGCGGTGACGACGTAGGGCTGGTCCGCCAAGGCAAAAGACGCAAACGTCGACACGGACAGAATCAAGGCGGCGCAAATCAGACGCGTCATCGAGAAGGCTCCTGCGGGCCGGAAGACATTGTCTACAATAGCATAGCAACATAGATCGAACCCGACCTGCTGTCAAAACGGACGAGAGGTTCCGGTCGGCGGCCAGCAAATTTACAATAGTCACGAAACGACAAGCGATTTTCAACGGGAAACGGCATGGGCTTGGGGGATTGGTGGAAGCGGCTCTTTCCGAGGACCGATTCCTCCAACGACACTGTGCTGTTCTATGACGTCGAAGCGGAGCACCCGGTCCGAATTCCCAAACGAGAGCTACGCCCCGGCGCCATCCAGGTTCAGGTGCAGGGGATCGACGAGGTCGTCTGGATCTTGCCCGATAATGTTCAACAGGGCCCACTGCGACACGAACCGTTTGACGACGAAGTCCGCGAGATGATCGAGCAGATTCAAGCGACCTTCGCCGAGCATTACGCGCTTAGCTTCGATCAGTGGGAAGAAGGCTTTCGCCGTGATGCCGATCCGGCCCAAGAGATCGCCGTCTGGTTGCATGCTGGTGAGGTCTATCGCCAATTCGCCGCCGACGAACCATCGGCCGATCGACGGCAAGATATCTACCGCTGCATCGCCGCCTGTCTGACAGCCAGCCACGATACAGTCTGGAACGTGCTGGAGCCCCAGGCGCTTTCGCGTGAAGAGGCGAAGCGGATTGTGGATTGCTATTTCAACAACGATGACGCGTAACCGATCGGACGTCGCATCGCACCTCTTCCCACACCTGCGCTATTACCAATCGCCGACAACGCTTCGCCCTGCGCTGGCGGCAAGTTTATCAGCAAAACTACAGGCTTTTCCTGTCATTGCTCGCTGCGACTCCCTCGCAAGTACGGCCTTCCGGGAATATCGCGCCGAGCGCTTGTTTTTTGTGCTACAGCAGTTTATAAGGGGCGAGAGGTTCCCTCCTTCCTTTCTATGCGGCGTCGCGCAGTAGAAAACCATGATAAAATCCAATTTCCTGACGCTATTCTCCTCCGTCCTGCTTTCGCTCACGATGGCGACTTCGCTATCGGCCGCTGAGCGCTGGTGGGATCAGGACGTCGCCAAGGCGCTCTCCCAAGCAGGCGACAACCGGGCCGAGTTGCGGAAGGCGCTTGCCGACGTGCCCGAAGCGCAGCGCGGCGGCATGGCCTTCCTGATCGCCAACATGCCCGATCAGGATCTCCGCTCGCTGACCAGCGACTTTCTGCTGAGCAACTGCAAGTTGGCGTACCAGGCGAAAAACGAAACGGCCTGGGGCAAGCAGGTTCCGGAAGAGATCTTCTTGAACGACGTGTTGCCGTACGCAAATCTCGACGAAGAGCGCGACGATTGGCGACAACGGCTCTTCGCGCTAAGCATGCCGATCGTGAAGGACTGTAAGACTGCTTCCGAAGCGGCGCTCAAATTGAACAAAGAGTTGTTCCCACTGCTCAACGTCAAATACTCGACCAAACGCCGCGCCCCTAACCAGGGACCGGATGAAACGATGGAAAGCGGCGTCGCCAGTTGCACGGGGCTGTCGATCTTGTTGGTCGACGCCTGCCGGGCGACCGGGATTCCGGCCCGCGTCGTCGGCACGCCGCTGTGGACCAACAACCGAGGCAACCATACGTGGGTTGAGATCTGGGACGACGGCTGGCACTTTACCGGCGCTTGCGAAGCAGGCGACGCAAAGAGCCTGGATGTCGGCTGGTTTGTTGGCGAAGCGGCCAAAGCGAAGGAAGATAGCCCGCAGTATGCGATCTACGCCGCCAGCTTCGGCAAGACGAAGACGCCGTTCCCGATGGTCTGGTCGATGCGAGACCGCACCGTCTCGGCCGTCAACGTCACCCGCAGCTACAAACCGAAAGACCCAATCGCCACCAAGACCAGCAAGCTGTCGGTCAAGGTCGTCGACGCCCAAGGCAAACGGGTCGCCACGGATGTCGCCGTCAAAACGCCGGGCAAACAGAAACCGCTCCACTCAGGCCGCTCGAAAGGTGAATCGGTCGACCTGAACCACTTTCTCGGGTTCGACCTTCCGCCACAGACTGAGTTCACGCTGGTGATCGAAGGCATCGAACGGACCGTACAATCTCCCGCTGCCGGAGAAGAAACTGTCGTCGAGATCCAACTTCCCGCTGGCTCGTAGTCTTCGCCGATTCGCCTCTTTGCTCCTCCATTTGAGAAATGCACCGCTGATGCTTCCACGTCGACTAGTCGCTCTCGTTTGTTTCGCTTTCGCGACCGTTCCCTTCACGTCGTCTGCTGCAGAAACCTCGTCTGACGCGCTGGACATGCTGAAGAAGCAGCTCACGCCGTCGCTTGAATCGCTTGCAGCGCTCGAGAAAGAAGGCTTCGCTAACGTACCGCTCACCAAACTCGATGCCGCGACCGCTCGCAAGTTGATCTTGAAAGCGCACGGCGAGGCGATGCTGAAAGAACGTGCGCAGGAGGTGAAAGATAAAGTCATCAAAGACGGGGAGCTCGAAATGAAGTTCGAGCTGATCACCTTCGGCAAGAAGCCGCGAGACGGGTATAGCCTGTGGATCTCGATGCATGGCGGCGGCGGCGCCCCGGCCGCGATCAATGATCAGCAGTGGGAAAACCAGAAGCGGCTCTATCAGCTGGAAGAAGGGATCTACGTCGCTCCCCGGGCGCCGACCAACACCTGGAACCTGTGGCACGAAGGACACATCGACACGATGTTCAATCGGCTGATCGCCGACCTGATCGTGACGCATGGGGTCAACCCAAACCGCGTCTATCTGCTCGGTTATTCGGCCGGCGGCGACGGCGTCTACCAACTGGCCCCGCGGATGGCCGATCGTTGGGCGGCCGCTTCGATGATGGCCGGGCACCCCAACGGCGTCTCGCTCCTCTCGCTCCGCAACACGCCGTTTTCGATTCACATGGGTGGCAACGACGGCACCTTCGATCGGAACAAGGTGGCGGCCGAGTATGGCAAGAAGCTCGACGAGTTGCAAAAGACGGATCCCGCAGGCTACGTCCACGATGTGCAGATCTACCCGGGAAAAGGGCACTGGATGGATCGGCTCGACGCGCAGGCGTTACCCTGGATGGCCAAGTTCACCCGCGATCCGTTGCCGCAACGGATCGTTTGGCAACAGACCGGTACGCCGCACCAGCAATCGTACTGGCTTGCCGTGCCCGCGGACGAAGCCAAGAATGGCAGCCTGGTCGTCGCCACGCGCGAAGGTCAGAAGTTTGACGTCAGCGAAGCGGAGAACGTGACCAACCTGCTGATTCGCCTGGACGACCGGATGGTCAATCTCGACAAGCCAATCGAAGTCAAACAAGGCTCGCAAACGCTCTTCCAGGGAGAAGCGGAACGCACGATCGGCGTGATGCTGCGAACGTTGCTCAGCTATGGCGATCCGCTGCTGATGTTCAACGCCGAAGTTCAGGTCAAGCTGGCCGACTAACTCTGCAACGCTCTCGTGATTGTCCGCCATTCCCTTCGCAATACGACCGACCTGATGTGCCGCTTGAATTCGCTTTTCGTTCCGGCGGCGCTCGCCGCCTTTGCCGGTCTATTCCTGGCTTCGCCGACGTGGGCCGAATCGCCAGCGAAAATTCAGCCGCGCGGCTATGTCGTTTACCAGACCGCCAAGGCGCCCAAGATCGACGGCAAGCTCAGCGATGGGGAATGGGACAAGATCCCCTGGAGCGAGCCGTTCGTTGATATCGAAGGAACGGACCACCCAACGCCGCCGCGCCACCAAACGCGGATGAAGATGATGTGGGACGATCAAGCGCTCTACATCGCCGCGCAGCTCGACGAGCCAAATGTCTGGGCGACCTTGACCGAACACGACTCCGTCATCTTTTACGACCCCGACTTTGAAGTCTTCATCGATCCCGACGGCGACAACCACATGTACGCCGAGCTAGAACTGAACGCCCTGAACACCACTTGGGATCTGCTGCTGACCATGCCGTACAAAGATGGCGGCAAGGCGGTTAACGGGTGGGAGATCATACGCCTAAAGACGGCCGTTTCGGTCAACGGCACCCTCAACGACCCCAGCGACGTCGACCAAGGGTGGACCGTCGAGATCGCCTGGCCTTGGAAGGGCCTACAGGAACTGTCGACCGCCAAATTTCCGCCGACCGACGGCGATCGACTGCGGATTGACTTCTCGCGAGTTGAGTGGGACGTCGTGGTCGAAAACGGCAAGACGGTGAAGGTCCCCAACCGCCCTGAACACAACTGGGTCTGGTCGCCACAGGGCGTGATCAACATGCATCGTCCCGAGACCTGGGGCGAGGCGTTCTTCTCGACGCAGCCAATCGGCTCGGTCAAGTTCAAGCCAGATCCAGCGCGGGACTACAAGACGCTGCTCCACTCAGTCTACTACGCCCAGAAAGCCTATTTCGAGCAGCACGGAACGTACGCGGCCGAGCTGTCGGATCTCGATCTGGAGAGCGACTTCCTCCAGCAGATCAAGCTGACGGCGACGCCTCTGTCGTTTCACGCTTCGATCCAAACGCCCAAAGAAGCAGGCGGCGAGACTTGGGTGATCGATCAGAACTCGCTGCTGCAACAGCAGACGGCGGAATAGCGGCGCTAGAGCGGTTTTCCTCCATCTGTATCGTTCTGGCTGGTTGTGGTCGCCTTGACCAGCTTGCCTCACTAACGCCAGAAACGCTACTGCTATCAGAAAATCGCTCTAGAACAGCACCCGCTCGGTTTCCTTCGCCAGGCGGCGCCTCGCCATCTCGCAGTACTCGGCCGACTGATCAACACCCAGATAGTGTCGCCCCAGCTTGCGGGCGACCACGCCGACCGTGCCGCTTCCCATGAAGGGATCGAGCGCGATTCCCTCCAGCGGGCAAGTCGCCAGCAGGCAGGTTTCGACCAGCCGCTCGGGGAAGACGGCGAAGTGAGCTTCGCGGAATTTAGAAAGCGGAATCGACCAGACGGTTCGTTTGTTGCGTCCCTGGGGATGAAAGGCCTGATCCCAGCGGCCATCGTGCAAGTTCGACGCCCCCCCGTTCTTGCCTGCCTCGGGCGTGCCGCCGCGCTGGTTGAAGTGGCGGCGGCCTCCCTTCATTTGGCTCTTGTCGCTGAACGTGACGTGCGGCTCGCGAATCGCGTCGGCGTCGTAGTAGTACTCTTTACTCTTGCTGAAGAAAAAGACGTACTCGTGATCGGTGGTGGGGCGGGTCTTCACGCTCGACGGCATCGCATTCGGCTTTTGCCAGATGACGTCGCTCCGCAAGATCCAGCCGGCGTCCTTCATCGCCAGGGCAAATCGCCACGGCATCCCCAGTAGCTCGCCATTCACATACTTGTCGCCCAGCACCACCCAAAGCGAACCGCTGGCCTTCAGCGTGCGCTGCACCTGGGCGAACAAGGCGATAAGACGCTCGATATATTCACCCGGCGTTTTCTCGAGCCCAATCTGATCGTCGCCGGCGTAGTCGCGTTGCTGGAAGTAGGGAGGGCTGGTGATCACCGTATCGATGAACTCATCGGGCCACGCGGCGATGACCTGCGTCGCATCCCCACACGCGATCGAGTCGAGCGGGGGAGGGGAGGGCGACTTCTTCGATTTGGCAGGCGAGTCCCTTCGCGACATACGGCTCACATTTTGTCGACGGTTGAAATCCCGAGTAACGCGAGCCCCTGTTTTATCACCCGAGCGTTCAGATCGCAAAGCAACAGCCGACTTTGCTTCTGCTCTTCGGTCTCCGCCTTCAGCACCGGGCATTGCTCGAAGAAGGTCGAATACGACTTGGCCAGCTCTTCAAACAGGAACATCGTCAGCTGGTTTGGACGATAGTCGACGACCGTGTCATTCAGCGCTTCGGGGAACCGCAACACCTTCATCACCAGCGCCCGCTCGGCTGGCGACGAAACGCGGATCCTGGCGCCACTTTCTCGAAGCGCCGCAATGTCGACTTCGCCCCGGCGGAAGATGCTTTGCACGCGGGCGTAGGCGTACTGCATGTAGGTCGCCGTGTTGCCTTGCAGCGCCAACATTTTGTCGTAACTGAAGACGTAATCGGTCTCGCGGTTTTGCGACAAGTCGCCATATTTCAGGCCGCCGATGCCGACTCGCTGCGCGACGTCCGCGTATTGCTCTGCGGTCAGCTGGCCATCTGTATCGTTCTCGCGGACGATCTTGTCGGCGCGGGCAACCGCTTCATCGAGCAAACCTTCGAGCCCAACCGTATCGCCCGACCGCGTTTTGTACGGCTTGCCGTCGGTTCCCATCACGGTGCCAAAGCTGACATGCTTCAGCTCCACATCGGTATAGCCCCACTTCTTCGCCGCGGCGAACAGCTTGTCGAAGTGATCTCCCTGGCGGAAGTCGACGACATACAAGATCGCATCGGGCGACCATTCGCGCATTCGATACTCGATCGTCGCCAGGTCGGTGGTCGCGTAGAGATAGGCGCCATCCTTTTTGCGGATGATCATCGGCGCCTTGAAGCCTTCCAGGAAGACGCAGAGGGCGCCTTCCGACTCTTCGGCGAACCCTTGCTCGATGAAGTTGTTGACCACTTCCCCCAGCTGGTTGTGATAGAAGCTCTCTCCCAGCTCGTAGTCGAACGTCACATCGAGCCGCTGATAGATCCGCTGGATATCCTCGCGGCACTTCGGCAGAAACTCGTGCCATAGGGCGAGGTTCTCTTCGTCGCCGGCATGCAGTTTGGCCGTTTCGTTGAGCACGGCGCTGGCGATATCGGCATGCTCGGAAGCGACTTTGGCGAACTCGGCGTCGCCGGCCAATGCATTCAGCTTCGCTTCGTCGGTCGTCAGCTCTTTGCTCACCTCTTCGGCCTGACGCTGCAGCTTGTCAAGCTCTTTCTTCGCTTTCTTGTCGGCCGCTTTGTCGCCGGTCGGCGGCATCGCTTTGCGCTCTTCAATCTCGGCCGCCATCTCCATCAGCTTCGCCTTGCGGGCAGGCAGCCCCTTTTGACCATCGACAAAATCAATGATCTTTCGCACTTCGCGATAGAGCCGCGATAGCTCGGCGACCGGCTTCTGGTGATAGGCGTCGTTGTCGCGGAAATGCTTGAAGCCGTAGATGATCATCCCGAACTGCGTGCCCCAGTCGCCGAGGTGATTGTCGGTGATCACCTCATGCCCCAAGAACCGCAACGTGTTGGCGAGCGAGTCGCCGATCACGGTCGAGCGAATGTGCCCCACGTGCATCGGCTTGGCCACATTGGGGGAAGAGAAGTCGAGCACGTACTTTTTGGGGTTCTCGACCAGCGGCACGCCGATCCGCTCGTCGGTCACGGCGGCGGCCAGTTGCTCTTCGATCCAGGCATCCTTCAACTTGATGTTGATGAAGCCCGGCCCGGCGATTTCCAGGGGCTCGGCCATGTCCGACAGATCGATTTTCTCGACGATCTCGCCAGCGATTTCACGCGGGTTTTTCCCCAACTTTTTGCCCAGCGGCATTGCGCAGTTGGCCTGATAGTCGCCGAACTTCGGGTCGTTGGTCGGCCGAATCATGTCGAGCAGCGGCGCCGTTTCGTCAACCAAGGGGGCCAAGACAGCGTCAAACCGACTTCGCAGGACTTGCAGAATGTTCATACGGCATAAGGAGTTGGGTTCAATCGGACAGAGCGCAAACGGCCATTTTCAGACGTTTGACTCCATTTTACAAGGGCTGAAGAAGGGAACGCGAAAGCCCCGCCCCTGGGCGCTGAAGCGAACAACCACCACACTCAGGTAGTGAGAAAGGGGGCTGGTCTCTTTTTCGCCGCTTGGCTTTGCAACCCGAAACATCTCCCCCGCGAAAAAGCGACCTGGCCCCTTTTTCGCGCACCAGGCTCCCAACAACCTGACACGCCGCCGATGTATTTGTTCGATCTCACGCTACCGACGCCGGAAGAAAATTTGGCCCTCGACGAAGCGCTGCTCGACGCCAACGAGTCAGGCGAGCTGGTCGGCGACGTCCTTCGCCTGTGGGAGCCTCCGGCCACGATGGCCGTCATCGGCCGAGCGTCGAAGATCGCCGAAGAAGCGAACCTGCCAGTTTGCGCGGAGCTGGGCGTGCCGGTCCTCCGCCGCTCCAGCGGAGGCGCCGCCATCGTCGCTGGGCCCGGCTGCTTAATGTACGCAATCACGCTGAGCCTGACCGATCGCGAAGACCTGCGAGCCATCGACCTCTGCCACCGCTACGTGATGGAGAAGATGCTGGCCGCCCTTTCGCCGCATGTCGACGGGATCACCTTCCAAGGAACCTGCGACCTGACCTGGAACAACCGCAAGTTCAGCGGCAACAGCCTGCGGGTAAAGCGCGACCATGCTCTCTACCATGGCACGCTGCTGTACGACTTTCCTTTAGAGCTGATCGCCGACTGCCTCCGCCACCCGCCACGGACGCCTGACTATCGAGAGCAGCGCGACCACACGCAGTTCGTGACCAACCTGCCCATTTCGCGCGAACAGCTGAAGCGCACCCTGACCGAAACCTGGGACGCCGATCAGCAGCTGGTCGATTGGCCGCAAGAGCGTACCGCCAAGCTGGTCGCCGAGCGGTATGCGACGGACGAGTGGAACGAGATGCGCTAGAGTCATCGCATTTTGGCGCCAGGTATTCCACGTTTCCCCGCTTTCAAAAAAACTTTTCCCTACCAGAAAGGTTTTCCGCCGCCGCGTGTCTTACCATAGGAGGGCAATCGCCTCCGCCCGCTCTTCTCGACACGCATGAAGCGACTTAAACCTTGCCGCCACTTCCAGATACGCGCGAAACGCTGATCCGCCGGCTGCCTGACGCCGCCGATGTCGAGGCGTGGGACGCATTTATCGAGCTTTATGAGCCGCTGCTATTCCGGTTGGCTCGCAGCAAGGGGATGCAGCAGGCCGATGCTGAGGACTTCGTGCAGGAGGTGCTAGCCGCGGTCGCCAAAGCGGTCGGTCGGTGGGTCGACAAAGACGACCGGGGCGCCTTCAAGGCGTGGCTCTTTCGGATTGCGCAAAACATGGCGATCAACTTTATGACCCGCCCCAAGCATCAGCGAATTGGCTCGGGCGACAGCCAGATCGCCGGCCTGTTGGCTCAACTGCCCGATCCCAACAGCGAGTCGACGCAGTTATTCGCCCTGGAATATCGCCGCGAGCAGTTTCGCTGTGCGGCCGAGCAAGTTCGCGGCCAAGTCAACGAGCGGCAATGGCAAGCCTTTTGGAAAACCAGCGTCGAGGCGACGCCCATTCCGCAGGTCGCCGCAGAGCTGCAGATGACTGTCGGCAGCGTCTACATTGCCCGTAGCCGGATCACCAAGCGGATCCGGGAAAAGATTTCTAGCCTGGAGGAGCAATCACAATGACGATCGGCTCTTCACATTGCACCGACCAACACTTCCTGCTGCTGCTCGACGGCGACGAAACCTCGGCGCCGTTTCGCGCGGCGGCTGAGCATGTCGAACATTGCCCCGCGTGCCAACAGCGGCTGACCGAACTCTCCGGCGATAACGCCTTCTGGGATACGCAGCGGCAGTTGCTGACCCCGGTCGATGGCGATCAAACCAACAGCGGCGAGATCTATCGCTATCACTCGGTCGAAACGCAAACGGCCGACCGCCGCGGGGCCGTCGAGACCCTCGTCCGCGACATGCTCGAAGCTCCTTCTCATCCCGAGACGCTCGGGCGCCTTGGCCGTTACGAGGTTGAGCGGATCATCGGCGTCGGCGGCATGGGGATTGTGCTAAAGGGGTTTGATACCGAGCTGCACCGCCCGGTCGCGATCAAGCTGCTTGCGCCTCACCTGTCGCGGATCGGCGCCGCCCGGCAACGCTTTGCCCGCGAAGCCCGCGCCGCCGCCGCGGTCGTGCACGAGCATGTCGTCCCGATTCACAACGTCGAGTCAAACGTCGACCATCCTTACCTGGTCATGCAGTACATCGCCGGGCAATCGCTGCAGGCCCGGGTCGACCTATCCGGCCCGTTAAGCGTTTCGGAGATCCTGCGTATCGGTCAGCAAGCCGCCTCCGGCTTGGCGGCCGCCCATGCCCAAGGCCTGGTCCACCGCGACGTGAAGCCCGCCAACATCTTGCTCGAGAATGACGTCGACCGGGCCTACCTGACCGACTTCGGCCTGGCCCGCGCTTCGGACGACGCCAGCTTAACCTACACCGGCGTCGTCGCCGGCACCCCGCACTATATGTCGCCCGAGCAAGCGGACGGCCGCCCGATGGATCACCGTTCAGACCTGTTCAGCCTCGGCTCGGTTCTCTACTTCATGGCGACCGGGCGCCCACCGTTTCGGGCCGAACGCCCGATGGCGGTCCTCAAACGAACCTGCCACGATCCGCACCGGCCGGCGATGCAGGCGAACGCCGAAATCCCGGAAGAGCTTTCGAAGACGATCGATCGCTTGCTCGAGAAACAGCCCGATCGCCGCTTCGCCAATGCGGCGGAGCTACAGAACAAACTGGAACGTTTGCTGGCGGACCTGCAGCAAGGGAAACTGCGTCTGCGCCGGGCGCCGCTGCTGCGTCCGTGGCTACTCGCGGGCGCGGCGGCGTTGGCGCTGTTCGTGCTGGTCGGAGTAACGTTCGTCGTTACAGCCCAACAAACGCGCCGACCGGCCGATCCCCGCCGCCGGGCGCCCATCACACAAGAAAGCGTGGAATCGATTCAGACCCGTTTGCAACAACTCGAAGGCCCAACGCAAGGCGATCTGGATCGTTTGGACGATGAACTAAAGTCGCTCGAACAGCTGCCCCTCCCCGAAATGGATTGGAAGGAAACTAGCGATGCTCAAAAGTAAGTGGATGCGCCGGCTGGCGGCTGCCTCGACGTTGTTGGTGGTAGGGGTCGCGTGTGCGGCGTTGTTTGCCCAGGACGAAAAAGAGGCGAAGCCGGCGGAAGCGAAACCGGCCAAGACTGGGGAGTCGCCGAGAGTCATAATTCGCGCTGATGGCGCCGTCACGGCGGAAACGCGAATGGAGGAAGGGGAAACGAAACAAACATTGCGAGCCCAAGACCTTCAGCTTGAACCGCAGGGGCTGTCGCCAGGCGCCACTCCAGTTCGCCGCCCTTCCGCGCTACAAAAGCGACCAACCAACCACGCCTACTCTTCCGTACGCCTAGAGATCCCGCTGGAAACCGATCGTTATCCACTGGGGGAAATCTATGAAGTCGTGCCGGCCCAGGCGTTTGCCGTGGTCGCCCGGAAGACCAACGACAGTGGCGAGACGACTGAGTCGTTGATCGCCGCCAACTGCCGGCTTGAGCGAGCCGAGATGGAGGTCCGCCCTGGTCCCGATCGCACTCGTCTGATTGTTTCCGCGCCGCTCCCCAACGCCGATGCTCCCCTGCGAACCCAGGCCAAGATCGATCAGCTTGCGAAGGAAGGCTATGAATTTCAGCTGGACGGTCTACGTCTCGAGGCGGCCAAGCCGGAGGAAGTCCGCATCAAGCTCCGCCTGACGCTGAAGACCGACGAGTTTCCGCTGGAACTGTTGCAAGCGAACGTCGGCAACGAAAACGTCTCGATCACGAAGCGTAACGGAGAACCTTCGATTGACGCGATCTACGAAACGGGCTGTCGCATTGAAGAAGTCCGTGACGAGGATGACGGCGAAGCCCAGGCCGAAGTGATCGTTTCGTTCGACAAAGGCGCCCCGCGTCCCAGCCCCAAGTACTTGAAGCAGGCCGACGTCGACAGTGACCTCGCCGATGGAATCAAGTACGCGCTGCACGGGTTGTTCGATCCCAACAATCCCAACCCCGAAAAGACGTTCATGATGCGGCGAGCCGACACGCGTTCCGACGAGCCGGCGCTCGAGTCGTATCGCCTGGTGATGCTGCCGATCGATCGGGCCGACTATCCTCGCGGTCCGGCGACCGTTGATCGGCCGTACGACGTGCAAGTGATCAGCGATTCCGGCGAAGCGGTCCCGTTCGCAACGCAATGCCTGATCCATATCGGCCACGAGCCGCGGGAACTGCAAGACAAACAGATGCTGATCGCCCTGCCGATCGGCTTCGACTACCGCGAGAATCGAAAAGTCAGCCCCAAGCTAATCGAAACGCTGGAGCAACTGGGGAAGAAGTTTCAGCTGACGCCGCATCAAGAAGAATCCAAGGTTGCGGCGGCGCCCGCGAAAGCGACGAACTCACTTGTCGCTCCAACAGCGCCTGCTGGGAATAGCGAACCAAGCGACGCCAATGTTCTGTCGCAGCCCCGTCGCATCGAAGTCCGTCTCGATCCCAAACTCGTCGACGAGGAATTGTTAGAAGCGAATATCGGCAACGGGATGATCCAGGTTCTCGCGATTCGCAGAGGCGCCGATCCAGGCACAGCGGGCCCCGTCGACGTCGCTTATCAAATGGCGACCGGATGCCAGCTGATTGAAGTGAAGCACGTCGGACTCCCCCATCCGACGACGCCGAAGCTGTTTGTGGGACACCCGGTCGCGGTCTTGCTGGTCAGCGAGCCATCGCCGCAAACTGGCAAGCAGCTAACGCAGAAAGAGGTCGATGACGCGCTAGAAGCGGGTGCGCGATTTCGGTTAGTCGGCTTAGTCGATTCCAAGAGTCCGCCGACGTCCAATGCGCTGGCGTTCGATCCGCCGCGTGTGGAAAAAAGCGCCGATGCGCCATCAGTCACCATCCGCGTCCCGCTCGACGCCAACACCTACTCGATGGAATGGCTCAACCACAACAAGCCCAACCAACTCATCCAACTTTTCGCTGGAGGGACCGGCATCACCAAAGCGTCGGAGGGCTTTCATAGCTTTGGTTGCAACTTTGCGATACGCAAATTCTTGCCAGATTCGCTGACCGGCAGAATCAATCTAGTCGACTTGGAAGTTGTCAGTCTGGTCGATCCGACCTCACCTGCCGCCCCTCCGGTCACGGAACAAGCGATGCAGGAGAAAGTCGACGAGTTGCGTGCGAAGAAATTTCGATTCGTGCTGCAGGGGTTGGTCCCGCTGGGCGAACCAGTTCCCAAATACGCGACCGCAACTCCCCATGCCGACACGCGCCCAAATAGTTCCGGTATTGCTCGGTTTGTCCCGGGCTCCGGATACTCCCGCAATCCCTACGGCGCCCCTGGCGGCAACGCGGCGATGCCGAGAAATTCGAGCGCGTTCAATCCAACCGCGCCGGCCCCTTTCGGTTCCCGATTTTCGCTGCCAAATGCCCCCAACGCCAATGGGCCGACACAACGCTTTGGCGTCGGTCCAGCTAACCAATTTGCATCTCCCGCAGCCCCCCCTTCCAACTCCGCGTCAACATCGCCCTATTATGGGAAGGCAACGGCGACTCCGTACGGCGGTGCGTCACTTGCGCCGACCGGATCAGCTCCGTCTCCCTACACACAAGCGGGCAACTCGCAGTTCAAACCCCCAGGCGTTCCCGGCAGCAATGCGTGGGCGCCCGGTTACGCAAACTCCTCGAACCCGCAGGCGGCTGCCCCTGCCGCGGTTCCCGATTCTCCGCCTGGCGCGACCAACGCCTATGTTCCGGCAACCGGTTACTCCAGCGCAGCGAGCCCGCACTTTTCGATCCCTGCTCCCCGGCTGACGGCGCCATCCGGTGCATCGCACAACTATTCTGCGGCGTCGAACTATGCGGTTCCCGCCTATGCGCCAAACGTGATCGCATCTCCCAAATACGCTCCAGCGTCGTCCCAACCTTCGAACGCAAAAATCAATCGCCCGCTGGAGCAAAAGAAGCGACAAGCGCTCGCCAGGCTAGAGAAGGCGAAAACGGATGCGGAAAAGGCCCAGGCTCGCGAAGAGCTTCGTCAGGCGTTAACCGAAGTCTTCACCGCCGACATGAAGCAGCGCGATAATCAAGCGCGAGACATTGAAGCCCGGGTCAAGAAACTGCGCCAGCAGTACGACGCCCGCGAAGACGCCAAAGACGAGATCATCGAGCTGCAACTGAAGTTGCTGGAGAAGCAGGCGGAAGGCTTGGAGTTTCCCCAGTAGCGCCACAGATACAAGATGACGAATGTCGAAGCACGAATGACGAAGTCTTGATCGTTTCGTCAATTCTGGTTTCGGCATTCGTCATTCATCGAAACGCATTCCCTCGGCTTGCGCACTCGGGCTACGATGGGCGGCTTCTCAGAGAATTTAACGGCGCATTTTCTCGCCTCGGACCCCGAACGGGGTGGTCTTCTCAATTATTTGCGCGATTTAACCCATTGTGCTATTGCGGGTTACGCCAATGACCGATTCAGGGCGCTGACTCTGCTGGTGGCCGTTGTTACAATTGCCCGAACCAGTTTTGTCCCGGAGTAACGTAGGCTTTCAATTCCTTTGCGGCGGTTTGCCCTGTCGCCACGACTTCTAACTACAGCGTCCCACAGCCTACAGACCGGATTCGTCACTTGCGGCGAATTGAGCACACTACCATCATCCTGACGCACTAGCTTCTACCAAGATATGTCACGTGACCACCTAGCCCAGCTTCGTGAAGCTGCGCCTGTTATTCTTCCTTCGCTCTTGTTGTGCGACTTCGGCAACTTGGAGCGTGAGGTGGAACGTCTGCTAGCTGCTGGCGTGCAGGCGCTGCATCTGGATGTGATGGACGGCATATTTGTCCCAAACATGACCTACGGGATGCCGATCGTCGCCGCTTTCCGAAAATTGACCGATCTGCCGCTCGACGTCCATTTGATGATCGAGAAGCCGGAGCAATACATCCGACAATTCCAACAGGCAGGCGCCGACGTGATCACCATTCACGCCGAAGCTGTCGATGACGTCGCTAGCACGCTGCGAGACATCCACTCGCTAGGGTGTGGCGCCGGCGTGGCGATTAATCCCGACACGCCGGTCGATGCGATCGTCGACGCCCTGCCCGAGGCGGATCTCGCGTTAATGATGAGCGTCAACGCCGGTTTCGGCGGTCAGGCGTTCAATCCGATCGCTCTCGACAAAATTCGTGAGGTGCGGCGGCTTAATTCCGACGTGCTGATTGAGATCGACGGCGGCGTGAATTTGGATACTATTGGGCGCTGCACGGAAGCGGGCGCAGACTTGTTGGTAGTCGGATCGGCCATTTTCGGCAAACCTGACTACATCACGGCAGTCCGCGACCTGAACTCGGCCGCGGTCGCCGCCTCCTAAAGCATAGGTGTAGCTTTTTTATGTTGCGCGTTGCGCTCATTCGTCCCGGCTGTACCGACTACGACCTGCAAGGCAGGATTCGTGGGACGTTAAACATTCCGTTAAACGACCAAGGAATCGCCCAGGTTCAACATGCCGCCCATGAGATGGCGGACCTGTCGGTCGACGTCGTCTATTGCGGCCCCTGCCAGCCGGCGATGCAAGCGGCCGAAATCGTCGCCAAGGTCCACTCGGCCAAGGTGAAGAAAATCGACAAGTTCCGCAATCTGGACGTCGGTCTCTGGCAAGGAAAGCTGATCACCGAAGTCAAGCAGAACCAGCCGAAAGTCTATCGGCAATGGCAAGAAAACCCGGATGGCATCTGCCCGCCCGAGGGAGAGATGCTAGCGGACGCCCGGACTCGCGTGCGGACCGCTCTGGACAAGATCTGCAAGAAATACCAAAACTCAAAAAGCGTCGCGGCGATCGTGACGCCCGAGCCGATTGCGTCGGTGATTCGCTGCGCCTTGCTGCATCACTGCATCGGCGACCTTTGGAAAGCCGAAGAAGGTAACTGCGGCAGTTGGGAACTGATCGAAATCGCGCCCCAGCCCGCCCTTCGTTAATTAGAATAGAGAGTACCGCCAACTTCGGCGGCAACAGCTAGAAGGAAAACGAATGTCGTCGACTACGCCTGAGTTCGCTGCTGCACCCGCCGCCGCGGAAGGGGTCAAACGAGCCAAACGCGGGGTACCGGAAGGACTGTGGCAACGCTGTCCCGGTTGCCAGGCGGTGATCTTCCGCAAGCAAGCCGAAGAGTTGCTGAGCGTCTGCCCCGAGTGCGAACATCACTGGTACGTCTCGGCGTCGGACCGCATCGAGCAAGTCCTCGACAGCGGCACCTTCGAAGAGTGGGACGCCGAGCTGATGCCGACCGACCCGCTGAAGTTCGCCGATAAGAAAGCGTATGCCGAACGTCTGGTCGCCGAGCAAAAGCGGACCGGTCTGCGTGACGCGGCCCTGACCGGCTGCGGCATGATTCGCGCTCGCCGCGTCGCAATCGGCGTGACCGACTCGGCCTTCATCATGGGCAGTATGGGTTCGGTCGTTGGCGAACGTCTGGCCCGCCTGGTCGAACGAGCCGCCGATCAAAACCTGCCGCTGATCATCATCAGCGGATCGGGCGGCGGCGCCCGGATGCACGAAGGGATTCTCTCCCTGATGCAGATGGCCAAGGTCACCGCCGCGCTGGCTCGCTACAACGAGATGGGGGGCCTGTTCATCTCGGTCCTCACCAACCCGACCATGGGCGGCGTCGCCGCCAGCTTTGCGTCGCTGGGCGACTTGATCTTCGCCGAACCGAAAGCGCTGATCGGCTTCGCCGGCCCGCGTACGATCAAAGCGACCATCCGCATCGAACTGCCGGACGGTTTCCAGACCAGCGAATTTCTGCTGGAACATGGCTTCGTCGACCGCATCGTCCCGCGTGCTCGCCTGAAGAGCGAAATCGCCCGCGCGATCGACTACTGCGGCAAGTAAGAGCAGGGCAGGTGATGCCTGCCAAATGCACAAGCGAAACATAAGGCTGGGTGAGAACCCAGCCTTTTTCTATGCGCGAACTCGTTGATTCCACCAAGAAACCGCAAGCCCCAACCGATGTCTTGCAGGTTGGGGGAAGAGCGTACAATAGAGACCATCGCAATGACTTCGCAACTTCGTGGCTGTGACGCGATGGTTGAAATTACGACCCGCTCGATGAACCAGTCCGAACGGGACATCCTGCAGCAGAAAGGGCGGGCCCTGGGAATGGGCTTCGCCATTGTCTTAACCTTGCTGGCGCTGCTAGGCGGCGGGTTCCTCTCGATGCTCTTGCGCGGGATCGGACAGCATCTGGGACCGGTGTCGGGGCAGTTCGGCTATTGGATCGGCTGGGCGATCGCCGTTATTCTGGGCGCGTTCGCGGCGCGGGCCTATTTCACCAACGAGCGAAAACGGATCGAAGCGGCGACGCTCGACCTGCAGTCGAACCAGGTCGAAGAGATCGTGGTGACTGGCGCCGACGTCGTCGAGATTGGGGTCGACGCCTTGGAAGAGCCGGCGATCGTGTTTCGTCTGGATGGCGACCAATTGCTGCTGATGCAAGGAGGCTGGCTGTTTGATCCGTCGATCTATGGCGACGATCCCGAGCGTGATCTCGTCGACATGGATCCCGAGTTCTTCAATGGACTTCGAATGCCACGGTCGTTCCCCAGCTCTCGCTTCGTCGTCACTCGCTTCCCCCTGTCGAAACAGATCGCCGCAATCCGGGTTGAAGGGGAGTACGTCGCTCCCCGCATCATGAACGTGCGGTACGCCGAAAAGTATTGCGAGCTGCTCGGCGACTGCGAACTGCTGCCGGGCAATTTCGGTTCGCTCGAGCAGTCGCTGCAGACGGCGTTTGCAGCCCAAAGAATCGACGCGTAGTAGGAAGTTGTAACGCGACTGCCCAAGCCAATCGGTTAGCCGCGATAGCTCTCGCTATCGGGGTCGACATCGTCGACAAGAGGCATCAATCCGCGGCCAGAAGAAAACGGCGGCGATCATTTCGCTGTTAGAGAATGGGCGCCTCCGGTGAATGGCTCGTCTCGGCCTGATGCCTCCTGCGGCTGCGCCGCCCCGAAAGCGGAGCTTTCGGGGCTAACCTCCAATGGGAACTCTAACCGAGCACTTCCGGGTTCCGGACGTTCTCGGGCGTGCGGCCTTCCAACAGGTCGACCACTTGTTTGGTCGCGCGGCTGCGGAGGTTTTCTAGCGATTCGACCGAGACGAACGCGGCGTGCGGGGTGACGATCACGCGGGGGTCGTTCATCGGGGCTTTCGACAGATCGGGCGGCTCCGGATCTTGCACGTCGAGCGCGGCGCCGGCCAGCTCTCCGTTTTCGATCGCCGCGGCAAGCGCCGCTTCGTCGATTAGCGCGCCGCGGGCCGTGTTGATCAGATAGGCGGTTGGCTTCATCTTTTGGAACTGTTCGGCGCCAAACATGTGCCGCGTGTCGGGCGTCGCCGGCACCAGCAGGGCGATGTAGTCCGATTCGCTCAACACCCGTTCCAGATCGACCGTCTCGACGCCCGGCATCGTCTTACCGCTGCGACTGGTGGCGAGCACGCGCAAACCAAGCGCCAGCGCTCGTTCGGCCAGCAACGTGCCGATCTGTCCCAGCCCGACAATCCCCAGCGTTTGTCCGCTCACGCGCCGCATCAGCGGACCGGCCTGCAGGTCGTACGTGCCGTTCTGCGTTTCGTGGTGGTACATCGCAATCTTCCGGGCACACGCCAACAGCAGGGCGAGCGTATGCTCGGCCACTTCAATCACGCAATAGTCGGGCACGTTGGTGACCGGGATCTTGTGCTCGGTGCAGTAGGCGACGTCGATATTGTCGAGCCCGATGCCCAGACGCGCGACGATCTTCAAGTTGGGCGAAGCGGCGATCACCTTTTGGGTGACCTTGGCCCAGTTGGTCAGAATCGCGTCGACCTGGTGTTCGGCGGCGAGCGTCGCGAGCGCGTTTTCATTGGTATGGGTGGCGACGATCAGTTCGACATCCGCCTTATCGAGCGTTTCCTGCTCGATCTCGAGATCTTTCCAGGCAAAGTCGGTCAGCAGCGCTTTGAATTTCGGCATGGCTCGCTCAGCAGCGAAGGTAGGAACGGGGTTAGTCCTCCATTCTAACGAATCGAGGCGATCGCTCCTACGCGGCCAGCAGCCTACTTCAGTCCTTGGATGTAGCGGAGAAACCGAGCCTCGAGCATGTCCCAGTTGCTGCCGAAAGCGGCTTCAAAATCGGCGATCCGCTGGGCGGCGGGATAGTCGGAGCCCGGCGGCCGAGCGGCGACGGTCGATAGATAGCGGGCAAAACTGCGGGGATCGGTCTCGACCAGATAAAAGCAGAGAGCCCAAGACTCGCTATAGGCGACGTCAGGACGTCGCGCGAAGATCCTGTCCGATTCGATCAGCGACTTCAGCGAACCAGCAGAGCGCGACTTGGCGGCGTAGTCTTGAAACCAATCGAGTCGCCCGCGGTTGATGCGATCGCTGGCCCGGCGATAGACGGCCGAGTTCCAGACGCCAGGAGCTTCAAACATCGTCGCTAATCCTTCGACGATCCATTTCGGTTGAATGGCGGTGCGGCTATGAATGCCGGCGTTGAAGGCGGTCTGGTGAGTCGCCTCGTGAACCATGGTGGCGGCGTTCTCTTGCGAGAACTCGTCATCCTCGCGACCTGCGACGATGTCGTACATCAACACGCGATTGGTCCGCGAAGAATAATAGCCGACCATCCCCGGCGTCACCCGCACGCCCAGCCTGGCCGAGTGCCGGGCATAATCGTTGAACGTCGGAAAGACGACGGCGACCAGCGGAAACTGGGGGGGCTCGACCCGGAAGCCGCGACTGGTGAAATAGCCTTGAAACGAACGATACAATTCTTCGAAACGGTTGGCCCAGCGATCTCGTTGTCCTGGCGGGTGCACCACCAAGTAGTGCCCGGTGCCGGTTACTTCAAACTGGCCGCCAAACTCGCGGAGCAGCTCTCCACGGACCTGCGATTGGCTGAACGGGGTAAACCCGTCCGAAACCTTGGCGTAGTTCTGAGCCTCGCTGGGAGCGAATTCCCAGATTTGGCCATCGACCCCTAACACCAACACCTTTTCGGGTGAGTTAAACAGGGAGGTTCCCACTACTTCCTGACCGTCCAACTCGAACTTCAGCGTCCAGGCCTGGGCGTGAACCAGCCCATTCATCCCTAATCCGGCGATTAGGGGGAGAATAAGCGACACCCACTTCTGGGGGAGTAGTTTTTTCATGATTTCTAGCTCATTGGACTCGAAGAATCACTTCACAAATGTAGAATGCAAAAAACCCCCTCGAACGGAGTCCTGGGAAACTGCTGGAGAATCGCCACTGCGCCGGTATAATGCGTAATCGTCGACTCCTCTTAATCTCATCTCCTCACCTACCTAATCAGGCCTAAATCTGTGCGCAGTTTTCTGTTAGCGCTCTCCATTGTCTGTAGCTGCGCCGCGTTTGCGGCAGCGGATGAGACGCCGTTGAATGGCGCCGCCGATCCAGATAGCTCGGAAGCCAATGAGTCGCAGGCAAAGCTTTCGAAACAAGTTGCGTATCTCGTACGTCAGCTCGACGCTGGTAGCTTGGCCGAGCGGGACGAAGCCGAAGCCGACCTGATGGACCTGGGCCCGGTCGTACTTGACTGGCTGCCAGAGGTAACCGACCGCACGCCGGCCGAAGTCAAAGCTCGGCTCGAACGGATTACGACGGTCTTGCAGAAACAACAGGCCGACAGCGTGACGCAGCCGCAGCTGGTAACGCTCGACTTCAACCAGGCGCCGCTCAAAGAAGTCTTGGCCGAAATCGAAAAGCAATCG
Source organism: Blastopirellula retiformator (assembly GCF_007859755.1). Classification (NCBI taxonomy): domain Bacteria; kingdom Pseudomonadati; phylum Planctomycetota; class Planctomycetia; order Pirellulales; family Pirellulaceae; genus Blastopirellula; species Blastopirellula retiformator. The sequence goes on along the minus strand of NZ_SJPF01000003.1, from coordinate 39,669 downwards.
GGCAATCGCATCGTCGACTTCCGCCCGAACTTTGGTCAGCAAACGACCAATCCCCTAATCACGATTCAGTGCGAGAAGACGCTTTTTTGGGAAGCGATCGATCGCGTCTTCGCCGACGCCAATCTCGCCGCCTATCCTTACGCAGGCGAAAAGAACGCACTCGCGTTCATCAATCGTGACGCCCCAGGCTTGCCGCTGAACCTGGCCGCCTACAGCGGCGTCTTTCGGGTCGAGCCGACCCGTATCGAGATGCATCGCAACTTTGTGCCGCCGGCTTCCGATGGCATGCGAGTCAATCTGCAAGTGACCTGGGAACCGCACCTGGCGCCGATCCTGGTCAAGTTCCCCTTTAGCGAGTTGGTGGCCACCGATGATCAAGGTACCGATCTGAAGCTTGCGGATGGTCCCGTCACCTACGACGTCGCCGTCGACAGCGGTCAGACGTCGGTCGACTTTGTGATCCCGCTCAACGTGGCGCCCCGCGGCTCGCAGATGATTCAAGAGCTGAAGGGGGAGCTGGTCTCGCTTGTTCCGGGACGGGTCGAAACCTTCCGGTTTGAACGCCTGGCCAATGCCCGTGGTCTCCGTCAGGAAAAAGGGGGCGTCCAAGTGGCGCTCGAGCAGTTCCGCAAGAACCGCGACTTGTTTGATGCCCGGATCATCGTTCGGTTCCCCGGCGGTTCCGAAGCGCTGCAGTCCCACTTGGGCTGGGTCGACGCCAATGAGGTCTACCTGGAAGCGGCCGACGGCGAGCGTCTGAAACATGCCGGTTACGAGCGATTCCTGGAAGATTCCGACGCGATCGGCATCGCCTACAAGTTCATTCTGGATGACCGCCAACCTGACGACTTTACGTTGGTTTACAAGACGCCAGGTTCGATCGTCTCCTTGCCGGTCGAGTTCCAACTCGACGACATTCCACTTCCGTAAGGGGCCGCTTTCCCCGGCAGGAGTCGCGTTGCTAAAACGACCGCTCCTGACAAACAGGCAACGCGCTTCGTTGGACACTTCATTCCTCGCACTGATGGGCGAGTTTGCTATATGACATTTCAGATTTGGCCGGGTCATCTGGTGCAAATTGCCGTCGTATTCGGGCTGTTGTTCTGCGCCGATACGCTCGGACGTTCCGGACATTCCGAAGGGGGCGTCGACGAGGAGACCGGGTACATGGACCCGCGGTTCGAGTCGATGGATCGTCCGCCCGGCGTCGAGATCGAGGCCTTCGTCAACAATGCGCCGATCTACGACGTGGACGTCGAACGCTCGGCCGCGAAAGCGTTTGGTTCCGGCAGCGGCGACCGCGATCTGCCGTTCGGCCTGAAGTCGTCGGTCCTGAATCGCCTGATCGACCGAGAGCTGGCGCTGCAGTATATCGAGTCGACCGACTTTCGTCCCGCTTCGTCCGAGATCAGTCGTGAAGTCGCTCGGGTAAAGAAAGAGCTGGAAGCTCGCGGCAAGTCGCTCGAATTGTTCCTTGCCGACAACCATACCGACATGCGGATGCTGCGGCGTAAGATCGCCTGGAATCTCGCCTGGCCGCGATATGCCGACGCCTGTCTGACCGACGACAACCTGAAGCGCTACTTCGACCAGCATCGCCACGACTTCGACGGCACGCAGCGGAAACTGTCGCAAATTCTCTTGGCGGCTGATGACGCCGCCCCCAGCCAAGTGGTCGAACGTCAGAGGGACATCGGCGCACGACTACGAGTTCAAATCAAACGAGGCGAGATCGAATTCGCCGAAGCGGCGCGACGCTACTCCAACGCCCCGTCCAGCGAACAGGGAGGCGTCGTCGGTTGGATTGGCCGCCACGATCAGATCTCCGAAGAGATTCACAACGCCGCATTCAACGCCCCGCTGGGCGAAGTCGCCGGTCCGATTCAGACGCCGTTTGGCATTCACCTGATCTGCGTCACTGAAGAGAAGCCGGGCGACATTCCGTGGGAGCAGGTCAAACACGACGTCCGCAAAGCGGCGGAGCGCTACCTCTTTTCCTACACGGCCGATCGGGGAAGGGCTCAAGCCGAAGTGAAGTACCGCAACTCGTACGAGTACCCCGAAGAGTATCGCGACTACATGTCGCCTTACCCGGAACCGCGCCGCATGACGGCGCCGACCACGATGAAACGGAACGACATGTAAGCGCCAGGGCAGAACCTAGCGCCGTCTAGAACTCGAAAGAACCGAAAGCGGGCGAGCTTAGCCCGCTTTGTTCTTTTCTTGCATCTCGCGCAGTTCTTTGCGACGCAACTCTTCGTTCTGACGGTTCGACTGGTAGCAAACCGCAATCACCCCCAGCGTGATGAACAGCCCGACCAAGATGTAGGGGCCCACCCAACTGATCCCCGCTTCTTCTTCTCCATCAGCCTGCGCGAGCAGCGTCGTCGCTGGGCCCAGGACGAACAACGTCGTCAGACAGAATGCGGTCAAAGAAGCCCAGACACGTCGAACTTGTGAGAACATCGGCATTGGGTGCGGCGCCATCAAGGAGCGAAAGGAAGAGGTCCGCGAGTGGCCCGCGGCGTGATCGTTAAGCAACAGTCATTGTACTCTGAGCGGCCCCCGACAGCCAAATGGGGCGGCCCAAAGCCCGCAAAAAAACAAAGTCGCCTACTCATGGCGACCGACTGCGGCAGGGGAAGTGAAGCAAAATTTCTCAATAACGCCAAGGAAAATCTCCTTGCCGTACTGCGTGGATTCATTAGGCTGATACGTTTGCCCCCGCCCCCCCATCTTTTGCGACAGAGCATCCGCCCCCATGGAAACGCTGATCACCACCTTCTCTTTTGTCTTTTTCACCGGACTGGTCGGCATCATTACGGTCCTTTTGACCCGCGGCGACCAACATAGCACTTCGGCCGGTTACTTCCTGGCGGGTCGAACGCTGACCGGCGGCTATATCGCCGGCTCTTTGATGCTGACCAATCTGTCGACTGAGCAATTGGTTGGGCTCAATGGCGCCGCTTACCAAGACGGTATCTGTGTGATGGCCTGGGAAGTGGTCGCCGGTATGTCGCTGGTAATCATGGCCCTCTTCTTCTTGCCCCGCTATTTGAAGAGCGGCATTGCGACGATTCCGGAGTTTTTAGAAAAGCGATTTGACGAGCGAACCCGCTCGATCACTTCATTCATCTTTATCATCGCTTACGCCGGCATTTTGCTGCCGATCATTCTGTATACCGGCGCGACCGGGATGATCGGGATTCTTGATCTTCGCAATATGCTGGGGCTGGGCGACGTGGCCACGGTGATGGGGATCAACACCGATACCTTTCTGTTGTGGGCAGTCGTCTGGCTGATCGGCGTCATCGGTTCGATCTACGCGATCTTTGGCGGTCTGCGAACGGTCGCCGTTTCGGACACGCTCAACGGTTGCGGCTTGCTCGTCGGCGGGGCGCTAATCGTCTGGTACGGCTTGACCGCGATCAACGACAATCCGCTGGCGGCCCTGGAAACCTTGAAGGAAGCGGAGCCGCAAAAGTTCAACTCGATTGGCGGGCCCAACAGTTCCGTACCATTCTCCACACTCTTTACAGGCGTGCTGCTGCTCAACCTGTTTTACTGGACGACCAACCAGCAAATTATTCAGCGGACCTTCGGCGCGTCGAGTCTGAAGGAAGGGCAGAAGGGGGTGTTGCTCGCAGGTTTTCTTAAGATCCTGGCGCCGCTGATTCTCGTGCTGCCGGGCATCATCGCCTATCACATGTTCCACGAAACGTTGCCGATGGGCGATAAAGATCAGGCCTACGGCAAGCTGGTCCAAAAGGTGCTCCCTCCGCAATTCGCAGGATTCTTCGCCGCGGCGATTATGGGCGCAATTCTCAGTTCGTTTAACTCCGCCCTCAATAGCACGGCGACGCTGTTTAGCCTAGGGGTTTATCAACATTTGATCCGTCCGACCGCGTCCGAGCAGGAAGTGATCAGCTCTGGTAAATGGTTTGGTACGATCATCGCGCTGACGTCGATGACCGTCGCGCCGCTGTTGGCCGGGCAGGACAGCATCTTCGGCTATCTGCAAAAGATGAACGGGCTCTATTTCATTCCGATTTTCGCTGTGCTGTTGATCGGTCTTCTGACGAAGCGCGTGCCGGCATTCGCCGCGAACTTCGCCTTGATTGTTGGCTTTCTCACGATCGCATTTGGCTACTTCGGCCCCGGCATTCTAGAGCACCTGGCGGAACGAGCGTTGCAAAACGGAGTCCCGCTTCCCAAGTCGCTGCAGTTCATCTACCCACTAACGATCGAACACTCGGTGCTGAACTTCTCCAGCCTATTGGCCGGACCATTTCGCGAATTTCACTTCCTGGGGGTAGTCTTCGCGTCGCTGATCGGGATGATGATAGTCATTGGACGGATCGCGCCGTTGGCTACGCCGTATGAACAGCAGGACAGCGGTGCGGTCGACATGACCAGTTGGCCGCTCGCGTGGCCGGTCGGGATCGTTTTGGTCCTGGTCGTGTTGGCGATTTACGGCTACTTCGCCGACTTCACCGTCTTGTGGAATGCAGCAGGTACCTGATGGACATATTCAATCTAGACGAAGTCCCCGCGTTTACGACCAAAGACAGCTCCGAGATTCGGGAGCTGTTATCGCATCGCAATTCGGCGATTCGTCAACAGAGTTTGGCCGAGGCCCGCATTCCGATCGGTCGCCAGACGATCGCCCACTATCACAAGAAGACGGAAGAGATCTATTACATCACGCAGGGAACCGCCGAGATGAAAATCGACGGCGAGGTGCAAAGCGTGACGGTTGGCGATGCGATTGCGATTCCGCCGGGCGCCACGCACCAGATCACCAACACTGGGGCGGTCGAACTTCGTTTGCTCTGCTGCTGCGCACCGCCGTATGAAGATCACGATACGGTGCTGCTAGAAGACTAACAGTCCGTTGATTTTCTCAACGGGCTGCTGGATCGCAGGGATGCGATCCCAAAATAGCGACGTAAGTCGTTATTTTGCGAGCCGCGAAGAGCTATGCTCTGAGCCTGGCGAGGTTGGAAAATGCCACGAGGGCATTTTTCAACAGGCAGCTAAGCCGCGCTCCAGCGGCCGGCCCCGATAACGAGTCGATTGGGGGCCAACCTCGGTGGAGATCGTTAGTTCGAGCCCGGAACCAGCGCGTCAGCGGTCGTTTTCAGCGTCTGCATTTGCGCTTTCAACTTGGCGTCTTTCGCCTTCGCTTGGTACATCGACTGCAGCTTCTTGGCTTCGTCCCGCACCTTGGCGAACCCCTCGCCGCGATCGGCAGCGCCGTCCAGCGACTCGAGCATCAGGTCCAGGTTCCCCTTCGCGGCTCGGGGCGATTTCTGCGCCACGGTTACGAAATTCTCGACCTGACTTTGAACGGTCTTACCAACTTCCGGATCGGTCACGCCGACCCCTTCGCTTCCCGGACCGGAAAAGCAGCCGGTGCAGAAAAGAAAACCTACGAGAACCAACAAGAGACGTTGAGTATGCATGGCAGGAGCACCTGAAAATAGGACGTGAGCGAGGAAAGGATGTGAGCTGGTCTGAATCCCAAAGGAAAACCCATCTGCACGCTTCAGACGGTGGCCTGCCCCCTTTTTCTGTACCAAGCCTTATGAAAGATCGGTTTGGGAAACAGGTAACGATTGGGTGGGGTCGCTGTGCCGCTGCAGCGGAAGGAGCGCAGCGACTGGAGTGGAAGCGGCACAGCGACGCGCGAACTCGGACGGGGTCAGGTAGCCCAAGCTGCTGTGCGGGCGTCGCTCGTTGAAGTCTTCTCGCCAGGCCCGAGCTTTGATCCTCGCGTCCTCCTCGTTCCGCAGGTCGGTCTGGTGCAGGTACTCATCACGTAGGCGACTATTGAAGCTTTCGCAAAAGCCGTTTTGCCACGGCGAGCCTGGCTCGATGTACAGCACCTCGACGCCGATCAGCACCAGCCACGTCTTGATCGCGCACGAGATGAACTCTGGGCCGTTGTCGCAGCGAATTCGCTTCGGCACGCCATGCATCGAGAAGAGTTCGGCCAGCGTATCGATCGCATCTTCGCTTGTGATGCTGCGGCCCACTTTGATCGTCAGGCACTGCCGCGTGTACTCGTCGACGATGTTCAAAAAGCGGATCGTTCGCCCGTCGATCGTCGACGACTGAATGAAATCCCACGTCCAAACGTCATGCATGAAGCTGGCCGGCTGCACGTGGCAAGCGTTCGTTGAAACGCCGGTCGCCCGCTTTTTCCGGCGTTTTTGCGGAACTTTCAGCCCGGCCGCTTTCCAGAGTCGGTGCATCTTTTTCATGTTCAAGGTTTCCCCCTCGCGTCGCAACAGCTGACAGATCTGGCGATAGCCCCAACGCGGACGCTCGCGCACCAGCTCCAAAATTCGCTTGGTCAGGCGGGCGTCTTCGTCCCTCGGCTTCCCCTCAAATCGCTGGCTCGATCGAGGCAGATCGAGCACGCGACAGGCCCGCCGCTCGGAGACCGAATAGTTCTCCTGAAGCTGCTTGACCGCCTCGCGGCGCGACTGAGGGGTGGTCAGTTTCCCTTGGCGATCTCCTTCAGCATCGAGATGTCGAGCGCTTGATCGGCGATGATCCGTTTCAGCCGGTTGTTCTCTTCTTCGAGCGATTTCAGCCGCTTCGCCTCTTCGCTCTTCATGCCGCCGTACTGCGTTCGCCAACGGCTGAGCGTCGCCTCGCTCACTTCCAACGCCTGAAGCACTTCGCCAACGCTCTTGCCAGCCGCCAACATGGCGTCCGCGTCCCGCAACTTCTTGATGATCTGTTCGGCCGAATGCCGACGTCGCTTCTTACTCATAAAAAATCCTTCGCCAGAATTTTGGCTCTGGATCTTTCATAACGAATGGATCAGGATTTGGGGAGCACTCCAACGGCAGATGGGTTTGTTGATTGATACTTCCGCGAAAATGAAGCCGGCCGCCTTACGGCAGCGTGGTCGCATTGCCGTCGGAGATGGCCATCGCATTGGCATAAACGGTCGCGTCGATCGTTTCGCCGACAAAGCGGCAGCTCGCGTCGCCCAGGCACATAATCACGCCGCCGGGGTGAAAACTTCGTGCGGCGACGCCGGCAGCGGTCGCCGCATCAGGATTCGAGTTCTGGCCGTAGACCGTCAGATTGGTCTGGTTCGACGAGTAGTGGCTCGCGTCCATCCGCGTTTTCGTATTCGGCGTCATCACCACTTCGGAGCCCGTCGAATTGCGGCCACAGAAGGTCGCTCCGCTATTCCAACCCCACGCGCCACGGTCATCCGAAGTCGCGGTGTTGTTCATGATTTCGCTCAGCATGATCGAGTTCGATGTTCCGTCGGTCATGTCACGGAACTGCGCTCCGTATTGTCCGACCACGTTAAACGCTCCTTTGCGAGCGCCATTGGTGAAGTCGCTGCGATTCAACAATCGACCGGCGCCCAGGCTGACCGCGTAGTTGGTCTTGGCGAAACCGTCGTAGTCTTGGGTCAGTCGCGCAGTTACCGTCGGGTGACTCGGGCAGAGGTAGGCGTCTGGCTTTTGTCGCGTCACCAGGTTGTTGGTCGTATCGCGGGCAACGTTGCCGAAGTTGTATTGGGCGTGCAGGTTGTTTTGCTCCAGGAATGGCAAAATCATCAAGGCCCAAGTCGCTCCCCAGTTTCCATCGCGTCCGCTTTCGGGTGCGTTTCCAGTGCCGCCCAACCAGACCGCGGCCGGCGGGAACGAACCGAAGGTGTCGTGATAGTTGTGCATCGCCAGACCAATCTGCTTTTGTTGATTGGTGCAGGTCATGCGGCGGGCCGCTTCGCGAGCTTGCTGGACCGCGGGCAACAACAACGCGATCAAAACGCCGATGATCGCAATGACGACAAGCAGTTCAACGAGTGTGAACCCAGCGCGTCGAATACGCATAAGTGAGTGCTCCTGAGAAATAGATGAGATGAAAAGAGGCGCGCCGGAGTCGCAAACAGGAACAAGGGCTAGGCGATCCATTGCGCGGAGTTTGCTTCTATTGTATCGACACTCCTGAGATCCGTTACGGGCAAGAGCAGGGTAATTCTCTATTTTTTTGCATAAACAAAAATTACCGGCCTTTGCGCGGTCATTCAACCACCGGAAAGGCCCGTTAATTTCAATAAAAAGTCTGTGTTTTCTTCCGTTAGTCGCTGCGACACCCGGTCCGACTACCAAAATCCCGTCAAACGCGCTGTTTTTCGCCGCAGTGGTGACCTTCAGCAGCGCGATCTACTGCTTAAGCTCGATGCTGAAATCGTTCTCTCCGGCCACCACCTCTTTGATGAGCGGCGTCGTGTTCATGCTGCGGTACTGCTTCGGCAGATTGGGCATCTCTTTGGGCTGCAGCACCGGCGAGCTGTTGGGCCCCCGCGAGACTTCCACTTCCGGCGGAATGATCGCCACCTTGTACTTACCAGGCTTGATCCCACCAGCGGCGGTAATATCGAACAGGCCCTGATCGTCCAGCTCGTCGCTGATGCTTTCTCCGGTATCGATGTTGCGAAACGAGATGGTCGCCTCGGTCAGGGGTGCGCCATCGCTGGTCACCGTACCGTGAATTGTCCCGAGCGTGGCTTGCGAATTGCAGCCGACCGAAATCGTGAAGGCGGCGGTCAGCAGCAGGGGCAAATAGAATTTCATCGGCGCTCTTCTCCGTGCAGTTTGGGGCAGGTTGGATCGTGAATCATGACAAAGGCCGCCGCGTCATAGCTGAAGCGGCGGCCTGGCATCACAGATTTCAGGGCAGGATTCGCGTTACGGGAGCGTAACGACGTTGCCGTCGTTGCGATCCACGGCGTTCTTCCAGGTCGTCACGTCAATCGTCTCCGCGATGAAGTTGACATGGCCATCCATTCCAAGCGACATAATGCCGCCAGGATGCGCCGAGACGAGCGGCGTGTTGCACTTGTTCGGCCCCATCGTGGTCGCGTCATAGACCCGCACGCCCAGACCGCCGATGACGGTCGTTTCGTTCCAGCAACGATTGGCGTCGCCGGTGACGCTGCCAGGTCCGTTGACCTTCGTCACCGGATTCGTTCCTTGCCAGCCGCCGTCATTGTGCGACGCGCGAATGTCTTGGTTTTGCCCCGACGAGTTCTTGACCCAGTTGCTTTGCTCGGCGACGACGATCGTGTTTGACGTACCGTCGGTGCAAGCCGAGAAATTAAGGGACTGTCCACGCAGGATCATCCCGCCGGCGGAGATCGGCGAGTTGCCGCCGTTGACCGACGTATCGGTCGTCGAGTGGTTGTTCGATCCGGCAAGCGCAACGTACGACGGTTCGATCTGATCGGTGTCGCCGCTGGAGTTCGCCTTGGTCAGAAAGGTCGGCATCGGCGACGAGGGGCAAACCATGTAGACAGGTGCAAACTCGTCGAGCACGTCTTTGTTGTTAACCGCCTGGGGGCTGGTGCTGCCCATCCAAAATCCGCCGGCGTCAACGCGAAGCTGAGCGTAGACGTTCCCCTGTTCGCAGAAGGGCAGGATGTGAATCCACCAGTCGGCGCTGTGGCCTCCCTTGGCGACTTGCGGGGGCAGTACCAGGAACGTGTCATGGTAATTGTGCAGCGCCAATCCGACTTGCTTCATGTTGTTGCTGCAGCTCATGCGGCGAGCCGCTTCGCGGGCTTGCTGCACCGCCGGCAACAACAGGGCGATCAAGACGCCAATAATGGCGATCACCACGAGCAATTCGACCAAGGTAAAACCACGATTTTTGTTTTGCATGTGAAGGGCATCTCCGTATTTGCAGGAAAACGGGGAATGGAAGCATGTCGACAAAGGAAAATATAAACGCATCAACATACGGTTTAGAATAAACTTATTTCCTAACTAAGGTCTAGACATTTGCGCGCTCCAGAGACACACCCCACCGGCCAGCAAAATATCAATGAAAAAACAAGAGCTTTTACGACCGATTTGGCGATCAGAACGGGTCGGATCTGCGCCTAAGTCTTCGGGAAAATTTCTAAAAAAACGCCTAAGAGTGGCAACAAAGGAGAAGCTCATTCCCACCAAAAGTGGCATATCCTGGCCCGATTAGCGTCCGATTGGCTGCCCCAGCTTTTCCGCCAAGGTCTGCATCGCCTGGTACTTGGGAGATTGGGTAGGGTCTTCCTCCAGCGACTGCAGAGCGCCCCAGCTGCCCCATTTCGACCACCCGCCGACCGAAGAGAAGTAGCGGAAGAGGCCGCCGCCGTTGGCTTCCCAGGCGGCGAAGTAACGGGCATGGATCTCCGCCAACCGCGGATCGGCGTTGGCCGCATGCAGCACACGGGTCAGCTGCTCGCTACGTTCGCCACCGCCGACGCCGACAAAGTGCTGACCTCCTTCATACGCCAACAGTTGCAACCGATGCTTGGCGGCCTATTCGCGATTCTTTTCCATCCACTCCGTGCACTGCGGCAGCGAATGCTGCTCGGCATGATCCAAGACTTGGTCGACCGTCCAGCCGGCCACTTCATCCGACGAAGGTTTGCCTTGGGGACTCAGGTTCATGCTCAGATAGGGCGCAATCGCCAGGGCGTCGGCCTGACTGGCGGCATCGTGAAAGCCGAGGATCTTCTGCTGAGCGACATACGGATTGGCGGCTTGCGAAGGCAACACGCGAACCAAACGCTCTCGACCGAACGATGTGCGGTATAGTACAAGGCCGCTTCCCACGCCTTGTCGGAAAAGCCCAGCTTCTGCCCTTGCTTGCCGACGAACGTGTATGGTGGGGCATTCCATCGGTTCGGGATTGGGCAGCTGGATCTTTGTTTCGGCCCGGGCGCCGATCGGTCTCAGGATAGCTGCTCGCAAACAGGAAGTCACGCAAGGTTCGCCGGTCGGCAATTGGCGGCCAGTCAGCACGCTCGTATAATGACGAGTAACCCCGATCTGACCTCAAACGCACCTCTGGAGATCTCCCCCCATGACCGATCATGGCGCCGTCAAAGAACTGGGCAAGTTGTTGGCTGACTTCGCCGTCTTCTATCAAAAGCTACGCGGCTATCACTGGAACGTCGTCGGCAAAGACTTTTTTCCGCTGCACGCCAAGTTTGAAGAGCTGTATGTGGCGGCGGCTGAGTCGATCGACGAAATCGCTGAACGCATTCGCGGGCTTGGCGGTAATCCTCCCTGCACGTTGGCCGAGTTCCTGAAGCTGACGACCTTGGTCGAAGACAACTCGCAAGCTTCGGCCGAAGCGATGGTCGCCAACCTGCACGCCGACATGGGCAAACTAAACGATCACGTGAAAAAGGTGCATACCCATGCCGAAGAGATCGGCGACACCGGCACGGTGATCATCCTGGAAGACTTTATCGTCAGCCTTGAGAAGGAACGCTGGATGCTCAGCTCTTACCTGCAGACTTAGCTGCCTGTTGAAAAATGCCATCGTGGCATTTTCCAACCTCGCCAGGCTCAGAGCATAGCTCTTCGCGGCTCGCAAAATAACGACTTACGTCGCTATTTTGGGATCGCATCCGTGCGATCACGCAGTCCGTCGAGAAAATCAACGGACTGTTAGCTTCGCCGACAGAAGAATGGAACACGGAAGCCACGGATGAATCACGGAAAGTCGCGGTAAGCAAGAGGAAATTATTCGGGAAAGCGAGTTCTATCACGCACCCCGATGATCATTGCTGCGGCGTCCTCTTTCACTTCCTTTTTCTTACCGCGTTCCTCCGTGCTCTTTGCCGTGGCTTCCGTGTTCCTCTTGCTGGGCAAGAACGAAAAAAGGCGATCCGGCCAGCGGGGGCAAACTTGGGGGAATGGCCGGCCGGGATCGCCTAGTGCGGGAAACGTCAATAAGAAGAGTCGCTTTCCTTTGGGCAGGCGGAAAGCGACTGATCCTCTCAACGCCCTAATTGTTCGCCTGCTAGGCAAAGAAGTCCACGTCCTGCGGATGTGGTTTTCCGCAGGCTGACGGTTAAACTGACCGCAAATTTAGAGCGGTTTTCCTCCATCTGTATCGTTCTGGCTGGTTGCGGCCGCGCTGGTCGGCGTTGACCTGTATCGACGAATCTTGAGGATTCGCCTGCTTCGGTCGCCTTGACCAGCTTGCCTCACTAACGCCAGAAACGCTACAGCTATCAGAAAAACGCTCTAGAAAGCAGTGGCATGTCATCGGCGCCAGCCAATCCGATCGACACGATCGTTAAACTTGCAACTTATGTCTGGTGAGAAATCGCACTAACCAGCATGCGGAACCAACTGTCGCAGATACTCCAGCGACTGCTCTACCTCGGCCAAGGGATATTGGGGGTTCTCGCGCACGACCGTTAGCGAGCCGTTGTAGCTGGCGTCATCCAATAGGGACAACAGCAAGGGAAAGTCGGCCGAGCCTCGTCCCAGCTCGACTTCAATGCCGCGGCCGATCGCCAAATCACGGACGCCATCGCGAGCACACACGTGGCGGACATGCGGCAGCAGCGCTTCCAGCGACTCGCGAGCCGAAAAGCCGTTGACGATCAACGCCCCTGGATCGAACTCGACGCCCAACAGTCCATCGGGCAAAACATTCAGCAAACGGTTCAAATCTTCGGCCGATTGCGGCCCGGTCTTGGCGGTCATGAAGACGCCGTTCTGATGGCCGTAGCGACCGAGTTCCGCCATCACGTCTCGCAACAGCGTAAATCGTTCGTCGGTCTCTTCCTCAGGGACCCGTCCGATGTGATTGGTCAGCAGCGGGGCGCCAAGTTTGTAGGCGCAGTCGATCGCCTCTTTGGTGGCGGCGATCCGTCGCTCGAGATCATCCGAGTCGTTGTAGGGGCGGCGCGTCGGGTAGGCGGTCGCCACGACTTTCAGATTCAAGTCGTCGAGCAGCTTCCGCAGTTGGCGCACCCCGGTCTGCGACAGTTCCCGCGGGATGATTTCGCTGCGGAGGTCGATTTCGACGCCGCGAAATCCCAATTCCGAAGCGACCTGCAGCGCTTTACGAACCGGCAGACGGAGGGAGCGGAGTTGAACGCCGAAACGAAACATAGCGATTGTCGCGATTATCAGGATTGTCGATTGGAAAACAGGGCCGCCAGCGCCAGTCGGCGGGAGGTCCGTCTGGCTTTATCCGTGGAATAAGCCAAGTTTTCAAGTACCTGTGCGCCCGGCATTTGCGCGCAGCGCTGATTTTTCGCTCCTTTTGCGTCCTCTTTCCGATATGAATCCGCTTCTGCTACTGCCGCTGTTGATCGTCGCCATGCCCCAGGCCGACGCCCCGATCGACGCGCGCCATCCCGAAGCGATCGAGCTCTATCACTGCGACTTTTCGCAAGACTTTGACCTGAACTACGACGAATGGCCTGACCAATGGACCCGTCGCGGCGGGGTCGGATTTCCCCGCTATCTCGACATCAAGGTAACCGAGGAAGACTCGGTCGTCGGCGATCGCTCGCTCAAGATGACGCTCGACGGCGGATCGGCCGCCATCTACAGCCCGCCGATCGAAGCTCGGGAGATCTTCAGCTATGTGCTGGAAGCTCGGATGCGAACCGAAGGCCTGAAGTACGACAAAGCCTTTCTCTCGATCACCTTCTTCAACGCCAAAGAGCAGCCGATCGAAACGTTCTATTCCGAACGATTTCGGGAAACCGGCGGTTGGATAAAATTGCGAGTCGGACCAGTCGCTCCAAGTTCGACCGAAGTGGCGATGGCGGTGATTGGTCTGCATATCGAACCGGACGGCAAGATCGACGAAGACCTGACCGGCGCCGTCTTCTTTGACGACGTCTGGTTCGCCCGGCTACCGAAAATGACCTTGGCGACGCCCGACGGCAACCACGTCTTCTCGAATCCGGTGGGCATCGAAATCTCTTGCGACGTATCAGGCATCGTCGAACGCGATCCGCGCATCGTATTCGAGCTGGTCGACGTAGGCCGCCAATCGCTGGCCAGGATGGAAAGCCGACTCAACGGCAAAGTGGTGGCTCGTAAATCGAACCTGGCCTCCGAACTTTTCGGCAAGCAGGCGCAGACTACCGAGAACTGGGACATCGGTTACGCCGGCAGGATGCAGTGGAAACCGCCGATTTCGCAGTACGGATTCTACGAAGTGCACGCCACGATGATCGGCAGCACCGGCTTGATGCATCACCGCGTGATTTCGGTCGCGGTCGTCCCGAACGAACTACCGCCATCGTCAGGCGAATTCGGTTGGTCGCTGCGCGACGGCGAAACGCCGCTCGACATGACCAACATGGGCAACCTGCTGACCAAAGTGGGCGTGAACTGGGTCAAGTTCCCGGTTTGGTACGGCGAGAACCAGAAAGATCGGGCCAACGAAGTCGCCCGCTTCGCCGAACGCCTGAAGAAAAACCATATCGAGATGATCGCGCTGGTCGACAAGCCGCCGGAGGACATCCGCTACTTGTTTGGCGAGAACGACGATCTGCTGGTCGCCAGCATCTTCGCCGAGCCGATCTTGTGGCGCCCCTATCTTGAACCGGTCATGACTCGGCTGTCGCTGAAAGTTCGCTACTGGCAGTTGGGGTCGGACGAAGACGTCAGCTTCGTCGGCTATCGCAACCTGCTAGAGAAGCTGGAGCAGATCCATACCGAACTTCGCAAGTCGGGCCAAGACATCCGTCTCGGCGTACCGTGGCGGTGGATGGCCGAAACGCCTCAGGCTCGCGAATTGCCGTGGGAGTTCTTGGCGTACTCGATCATTCCGCAAAACGGCAATGTCAAAGACGTCATCCCGCTGACCAAAGACGAACTGGGCGCTTACCTGGACCACTCGGCCGGCAAGACGAAGCGTTTCGTCACGATCTATCCCTTGGCGCGCTCCAAGTACACAACGAACGAGCGGGCCCGCGATCTGCTCGAGAAGATGCTGTCGGCCAAAATCCATCACGCCGAGGCGGTCTTCATTCCGCGACCGTTCGATCGCGAATATGGCCTGATGAACGAGGACGGCTCGCCCAGCGAATTGCTGCTGCCATGGCGCACGACGGCGCAGATGATCTCCGGCGCCAATTACCTGGGGCAGCTGGAACTTCCCAATGACAGCAACAACCACGTCTTCAGCCGCGACGGCTCGACGACGATGGTGATCTGGAACGATCGCCCGGTGACCGAAACGATCTACCTGGGGGATAACGTGGAGGTGGTCGACCTGTGGGGTCGCCGCATCAAACCGGAACAAGACGACTATCGCCAGGTGATCGAAGTCGGGCCGATTCCGATGTTTATCGTCGGCATGAACGAGTCGGTCGCCAAGATGCGCATGAGCTGCCAGTTCGCCCCAGCGGTCCTCAGCAGCAACTTCGGCATCCCTCAGCGTTTGAAACTGTCGGTGAAGAACGAGTTTCCGCAAAGCTTAAGCGGCGTGGTGCGGATCGTCGGTCCCGACGTTTGGGAAATCACGCCCGACGTCACGCCGTTCAAACTTTCGCGTGGGGGCGAATACGCCAACATGCTGAGCATCTTGTTGCGAAACGACGCTTCAAGCGGATACCAGCGGGTGCAACTCGACTTCGAGATTGAAGCCGACAAGACCTACAAGTTCAGCGATTATCGTCGCATCCTAATCGGCAGCGGCATGCTTAGCGTAGAATCTTCGTGCCACCTCGACGAAGCGACCGGCGATCTGGTTGTCGAAGCGGAGCTATTGAAGCAAGACGACAACTTCTCCACCTTCGACTGCATGCTGTTCGCCCCAGGGCGGAAGCGAATGCAGTTGCGCGTGACCAACATGGCCCGGGGTCGTAAGACGATTACCTATCGCATCCCCAACGGCAGCGACATCATGGGGGCGAATATGCTGTTGCAAATCCGCGAGATCGGCGGCGTCCGCATCTTTAATCACCGCATCGTCGCCGAGAAGTAACCGCCACGCGGCGCTATTGCCAGTTGATCGCGTCCAGCGTCCGCGCCAATCGCACCGCTTCGCGGAAAGGGGACAAAGTCCACCGCGGCTTGTAGCGAAACGCAAAATAGAAATCGACGTCGTACTCCAGCGTTACCACCGTGCAGTCCGCGCCGCCCGGCGTCAGTTCGACGCAAACCGATTGCCGGGCTCGCGATTCGGCGCCGATCAAACTGCCCCACAAGTGCCCGCGACGAAAATGCAAATCGGGGCCGTCGTCCGTCGGGCGAAAACCGACGCTTCGGTAGAATTCGACGATCCGCGGCGCGAGGTTGCCCGCCGGCGCCACTTGAAACTGATAACGGTCGACGAAGCCGCTCCAAACGAACCCCGCAGGGCATTCCGCCCGCACCAACTCTCCTGTCTCCTGCGACTGCGGCGATGCGTAGGGATTTGGCTCTGACATGCGAGGAAACCTTCCTGGCGATGATTGGCGTTCTTCCCTGATCTTAGGCCGATCGTCGATATCGACAAGCAATTGGCGGCGATTTTCGCCGGCAGCAACCGAGCCGACGCCCCGTTTGCCGGCCGGCGTTAATCGTTGGCGTGCGACGACGCGGCTTCCTCGACCGCATGCACCGCCATCAGCGGCACTTCGGCCACCAATTCGTCGAGTAGCCCCGTGGTTACCGCCAGGTCGAAAAGGCGCGACTTCGTCGAGATCTTTAGCTTGCGAAAGATGCTCGAGCGACGAAACTGCACCGTCCGCAGACTGAGCTGGATCTGATCGGCGATCTCTTGATTCGTCCGGCCGGCGATCATCAGCCGCATGACATGCGACTCTTCCTTGGTCAGGCTCTTCAGCTTGCGTCGGCCCGCTTCGGCTTGTTCGCTCTTTTGCTGGCGAGAGTATGCGGCTCCGACCGCCGAGCGAATGGCGGCGAGCAACTCGTCGCTGCGGCACGGCTTTTTCAAGACGGTCGACGCGCCCAAGCGCATGGCCTGAACGAGCAGCGAAACGTCAGCGACGTCGGTTAAGAAAACCGTCTCAATGGTCGCCGACATGTCGCGGACGCGTTTGAGCAGCTCGATATGTTCGACGTTCAATTTGAGCAGTAGGCAACCGCAGGCCCCTTGGTGAAGTAGGTCGAGCAGTTGATCGTTTCTTGGTATCGCGACGAGCGGTAGCGAGATCGATTCGACCAACCTTTGGACCGATTCAATCACCGGAGCGTCGTCTTCAACGAGGTAGAGAGAGAGAACGTTGGTCATGGACTTTCGGCTATGGGCAAAATGTCTCACGCCGCGCAGGACGCCTGCGCTGCCTTCTATGCCAATAGTGTGCTGCCCATAGCTTCGCCAACTCTAGCCAACCGGCTCTCGCTCCGCTTTTGCAAAGATTCCTTGCGGTGCGGTTTCTGACATCCTGCTAAGCCAGAAACCGGAGCGATGAGGTGCTGTTTCTAGAAACGAATTCTTAGTTGCGACAAGTTGAAGTTGGAATGAGACAAAGTTTGTGAATCCACGACAACTATAGCATACGAGCACATTGGCCATAAACCTGAACTCCGGTACAAATACGATCCCTTATTGCGCAAATGTGGTAATTCAGGGGTGCATCGTCTCCCTCTCTTCCAACGCCAACCAGTAAACTGCTGCTGCGGAAAATCTACAAATTTTGAAATTCCTAAGGAATCTAGGGGGAACTTGCGCAGCTGATTCAATTTGCCCCCCTCCTTTTCTGAATCAGCAGCCCTCCAGAGGAATAATCAGCCGCTAGCGCATCA
Source organism: Blastopirellula retiformator (assembly GCF_007859755.1). Taxonomy (NCBI): domain Bacteria; kingdom Pseudomonadati; phylum Planctomycetota; class Planctomycetia; order Pirellulales; family Pirellulaceae; genus Blastopirellula; species Blastopirellula retiformator. The sequence goes on along the minus strand of NZ_SJPF01000003.1, from coordinate 22,126 downwards.
GATAGTAACGGACTGCGGGAAATCGCAAGGTTGCGCTAAAGGAGGCGGATCGGTTCTCAAAAAATTTCACGCGAGCTTCCATGAAAGCGCAAAAAAAAGCTGGTCGCAAGCGACCAGCTTTCGAATTTCTCGCGGAGAGCGGCGCGAAGGACGCTTACTCTTTGATGATATCGTTGACCGTCATGCCCGACGGAATCATCGGCAGCACCTGTTCCTGGTACGGGACCTGGACGTCTAGCACGTACGGACCGTCGTAGTCGATCATCTCTTCCAGGGCGGCACGCAGGTCCGCTTTCTTGCTAACCGTAGCCGCGCCGCAACCGAAGCCCTTGGCGATCATCACAAAGTCGGGGTAACGCTCGGCGGCATATCGTTCCGCCCCGTCACCGGTCGCTTCCGGATGATCCACCGGGCCCAGGTAGGTGTGAGCGCGATTGCCAGCCATGAACCGATCTTCCCACTGCACCACCATGCCCAGGTGCTGATTGTTAAGCAGCATCACCTTGACCGGCAGCTTTTCGCAGAAGCAGGTCGCCAGCTCTTGGATGTTCATCGTGAAGCTGCCGTCCCCTTCGATGTCGATACACAGGGCGTCAGGGAAAGCCGCTTGGGCACCCATCGCCGCCGGCAGGCCAAAGCCCATCGTTCCTAGTCCGCTGCTGCAGAGCCAGGTTCGCGGCTTGGTGAACTTGTAGAACTGGGCCGCCCACATCTGGTGCTGACCGACGCCGACCGAGATGATCGTGTCCCGCTCTTTGCAGAGCTTGTTCAGCTCCGAGATCGCGTGCTGCTGCAGAATGCCGTCAAACGACTCGTCGTACTTCAGCGGATCGTCCTGCTTCCACTTCTGACATTGCTCGACCCAATCCGAAATGTCTTCCGGCTTCTCGACGACGTCGCACAACATCCGCAAGGCAGGCTTCAGGTCGCTGACGACCGGCAAGTGAGCCAGCTTGTTCTTGTTGATCTCCGACGGATCGATATCGATGTGGATGATCTTGGCGCCCTTGGCGAACTCGGCCAGTTTGCCGGTCACGCGATCGTCAAAGCGAACGCCGAGCGAGATCAGCAGGTCGCAGTGCTGCACCGCGTAGTTGGCGTAAACCGTGCCGTGCATCCCGAGCATGTCCATGCTCAGCTCGTCGTCACCCGGATACGTGCCCAGGCCCATCACCGTGGTGGTGATCGGAATGCCGGTCTTGGAGACCAACTCGCGCAGCTCATCCGAGGCGCCCGAGGTGATGATCCCGCCGCCGGCGTAGATCATCGGACGCTTGGCCCGCTTGATCGCCGCGGCGATCTGCTTGATCTGTTCCGGCTTAGCGACGCGCTCTTCCAGGATGTAGCCCGGCAGATTCATCGCGCAGTCCCAATCGGGGACGATCTGCTCCAGCTGGACGTCTTTCGGAATGTCGATCAACACCGGACCCGGACGACCGGTCGAAGCGATATGGAACGCTTCCTTCATGATCCGGGTCAGGTCGGCGATGTCGGTCACCAGGTAGTGATGCTTGGTGATGCCGCGACAAACTTCGACGATCGGCGTTTCCTGGAACGCGTCGGAGCCGATGACGGCTCGCGGCACCTGGGCGGTGATTGCAATCATCGGAATGCTATCGAGCTTAGCGTCGGCGATCGCCGTCACCAGGTTCGTGGCGCCCGGACCGCTGGTCGCCATGCAGACGCCAACCTGGCCAGTCGTGCGGGCGACGCCTTGCGCGGCGAAACCGCCACCTTGTTCGTGTCGCGGCAAGATCGTGCGGATCTTGTCCTTGTAGCGCGTCAGCGATTGGTGCAGCGGCATGCTACAGCCGCCCGGATAGGCGAAAATTACGTCTACGCTGTGCCGTACCAACGATTCGATCATGATGTCGGCGCCAAGCATCAGTCCCGTGTCGGTCGCGGTAGTAGCGTTCACCTAGATAAACTCCGGTAGCAGTAACAGAAAAAAATGGGATCGCCTCTGGCGACCCCAGCCGTATTGGTTGCAACGTACAAGGATAGGCGAGTCGCCCCTTTGGTTCAACCAATTGAAAAACTTCTCTAACCCCTAAAATCAGGGGCCAGCAGAGGCTAAAGCCCTTATATCGACGGCTCTACAGCCGATTCTTCGCTGATACGGCAGCCGGCAGGGGTAGACCGTTTTTGCGGGAAATTAACCCCTGACTCCTGGCCGTTACCGCGTTACCATTCCGTTGATTTTCTCAACGGGCTGCTGGATCGCAGGGATGCGATCCCAAAATAGCGACGTAAGTCGTTATTTTCCAACCTCGCCAGCTACAGCTCAGCCGGCGCCTATCGGTTCTTCCAGTCGACCCCGCTCAGCTGGGCGAGCGTCAAAAACAGGGCCTGGGTCCCGTCTCGGCCATGCCCCTGGGCTTTCACCCCCTGATAGAGCTGCTCAGCCAGCGCCAGACCTGGTAGCGGGATCCCCATTCGCCGCGCTTCGGCCAGGGCGATCCCCATGTCTTTGATGAAGTGCTCGACGAAAAAGCCTGGGTCAAAGTTGTTGCCGATGATCCGCGGGGCCAGATTGCTCAACCCCCAACTGCCCGCGGCGCCCGATCCGACCGACTTCAGCACGGTTTCGAGGTCGAGCCCCGCCTTGTGACCATACAACAGGCCTTCGCAGATCGCGATCATCCCCGAGGCGATCAGCGTCTGGTTGACCATCTTGGTGTGCTGACCGGCGCCAGGTCCTCCTTGGCGGACGATCGTCTTACCCATCGCTTCCCAGCAGGGCGTCAGCGCCGTGACCAACTCTTCATCGCCGCCGATCATGATCGAAAGCCGGGCTTCCTTCGCCCCGACGTCTCCGCCCGAGACCGGCGCATCGACGCTGGCGACTCCCTTTTCCGACGCGATCTTGGCGATTTCGACCGCCAATGACGGCTCGCTGGTGGTCATGTCGACGATCACATCGCCCGATTTGGCGCCCGCCAAGACGCCATCGTCGCCGAGAATCACATGCCGCACGTCGCTCGGAAAGCCGACGATCGTAAACACAACGTCACTCGCGGCAGCGACCTCTTTGGGCGTATCGGCCCACTTGGCGCCTTTATCGAGCAGCCCTTGGGCCTTCGCTTTCGTCCGGTTATGGACGGTCGCCGCAAAACCGGCGTCGATCAAATGACCGCACATGCTGGCGCCCATCACGCCGGTACCGATCCAACCGATGTTCGTCTTGCCAGGAGTGATCGTCACCGCGGACATAGCTTGGTCTCTTTTGCAGGGAAGGGTGGGAAAGGGGTCGCGTGGGGCGCAAGCCTAAAGGATCGCCGGCCGAAAGTACAGCAGCGGCGCTAGTCGAGCAGCTGACACCGCGTCTGCTCGTCGCAAATGCCGCACGTCGCCGCTTCGCCCCGGCATCGGGCCAAACAGACCTCGACCCGCTCGGCCATGATTTCGGCCATCTTGGTATGCAAACCGAGCGGTGCAGTCACCAAATGCCGCACGCCAGGATGATTGGCGGCCGCTTCGGCGGCCAACCGCGGGATATCTTCGCTCCAGTGCCGCCCCGGCGACAGGAAATAGGGATGCACCACGACCAGGGTCGCTCCCTGATCGACGCATCTGGCGAATGCCGCAGCGATCGACGGCTCGGCCAATTCCATGTGGGCCGCTTCGACGATTTCTCGCCCCGTCGTCTGGCGGAAAAGCTGTACCACGTCCAGCAGCAATTCGTTGCTAGCCGCGCGTCGGCTCCCATGATCGACGACAACGATGCCGATCGTTTCGCTATTTGCCGATGTACTCTGCAAACGAATTTCCTTTTGCTTCAGTAAGAAACACAGTCCGATGTCCGATCTTTATCTTCGGCGGATTCCCACACGCTGACAACCGCCAAGGCGCCGTTGTGAAGGTGGGAAAAGAGAACTATTCTGACCTTAGTTATGATCGACCAAATACCAACCATCCTGGGCCTGACCGTCGCCGTTTTTCTGGTGATGGCGATCGGCGGCTCTGCGCGACATCTGGGCTGGCTCACCCGCAAAGCGGATGAGGGGATGCTGAAGCTCTGCATCCGCGTGTTGGTTCCCTGTCTTATCTTTCGCTCGGTCGTCGGCAACCCGGCCTTCGACGACGCCACGAACATCTACATGCCGCCGCTGTTCGGTTTTGTCAGCGTCGCTCTCGGTACGTTAATCGCCGCCTGGATTGCCCGCGTTACGGGCCGATTTACCGGCATGCTCAGCGCCAAGACCTACTGCTCGTTCGGCGTCTGCGTCGGCATCTTTAACTATGGCTTTGTGCCGTTGCCGTTGGTCGAGAACTTGTTCGGCCCCGAGGCGCTCGGCGTCTTGTTCTTGCACAACGTCGGCGTCGAACTCGCCATTTGGACGATTTGCGTCGGGCTGGTCGCCGGCGGGCTGTCGAAGGACTGGTGGAAACATGTCGCCAATCCGCCCAGCATTACCATCGTGGTGTCGCTGACGGTCAACTTCCTCGGGCTGGCTCCATACATTCCCGAGATGATCGACCAGGTGATGCGGACCCTCAGTGCGGCCGCCATCCCGATGATGATGCTGCTGATCGGCGCCAACTTCTTTGATCAAATCACCGGCGCCGGAGCCGACGCGACCGACGGCAAGAACGAAAACCTGTGGGGCACCGCCGGCTTGGCGGTATTGCTGCGATGCGGCGTCTTCCCCGTGCTGTACCTATTGGCCGCGGCGATGCTGCCGATCTCCCGCGAACTGAAACAAGTCGCTGCGATCGAAGCGGCGATGCCGGCCGCCGTCTTTCCGATCGTGCTGACCCGACTGTACGGCGGCGAGCCGCGGATCGCTCTTCGCGTCACCATCGCTACCACGATTGTTGGCCTGGTGACGATTCCGCTTTGGATCTCGTCCGCGATCGGCGTACTCGGCTTGCAAGATACGCTGCTCGACGCCGTCGTGCTGCCGGACGACTTTCCGCCCGAGTCGAAACCGCCGAAGGCGACCGGGCCCGACTCATCGTCGGAGGCGACTCCCACCACCACGACGCCGGCAAACGAAGCGGCGGCGCTCGACCCAGAACTGGTCGAGCTCGACGCCCAAACGATCGCCGGCCTCAAGATCAACACCAACAACCTGATCGAGTCGAACTCGCTGACCGGCAAGATCCGCCAGCTTTACAAACGCTACTTCGCCGAAAAAATCGGGGACCAACTCCCGAACCCATCTCCCCGCTACGCCGTCTATCACAATTACCAGCAGGGAAGCGACGGGGGCTACGCATTGCTGGTCGGCGGCGCCGTCGAAGCGGCCCCCAGCGACCAGCTGGAAACGGCCCAAATCGCCCCCGGCAAATACCTGAAGTTCCAGGCCGCCGGCAAACAGCCGGAAGCGGTCATCCAAGCCTGGCGTCAAATCGCGGCCTATTTTTCCGACAGCCCGCACCGCCGAGCCTACAGGACCGACTTCGAGCGGTACGACGACCAGGTGCCTGAAACGGTCGAGATCTACGTCTCGATCGAGTAAAACGGCCTAGCTCGCAGGGCCAGAGCCCCCATTTTTCCGCCAGCCGCTTCCCGCCACCCCAAACCGCGGGCTATAATCACAACTTGTATGTCCCCGTAGCTCAATTGGATAGAGTGTCGGCCTCCGAAGCCGAAGGTTAGTGGTTCGAATCCACTCGGGGATACTCTTAAAACAAGGAAGCCCACGGATACACATCGTCATCCATGGGCTTTTCTCATGGGTCTTCCGCGAAAACCCTACTGCCCCCCCGCGATCGCCTTCTGCGCTTCCTGCCCATAATAGGACTCCGGATATCGGCTCACGATTCGCCCCATCTGGCGGCGGAGATCAACGGCCGATTTCGCCCGGGCTCGGCCTTGGTCGTACAGTTTTTTGGCCAGCAGCTCTTCTTGGAACGCTTTGTCTTCGTCCAGTTGTTCGACCAGCGTAGCGCACGCTTTGCCTTGTGATGTCGATTTGAAATCGTCGGCCAGTTGGCTGGCCAGTTCGTAGCCTTCGATCTGCTCGGGGATCGTACCGTTGCGGGAGAGTTTGATCTTTTCGATCTGGCCGTTGAGGTAGTCGAGGATCGCGGTGTTGAACTCGGCGGCGAGCGACTCGCCCAGGTTCTTCCGCATCGAGAGCAGCGAACGTTCGTCAAGCCTGGCGCCCAGTTCGGCGGGCCACAAGACTTGCTTCAGGTCGGCCGATTGCTCGGGCTGAATCAGCGAGAAGCTGCCGTCGAGGCCGGTGCCGATCTGCCGGGCGATGGCGTATTCTTTGCTGCCATCGGGCTGTTTGTAGTGGCCGCCGGCCTGGTCGCGGGCCGTTTGCATCCCGTCTTCAAACAGCGAGTAGTAGAACAGCTCGCTCTCGAATCCCATCCGCTGTACGATCGTCGGGTCGTCGCCATGGAAGATGTTGGGGCCGACCAGGTTTCGTTGCAGCGCGTAGTTCGGACCGCGGGTGTTTTCGTCGGCGTTGATCGCGAACAGCACGACCGGCTTGTCTTGAATCGCTTCCCGGATCTGGGCGAACAGGTCGGGAGACCAGACGTTGCACTTGGGGCACCAAGTCGCATAGACCAGCACGACCGGCGTCTTGTCGCCAATGCTGGCCGGCGACGGCACGCGGCCGTGCCAACGCACCGGCGCCAAGGCGGCGTCGAGCGAGATCTTCGGCGCCATCGCCGTGTTCGGTACGACAATCCCCTGCGCGAAGCTTGGCACGCTGATCGCCAGCAGCAACAGACCGTACAAAATGGTAATCGCTTGGCGTCGCATCCAACTCTCCCTGGCAAACGGACAAATCTACTCCTCCATTGAACATCCCTTCGAGGGGTGCGTCAAGTTCCGAAAAAGGGGACGCATTGGTGGTACGCTTCGCAGCGATCGGCTAGGCTGCGGGCGGACCTCTCCTCTGGCACAAAACACGATGCAATCGCCCCGAACTTCTCTGCAAACGCTGCAAGGAATCGCCGCCTGGGCGACGGCGCTGCTGATGTCGAAGGTCCTGGTCTCGATCGTTTGGGAGTACCGCCGCTACGGCAATTGTCGCGGTGGCCTACGCCGTGCGTCGTCAGCTAGATGCGCACCGGCAGTGGGCCAGTCGTTGTTTGCTGCTGTTGGTTTCGCCGCTGGTCGCAGCGCGACTACGCCGCGTCCCGCTCTCTCTTCCGAGTCACTCTCATGAATGCACCACCGAAAATCAAAATGGCTCGCTCACGTCGCGGCTTCACGCTGCTCGAACTGTTGTTCGTCATCGGCATTATCTGCGTACTAGTCGCCCTGCTGTTGCCGGCGACGCGTCGTTCACGCGAAGCGTCCCGGCGGATGCAATGCAACAACAACCTGAAGCAACTCGGTCTGGCGATGCACAACTACCACGACACCTTCGGGACGTTTCCGCCAGCCATGTTGGGAACGACGCTGCCGGATGATCCGCTGGAAAGCAACGTCGGGCGACTCAGCGGGATGGTTTCGATTCTTCCGCAGCTGGAACAGAACGCGCTGTACGAAAAGATCACCTCGCCGCTCGACGCCGACGGTCGCCGCTTTCCCGCTGGGGGACCGGCCCCCTGGATCGCCGACTATCCACCTTGGAAAATAGAACTAGAGGCGTTGCAGTGCGCCAGCGCGCCGCGGGAGTCGAGCGAACTGGGTCAGACGAACTACGCGTTTTGCATCGGCGACCTGGCTCGTGAAGTTCATCAGCCAGCGAAGCGACGCGGGATGTTTGGCGGCAACTTAACATCGACGATTAAAGATGCGAACGACGGAACTGCCAACACCATTCTGCTGGGCGAGATCGCCAATCGCGTCAATCGGCAAATCTTGGGCGACTACATAACCGAGGCGACCGGCGAGGTACTGGAGAAGCCGGCGATGAGCGACACGTTTCGCTCGAAGTTGGACAAAGACGATTACACGGACAAATGGACGCTTAGCAAATATGGTCGCGGCGGTCGCTGGGCCGATGGCTCGGCTGGCGATAGTCAGTTCAACACAATCTTGCCGCCCAACAGTCCCAGCTGCGCCGTGGATGGAGACGAGGCGGTCGACGGGCTCTATTCGCTCGGCAGCTATCATCCCGGCGGCGCGCACATCGTGCTAGTCGATGGTTCGGTTCGCTTCATCGCCAATGGCGTTGACTGTGGCGACCTGACGCAGCCGACGCTCACCGCCGAGCCAATGTCAGGCGAAGCGGTCGCCAGTCTGTACGGCGTGTGGGGGGCGCTGGGCACTGCGTCCGGGGGCGAACCTTCCATCAACGACTTTTAGCGCAACCGACTCCGGTAGGAGGTTTCCGCCGCAAACGTTAAACTGGCGGAATCCTTGTCTACTGGAGTCTTGTCATGATCTCTGCCCTGTTAGTCATCACCGCCGCCACCGTTATCACCACCGTGGCGGCCGATCCCGCAGCGAAACCGCCGCTGACCGCGACGGCCAACCGTAACGATACGCAAATCCGCGTCCTGACCGACGAGAAGCAAACGGTGCTCGACATCGTCTGCCCGAAAGGGATCGACCGCGCGACCATCAAGCGGACCGGCGACAAATGGCCAGAGCCGCTGCTGGTGCGGCTGCACTTGAAGGGGCTCGAGTCGTTTCGCGCCAGTGCTGGAAAGGAAAAGATCAACTGGGCGTTTTCCAGTAGCGATGCCACGAGAAGGAGCACTCCAATCAACGTCGCCGACGGCGGAACGGTCGACCTGCCGCTGTTTGATCTTGCCGAAGGACCACACAACAAAGGGAAGCTGCTGATCGTCGACAGCCCGTACAAGATACCGCTCGCTGAAGGAGGCTATTTTGAAGTTTGGCTGCCGGTCAAGTTGCTGAAAGACAACCCCGCCGAACTCAAACTGTCGTGGGTCGACTTTTATCGCTAGTCGTCAACATGGAAGAAAAGAACTGCAGCATGACGCCATTCTTGCCGGCCGCCGAACTGAAAAAATCGTACGACATCTTTGGGCATTTCTACACGGTCGCCGTTTCGCCCGACGAAGTCGCTTCGTGCCGCAGCGTGCTAGAGATCATCGACAAGCGGCAAACGCCGGGCGACGTCAACATCATCTGCGATCGCCAGCCAGACGCGGTCTTCATCATGATGAACCCTGGCTCATCACAGCCGCTGGTCGAAGTCGACAACCACATCGTCGCCGACGAGATCAGCAAGCTGCCGATCTCGCTGGTACCGACCAAGCCTGACACGACCCAGTACCAGGTCATGCGCGTGATGCGCTACTGCGGCTGGCGGCATGTCCGGGTGCTGAACCTGTCGGACCTGCGCAGCCCGAAGAGCCCGGTCTTTATCAAGACGTTTGAGCGTTTAGAGGCGACCTGCGGCTACGACGCCCACTCAATCTTCGCGCCAGCGCGCCAGAACGAGCTGACCAAGAAGCTGCCGAAGAACCGCGAAACGCCGCTGGTATTCGCCTGGGGACTCAGCGACAAACTGAGCCCGCTAATCGCCCGCTGCCTAAACGCGATCCCACCACAGCAGAACTACACCGGGCTGTTGGCCGAAGGAACCGCAGACAAGTATCGACATCCACTGCCGACGTTACAGCGAGACAAGGAGACCTGGTTTCGGAACATGATCCAGCTGTGCGAACCAGCGTAGGGAACTTTCCTGGTTAGCCGCGACAGATCTTGCTGTCGGGGGGGCGCAGCCGCAGGAAGCATCAATTCGCGGCTGGTCGTCCTTCGAACGCCACCACGCGTGATAGCGTGGGTATCCCCGATGTGCGGCAATCAACGGGCTGATGCTTCCTGCCGACTTCGTCGGCCCCGAAAGCAAGAGCTTTCGGGGCTAACCCGCGTCCGATTAAGCCTTACGACGCCGTCGCCGGCTCCGCTTCCGTCACCGGGCCGATGTGCTTGACGTTTTTCTCTTTCAGCCCCTCGCTAATCTTCTTCCAATCAAAGCCTTCGCCCGGATCGTGCTTGCGGCCTTTGGGGGTCGCGATGTCGCTGTGGCCGGTGATGTGGGTGATGGCGTATTGGTCGATCAAGTAGCTGGAGAGTTTGACCAGCGTCGCGTACTGGGCGTCGGTGTAAGGTTCCCTGTAGCGACCATCGGCCGACTGGATCGGCTCGCCGCCGTTGTACTTCCGGCCGTCGTAGGTGACGAACTTGCCGTCCACTTTCCGCAGCGGCCCCCAATTGCAGATCTCGATGCCAACGCTGAACGCGTTGACGCCGCTCTTGCCCGCCAAGGTGCTGCGGCCGGCATGCCAGGCCGACTTGTCGAGCGGGACCATTTGCACCACCGTGCCGTCGCGACCGACGACGTAGTGCGACGACACCTTGGCGTCGGGGTTACGGAACCAACCGACGGTGCTCGCCTGCGATCCGCCGGCGGTGTAGTGCATGATGATCGCACTGATCTTGGCCCCCCGGCGTTCGCTTTGATGGGGACTCGGATTGAACGTCGCCCAGTCAGGCTGCGCTTTCGCTTGGGGAGAAGTCGATTCTTGCGCGCCGGCCAGGTAAGGAAACGCCGCCAGCAGCAGCAGCGCACCGGCGAGAAACGTTCGATGCATAGGAAGAGCCGCCGAGAGCGAGGAAGTGGGATAGGGAGCAGATCTCCTCTCCATGGTACGTACTTTCTGCGGCCTGGCGAGCAAACCCCGGCATTCGCGGGGGAAAGCGAAAATCTGCCGGCAATCGGGCTACCTCTCATTGCGGCGGAGAGCCGGGCGCATACGATGATTTAACTGCCTGTTGAAAAATGCCATCGTGGCATTTTCCAACCTCGCCAGGCTCAGAGCGTAGCTCTTCGCGGCTCGCAAAATAACGACTTACGTCGCTATTTTGGGATCGCATCCATGCGATCCAGCAGCCCGTTGAGAAAATCAACGGACTGTTAAGGGACCCCATTCCATTTTTAGGCAAGAAAACCATGAAAGCGATGTTGCTGTCGGAATACAAGCAGCTGGATGTTGTCGAGATCGAACAGCCAGAGATCGGCCCGCACGACTTGTTGGTGCAAGTGAAGGCCTGCGGCATCTGCGGCAGCGACATCCATGGCTACGACGGCAGCACCGGTCGCCGGATCCCGCCGCTGGTGATGGGTCACGAAGCGGCCGGCGTCGTCACCCAGGTTGGCGCCGAGGTGACCGGCTTTGCGGTCGGCGATCCGATCACATTTGACTCGACCGTCTCGTGCGGCGTCTGTTTCAACTGCCGCAAGGGTCACATCAACCTGTGCGATAACCGGATGGTGCTGGGCGTATCCTGCGACGAATACCGCCGCTATGGCGCCTTCGCCGAGTATGTCTCGGTGCCGCAGCATATCTGCTACAAGCTGCCGGCCGGCCTTCCGTTTGAACATGCGGCGATGATCGAAGCGGTCTCGGTCGCGGTCCACGCCGCCAATCGGGCGCCGCTGATCTTGGGCGACACGGCGATCGTCGTCGGCAGCGGTATGATCGGACTGCTGGTCGTGCAGGCGATTCGCCTGGCGGGCGCGTCGCAAGTGATTGCGATCGACCTGGATCAAGGACGCTTGGACCTGGCGAAAAAGCTGGGCGCCGACGTTGGTTTGAAGGCGGACGAAGTCGACGTGGTCGCCGAAGTGAAGAAGCTGACCGGCGGCCGCGGTGCGGATGTCGCGGTGGAAGTGGTCGGCGCCACCCGCACGATCGCCACCGCGATCGAAGCGACCCGTAAAGGAGGCTCGATCACGCTGGTCGGCAACTTGTCGCCCAAGGTTGAGATGCCGCTGCAAGCGATCGTCAGCCGCGAGCTGTCGGTCTACGGCAGCTGCGCTTCTAACGGCGAGTACCCGGCCTGCATCGATCTGCTAGAGCGCGGGCTGCTGAAAGTTGATCCGCTGATCACCGCCCAGATCTCGCTGGACGAAGGGCCGGAATGGTTCCAGCGGCTGTACGCTGGCGAACCGGGGGCGATGAAGGTGATCGTCGATCCGACGAAGTAAACCCTTACTGCCTGTTGAAAAATGCCCTCGTCGCATTTTCCAACCTCGCTAGGCTCAGAGCATAACTCTTCGCGGCTCGCAAAATAACGACTTACGTCGCTATTTTGGGATCGCATCCCTGCGATCCAGCAGCCCGTTGAGAAAATCAACGGACTGCTTACCGCCCCCAAGAACGAGAGCCGACAAGAGCCGCTTATTTTTCGAGCGGCTCTTTCCAGATCGCGACGCCCCGATTGCCGCGCCAGTCGGACCAGCCGCGGCTCATCGAACCGGAGTTGTACTGCAGGGCCATGTTGCCGTCGTGATCGATAGCGATAATCCCGCCGTCCCCGGGGTTCAAGACTTTGTCGAGACAATCTTGCACCGCGTCGGCGACCGGCTGCTGGTTCTCTTTGACGCGCCAATTAGTTTGAAACGCGATCGCATGGCGAATGTACTGCTCGCCGACGCCGGTTCCGCTGACCGCGCAGCCGGCGTTGTCGGCGTAGGTGCCGGCGCTCAAGATCGGCGAGTCGCCGACCCGTCCGGGCAACTTGCCGGTCATCCCACCGGTGCTCGTCGCCGCGGCGAGATTGCCGTGTTTGTCCAGCGCCACGCAGCCGACCGTTCCGCAGGTGAAATTAGTGTCGGTCGGTTCCGCAACCGCGGCTGATTCGTTCAGCGGATAGCTGGGCGCTTTGGGGGCGACGCCGTTCTTCTTTTCGCTCCACTGCTGGAACTCGGCCCAGCTCGACGCATCGTAGAAGTAGCCTTGCTCGACCATCTCCAGCCCGTTGGTCTTGGCGAACTGGTCGGCGTCGTCGGCCGTCAACAATACATGCGGCGTCTTCTCCATGACCAGCCGTGCGGCGCGGATCGGATTGCGGACATGCTTGACGGCTGAGACCCCGCCGCCGTCCAGATTGCCGCCATCCATGATCGACGCATCGAGCTGATGAAACGCCTCGGCGTTAAATACGGCGCCTCGTCCGGCGTTAAAGTAGGGTGCGTCTTCCAAGACCATCACCGTCTGCTGGACGGCGTCGACGGCGGTTCCGCCCGATTGCAAAACCTTTTCGCCAGCGGCCAGCGCTTTCTCCAGCGCTACGCGAAATTGCTCGACCTTCTCCGGCGCCATGTCAGGCGACGCAAAGCCTGCGCCGCCATGCAGGGCGATCGCCCACCGCGACTCTTCGGCGCTTGCGGTCGCCGTCAACATTCCCACCATCAACAAAATGCTCCCGAAGAATTCAATACTGAAGAAACCCCGCATCACAGAATCAGCTCCCAACTTCGCCCTGATTTTGGTCTTCGCCGAGAGCGAATCTCTCTATTTTGGCTGAAGCAGGGGAGTGCACAATGACTCTTTGCGAAACTTCCTGAATCAGTTGCCGCGAAAACTAGTACGAAGGGGCTATCTTCGCGGTCGCCGCAGACGGGCAATTTGCCTGTGATTCTTTGCGCGGCGAAGTCGTTTTCCTGTGCCAAAGATCGAGCCCCAAAGTCGAACCGCGGCATACCACGGGTTACGATAGAGAAAAACCTCGTCCAACCCCAGGAATCGCCGTGTCCCGCCTGATCCTGCCGCCGAAGCGCAAAAGCCGAACATCCTGGTGATCCTGGCCGATGATCTCGGCTATTCCGACCTGGGCTGTTACGGCGGCGAGATCCCCACCCCCAACATCGACGCTCTCGCCAAGCGGGGCGTTCGCTTTACGCAAGTCTACAACTCGGCCCGCTGCTGCCCCAGCCGGGCGGCGCTGATGACGGGGCTCTACCCCACCCAAGCCGGCATTGGCGACTTCACCACCGCCCAGCCGAACCCCACCCGCGGTCCCGGCTATCTCGGCCGACTGCGCGAAAACTGCGTCACGATGGCCGAAGTCTTAAAGCCGGCCGGCTATCTGCCTGTTGAAAAATGCCATCGTGGCATTTTCCAACCTCGCCAGGCTCAGAGCGTAGCTCTTCGCGGCTCGCAAAATATCGACTTACGTCGCTATTTTGGGATCGCATCCATGCGATCACGCAGTCCGTCGAGAAAATCAACGGACTGCTATGGTTGCTACTACGTCGGCAAGTGGCGCCTGCACAACGAAACCGGTCCGATCCTCCGCGGCTTTGACGAGTTCTACGGCTACACCTTTGATCACTCGCACGATCAGTACGACGCCAACTATTATGAGCGTCTCCCGGCCGGTCACAACAAAGAAATCGATCCGCCGCAAGACGATTTTTACGCGACCGACGTTTTCAACGGCTACTCGGGCAAACAAAACCCGGCCTGGGATGATCTGCCGCAAGATCGCCGCGACGATCTCGCGCGGCGGATGGCGGTCTTTGCGGCGATGGCCGAGCCGCATTTGATGTTCGCATCCACGGCAAAGTGACGCGGCTGATCGCCCAACGAAAACAGGCCGGCAAACTCCACCTGCGGGCCACGCTGGACGAAAAGACGATGACGCTGCAGATCAATGACGACGCGCCGTTGACGATCGATTCGCCCGGTCTCATTCCCGCTCAGCCGCTTGACCAGTTGTCGCTGGGGCACGATGCAAAATCGGCCGCCGGCGACTACGACGCCCCGAATACGTTCCAGGGAGTCATCCGCCAGTTCTCGATTCGCTAGTTGGCTCGTCCGAATCGGAAATCACAGTTCACCAACCACAAAATCGAGCTGCACTGCGACTCCCAAGCTCAACTCGGCTGAGAGATATTGCCAATGGGCGAAAACCGGTTCGTTTTCGCGCTCCATTCGTGTATCGTGAGAGAGTTCCTCCTCCGCGGCGGTTGCGCCGCCCCCTCTCTCCAGCACACCTGCCAGCGACACATGAAATACGCCGCCACCCTGACTCTGCTGCTGCTCGCTTCCTGCGCATCGACAACCGCCGCCGCCGAGCGCCCCAATATCATCCTGATCATGGTCGATGATATGGGCTTCTCTGATCTTGGCTATCACGGCGGCGAGATCGCGACGCCGAACATTGACGCGCTCGCCCGCAGCGGCGTTCGCTTTTCGCAGTTCTATAACAATGGTCGCTGCTGCCCGACTCGTGCGACCTTGATGACCGGGCTGCAGCCGCATCAAACCGGCGTCGGTCACATGACCGAGTCGCCCGGCGAAATGAATTATGGCGCCGGCAAGTCGCCCGCCTATCAAGGCTTCTTGAACGACAACTGCGTCACGATCGCCGAAGCGCTGAAAGACCAGGGGTACGCCACGCTGATGTCGGGCAAGTGGCACCTGGGCGAAAACGACGAGAGCCGTTGGCCGCTGCAGCGCGGGTTTGAGAAATACTTCGGCTGCGTCTCTGGCGCGACGCTCCACTTCTATCCCGGCGGTGATCGCGGCATGTCGCTGGGGAACGAGCCGATCGAAAAACTGGAAAGCACGACCGATCAGCAGTTCTACACCACCGACGCGTTCACCGACTATGCGATTCAATTCCTCAAAGAAGAGCAAGCGGGCGCCAAGCGGCCGATGTTCCTCTACCTCGCCTACACCGCGCCCCACTGGCCGATCCAAGCGTTTGAGGAAGATATCGCCAAGTACCGCGGCAAGTACAAGATCGGCTGGGACAAACTGCGCGAGCAACGGCTCGCCAAGCAAAAGGAACTGGGACTAATCTCGGCCAATCTTGAGCTTTCGCCCCGCACGCCGAAGATCCCGGCCTGGGACGAACTGGACGCCGACAAGCAAGACGAGATGGATCTAAAGATGGCGGTCTACGCGGCGATGATTGATCGCGTCGATCAAAACGTCGGCAAGCTAATGAGCTACCTGAAGGAATCTGGGATCGAAGATGACACGCTGATCCTGTTCCTGTCGGACAACGGCGGCTGCCAGGAAGGGGGCGTCCTCGGCGGCGGTCAGTTCCGCAATATCGAACAACGCAACCGCCAATACTTCCATGGCTATGGCGAAGCGTGGGCCAACGCCAGCAATACGCCGTTCCGACTCTACAAGCACTTCAATCATGAAGGAGGAACCGCCACGCCGTTCTTCATGCGGTGGCCTGCCAAGATCGCGGCGCAACAAGATTGGTACGCCGAACCGGCCCATCTGATCGACGTAATGCCGACGATCCTGGATGTCGCCGGCGCCACCTATCCAGCCGAATACGACGGGCGGAAGATTCATCCGCTCGATGGCGTGTCGCTGCGATCGGCGATGACCGGCAAGTCGCTCTACCGCCAGCAACCACTCTGCATCGAGCATGAGAACAATGCATCGATTCGCTCCGGCGACTGGAAGCTGGTTGGTCGGAACGTCGCCCGGCCGCGCGGCGTGCGTCCCGAAAACTGGGAACTGTACAACATCGCCGCCGATCGGACCGAAACCAACAACCTGGCCGCCGACAACCCCGATAAGGTGAAGGAGCTGGCGCAGCAGTGGAACGCCTGGGCGAAGCGGGTGGCGGTCTATCCTAAGCTGGCCGAGCCGCCGGCGAAGTAGCCGACTAGTTGTACCAGACGGCGAAGCTCATGAACTGCCCGTTGAAGGCGCGGTTGATGCGACTCCAGAACGCCTGATCGGTGATCGGCCCTTTTTCCAGAAACGGCGTCGCGCCGCTCCCTTGCACCCACATCACCAAGTCAAACGGTTGCGGTTCGAAGAAAACCTTCTTCACATTGATGCCGCGGCCGTCGACAATCCGCGGATGGGGCGCCAGTTTTTCTCCCTGCAAGATCGCTTCCAGTTCGTCTAAAAACTCGCGCCAAGTGGTCACCATCTCTGGCGTCGTCCGTACCCGAGAAACTGGAGACGATTGCTTAGGGCTCGGGATCCACTCCCGATCGTCATCGGTCTCCGCTTCGATCGTATCCCAGGTGCGTCGGCTGAGCGAAATCACCTGCAGGAAGTGAGCGTGGGCGTCTTTCAGCTTGGCCGGCTCTTTCACCGGAAAGTTGATCAAATGAATCAACGCCACCACATCGATAATGTCGACACCGCTGATCGGAAACGTTTTCTTCGCCTCTCCCAGATACGCGTGCGGCGAATCGATCTTCTCGAATAGGACGTAGCCAGCCCGATCATGCAGTTGTTGCATGTCATAGGCCAGCCACGTTTCGGCCAAGCCGCTCAATAGATGACAGTAGCCCCGCAGCCAGAGACAATCGGCGTAGTCGAACGCAACGACCGTTTCGTAGGGGCGATCGACGCCGGCGTTGCCAGGCACATTTTCGATCATCCGCAAGTGCATCGCGACGCCCGCGAGCGTCTCGGCTTCGGTGGTCGTTCCATCGCCGTTGAGATCCAAGCGAATCTGAAACAGCGGCAGCGGCAGCTTCACCTCTTTGTCATCGACTTTGGCCAGCGTTTGTTCCGCCACCGCCAGGTCGTCGACAAAACGCTGCAAGATGTTGCGGACGTCCTGATAGCTAGTCGCTTTGGGATTTGGATTTTCTGCAGCGACGATCCGCAGAAAGGGAATCTGCTGGCGATGGTCGCGCACGCCGCATTCGTAGAACGACTGCGACATCGTCTCGACGGCGCTGGCGAACTGCACCACCCCCAGGCCGAACCGCTGCGAAGCGTCCCCTTCGTTTTCGGCCAGGTAATCTTCCAGCGCCGCTTTGCCGCTCGCCAGGTCATAGCTGACCAGCGACTCTTCAGCCGTCGGCGGCTCAGCGACGCTCGATCGCGTGAAAAACAGAACGGAAAAACAAGCGCCAATCCAAAGCGCAGTTTGCAAACGGGGCATGAGAGTCTCCCAAATTGAAGAGCAGGGGGGCGAAAAGCTTACCCGCGAAGGGACGTTCTTGTTTCTACTACGCGAAAACGAACGCGATAACGGGTAAAAAGAAATCAACTCGCCTGCCGTAGCCGATTTATGCGGGCAAGAAATCGACAATTCGCCATCAACTGGTTCATGCGCAATGCGACAAGCCAACGAATCGACAATCGACAATGCCGCTATCGCCGCGCGTCTGACCAAGCATGTCGATTGCCTGGCCAATCTGATCGGCATTCGCACCCTGCGTCATCCGGCGGCCCTGACGTCGACGATTGGTTACATCACGCAGCAATGGATCGAGATGGGCTATCAGGTGCGGCAGCAGACCTACGACGCCGGCGAGGGGGAAGCGACCAACTTGATCGTCGAAACCAGCGGCAGCCAGCGTCCGGAGCAGATCATCCTGCTTGGCGCCCACTATGACTCAACGCCCTATACGCCAGGCGCGGACGACAACGCCTCGGCGGTGGCGGTGATGCTGGAAGTGGCGCGACTGTTGAAAGCTCACGCGCCGCGGCGGACGCTGCGGTATGTGGCGTTCGCCTGCGAAGAGGCGCCCTATTTCAACCTGGGCGCGATGGGCAGTCAGCACCATGCGCGAACGGCCCGCGCGGCCAACGAGCAGATCCTCGGCATGCTTTGCCTAGAGATGGTCGGTTACTTTCGGGACGATCCCAACTCGCAAAAAATCCCCGACACGATGCCCAAGATCTTTCACCCGCTCTTTCCGACAGTCGGAAACTTCCTGGCGGCGGTCGGCAATCTGAGCAGTTGGAAGCTGAACTGGCAGTTCCGCCGCGGCTTCAAACAAGGCTCCCAGCTGCCACTCTGGTCGCTCAATCTGCCGGAGAAGATCCACGAGATCCGCCGCAGCGATAACAGTTCGTTCTGGGACCAAGGCTACCCGGCGCTGATGCTGACCGACACCAGCTTTTTGCGCAATCCCAACTATCACCAAATGACCGACACGCCCGACACGCTCGACTACGAGCGGATGACCGAGGTCGCCCTCGGCGTCGCCGCCGCGGTCCGCAGACTGGGCGGATAGGCGGCGATAAGACGAAGTGTCGCGCCCAGCCGACTTGGCATGACCACTTGCTAGCCCGGATTACGGCGACATCCACCAACTTGGCGGCCGGCTGACGGAGCGAATTGCGCCAAGTAATGAATCTCCGATTTCACGTTGAATGACCCCTGAACAGTACCTACATTCATGCGGTTCTCTCGGGGTATTCGACCTCGACCACAAAGAACTATTTTTCATGTCCAAAATGCGAGCGACCATGTCGCTGGGACCCGACCAGGAAGTGCCGCCGGAGACCAAGGTCTCGGCCGATGGCAGATGGAGACGGTTGACGCCAGTCAAACCGCCGCTTCTCCCCCGCTGAGCAATCGCGATACCTCGACCCAGGCCACCTCCGACACGGCGGCACAGCCACTCTCGCCCGCCCGGATGCCGCGGCTCCGGCGCCGCCCACCGGCCGACCTGCCGCCCCGGCGGCAAACTAGCTCTAGCAGTCCGTTGATTTTCTCAACGGGCTGCTGGATCGCAGGGATGCGATCCCAAAATAGCGACGTAAGTCGTTATTTTGCGAGCCGCGAAGAGCTACGCTCTGAGCCTGGCGAGGTTGGAAAATGCCACGATGGCATTTTTCAACAGGCAGCTAGCCCGTTCGGCCCGGTACTGATCGTCGTGATGGGACTGCTCGGCCCCGACGAAAAGCTCGGCACGGGCGACGACTAACGCTTTCGCTTCAAAGTCGCCCGCACTGTCGGCAAGTAAGCCTCTCTCGTTCTCGTTGCCGATCACCACCCTACATTCAAGCGTGGCGCTCGCTCACTTCCCAATCTCTTCCAAATTCACCCCGGCCGTTTCGATGCGGGTCAGCCAGGTGACGATCGCGCCCAGCAGCGACGCCGCGATCAAGATATACAGCAACCATCGCACGCCGATGTCGGCCAATAGGATCGGAAACAGAAACGCCGTCAGCACCGCGCCGATCTTGGCGAACGACGCCGACAGCCCAGCGCCTTTGCCGCGGATGTGGGTCGGAAAGACTTCGCCGGCGATCAGGTAAGTCTGCGCGTTCGGCCCCAGGTTGGTCATAAAGCTGAACGTCATGAAGCCTGCGAAGATCAGGTAGAGCCGCGTCGGATCACCCATGTCGACCGACAGCGACGCCAGAAACAGCCCGCCCGCACAGCCGACAAAGCCGAAGATCTGCAGCTTGATTCGCCCGACCCGATCGGCCAACAGCGCCGCCGCCACAATTCCCACGATCAACAGCAAGTCGATCACCGCGGCCCCCTTGGCGGCCGTCATGTCGTTCAGCACGATATCGGCCACCTTGGTCGCATGTTCCTTCTGCGAGCCAACCGCCGCCGCCAAAATCGTCGGCGTAAAGATCCCGATGCCGTAGGTGCTGAGGTCCTGCAAGAACCAAGGAACCGACGTCAAAATCGTTGCCCGGCGGTTCTTCGCCGCAAACAGCTCGGCGTAGCCGCCGCCCCGTTCCGCCTGTTCCAACTCGGCGAACTCGGCCTGTTCTTTCGCCAAGTCGAGCGCCACCTCTTTCGGATACGCTGGCGTCCGGGCCAATAGCCGCAGCGTCTCCCGCTCGGCCGCTTCCACCTTCCCCCGGGCAAACAGCCAATGGGCGCTTTCGGTGATCGTCAGCCGAGCCACGGTCACAATCACCGCCGGCACGATCGCCGTCGCGTACATCCATCGCCACGCGTCCAAGTGCGGGTTCTCATACAAAATCAAAAAGCCGATGCCGGCGCCGGCCAGCGCCCCGATCGCTTGAAAGCCAAAGGCGCCCAGCACAAACTTGCCGCGGCTATTGCTCGGCATGCATTCCGAAATCACCAGGTGAGCCGTCGGATAGTCGCACCCCAGCGCCACGCCCAGCCCAAACAGGCAAACGACCAGCACCCAAAAGTTCGGGCTCAGCGCCACACCCACCAGAAACGCGGTGAAGATCGCCATCTCTAAAATGAAGATCGGCTTGCGGCCGAATCGATCGGCCAGCCCGCCCAAAGCGGTCGCCCCGATCAAGATCCCCAATAGAGACGCCGCGCCGACCACGCCATGCGCGGCCGGCCCCAATTCAAACTGCGCCGCCAGCAGCGGCAGCGCGACGCCGGTCATAAAGACGACCAGCCCTTCAAAGAACTTGCCGGCGGCCGCCAACCACCAGATCCGCCACTGCATCGGCGTCAGCGGCGTGGTCGCCGTCGCGGTCCCGTCCGACCAGATCGGCGCCTCGTCGATATACTGCTGAACCGTCTTGCCGCTGTCGGCAACCTCCGCCGAAGTCGTCATCACCCAGTTCCCTCGCCGCCCCAAGTCCCACACCGCAAATCAGGCTCAATCGCTGCAACAGAACCCGCTCGGCTGAACTATAGCACCCGAGACCGAGGGCACAAGAAAAGAGCCCCCAACGTGAAGAAAGCTTCGCAAAGCGAGCCCGAACCAAAGCGGAAAGCGGAAGGAACCACCCACACTAAGTGCGAGTGCGCAAGCCGAGGGAATGCGGCCAGCAATCACCAACCGGCCCACCCTGCCGCGAACCAAACTCCCTCAACCCTTCACGTTACTTTCTTATCTGCGGTCATCTGCGCCCATCTGCGGTTCAAAATCTCGTGGAAAAAAGGTGTCAGGACTCTTTTTTCCTCCGCCAGCACATGATACCCTGCTGTCATGGGTAGACCAAAGCGAGCCGACGAAGCGGGCGGCATTTATCATGCCTTGAATCGAGGCAACTCTCGGGCGGCGATCTTCGATACGCCGGACGATTTCGATGCGTTCGAGCGTATTTTGGCCGAGGGGCTGTCGCGGTACCCGTGTCAAATTTTAGCCTACCAACTGATGCCCAACCATTGGCATTTGGTCGTCCGTCCCACGCTGACTGTGGCATGAGCGATTTGCTGCGGTGGGTCACCCTGACGCACACGATGCGCCGACACGCGCACCGCCACACTTCCGGCAAAGGGCACATCTATCAAGGGCGGTTCAAGATTTTTCCGGTGCAAGACGACGGGCATTTTCTGGTCGTATGTCGTTATGTCGAACGCAATGCCCGGCAGGCTGGCCTGGTAACTTTGGCCGAAGACTGGAAATGGGGATCGCTCGCCCGTTGGTTGGCCAAGCCGCGGCGAAAGCCCGATCTCCTGACGCCGTGGCCGATCGCCCGACCTAGTCATTGGAAAGACCGAGTCAATCAGGCGATGTCCAAGACAGAAGTCGACGCCGTCCGCCACGCGATCCGCCGAGGCTCCCCCTTCGGCGATCCCGATTGGACCCAGTCCATTGCCCGCCGCCTGAACCTAGATTCCACCCTCCACCCCCGCGGCAGGCCGAAGAAGGTAGCGCCTGGTTGACACAAAGAGTCCTGACCCAATACTGTTCGGCACGCCCAGTCGGCATAAACAGATTTGATCCCGCCGCGAACTCTTCACGCATTTTCGCCCCGCTGCTGGACCGTGCAAGCTGCCGTTCCATTTTCCATCCGCGCAGCATCAACC